>CAYJJA010000040.1:0-15985 GCA_964370355.1 uncultured Akkermansia sp. | reverse complement strand
TCCATATTAGGGTTGCCATCCTTGGTGAATTGGAAGGTATTTGCCTGATGCCATTTGCCATCGGCGTAGCGGTAAGCTGGACCAAAGGTGGCGCGACGCTCCATGAGCTTGCTCTCCACATTGCGGCGGAAGTCCTCGACAAAGGCTGCTCCATCGCCCAGCCCACGGCTCAGCGCCTGCACGCGCCAGCAGCTCAGCAGGTCCCACTTTTTGGTCGCGTTGTCGTAGATGTAGCCCGCGATCTGGCGAAAGTTCTCCCCATCGGGCATCTCGACCACAAGCGTGCGAATGACCTCGCCCTCCTTCCAATCAAAGATGCGCATCGAGTTGCCCCCTGTCCCCTCTCCGCCGAATCGGCGCGTGGTCACGCCAGATCCCTTCTGTATGAGCATGGCTCGCTCGCTCTCGGGGGCGGCATGAGGATTATCCCCCGAGTCCTTGGCATCCCATATGGAGAAGATGGCGACGCGCAGCGGCTTGTTGTTGCGCACAGTCTCTTGGATGCCTATGTAGCCCGAGCTGAAGTTGTTGGCGGCAAAATAGGTGCCAGGGGCACTCTTTTCAACCACGGTCTCATTGTAGACAGCCGTATGCTGTGGGATGTCGGGCAGGAAGCGTAGGTGGACTGAGCTGCATTGGCGCTTCGCCATATTCATAGGTGCCCAGTAGTCTGAGTTGCGATTAGCGAGAGCAGGTGTCATGCTCGCGGTCGCTGCGAGCATTGTCAGGGTAATAAGAGTACTCTTCATATAGGGGACATACTACGCGAACAGAGCTGCTGAGATCAAGCCCAAATTCCCCAAATTAGGCATTTTTACACTACATGCGCAGATATTTATACAAGCAGTGTTAACTATTTATTGACATGCTGAAGTTTATTTGATAGTGTAGAGTCACTGAATATAATTTTGGGGGAGTTCTAAAATCTCGTAATACGAAAGCGCAAGAGAGATGCCGAGTGTCTCTTTGTATTCTTGGTCGAGTATTCGTTAGCTCTTCGACTACGAAATGGATAAAATACACGCAAATGTGCGCGATTAGCCATAAAAGTATTTTCCAAAGTGCGCTTTTACACCCCTTTTATTATCACCTATCGTAACACAATCATAGAAAACGCTCATGAAGCTTGAAAAAAATCAAACCATAGAATTGTCCCGCAAACCGAACTCTAAGACTCATGTCATCAGCATGGGCATCAACTGGGGAGCGTTGCAGCAGAAAAAATTTTTTCGTACGGTCAGCATCCCTATAGATCTTGACGCCTGCGCAGCTCTGTATAAGGCAGAAGGTGACTTGGAAGAGACGGTAAGCTTCAAGCATACAACATCAAGGCACTACGCTGTGATGCACAGTGGCGATGACAAGGATGGGGATACGGATGGAGATGATCAGCTAGACAATGAGACCATCACTATTGATCTCTCGCGTGTCGATAAGCGCGTCTCGCAAATCGTCCTTTTTGTCACGAGCTACGATGAGCACGATTTTTCACTCATTCCCTACGCCAATGTGTGTGCCTACAAGCATCATGATGACAACTCGCGGGATCTTTTGGCTCAGTTTGATATTAATAGTGATCCTTCTTTTGCTAATTGCAATTCAATGATTCTCGCTGTAGTCTTTCGACGTGGTGGTCGCTGGTTTTTCCATACGATAGGAGAACCTACCGAGGGAAAAAACATTAACCAGCTCGAACTAATCATCCAAAATAATTACTTAAAACGATATCAATAACAAGGAGTTTCTCAAATCGCCTTTTAGAAACTAGCTGTCTCAACAGTCTACGTGCTATTTTCGCGTGTGAAAATTTTTAGTTCGCGCGATAGCTTTACTCATCTGATATGAGTCAATTCTAAGCCTCCCTTTACAAGAAATCTCCACCCCATCAACCCCACACCCAAGATCCCACGATGAGCACGGCACCTTCTAACTCCAAGGTCTTATATTTTCTCTTTTTCATGGTTCTCCTCTGCGCCTCCTGCATCGCCATTCATATCTACCATCGGGGATTACCAGAGAAGCAAGCCAGACTCCCTGAGAAGCAATCAAGACTCCCAGAGAAGCAATCAAGAGTCAAGCGCGACGCGAAACCTTCAGTCGTCGTTAGCAAGTATGAAACAGAGCAGCTAGCCCTATTCACCGACGCATCAGTCAAAAAAATCAACAGTATTGTTAAGTTACTAGGTGATGATAGTAAGCCCGCTCCGTCTGGTCCTCGCCCTTCTAATAACAGCTCTTCCCAAAAAGATAGTAAGCTCGCGGTGAGCGCAGTCTACATCGCCTCAAGGCATCAATCGGGACGCGGAAGTAGCATCGTCATCAAAGGCCTGCAAGATCAAGGCACCAGCATCACCCTCAAGGGGCACTCCAGCGTCGATCAGCTCCTCTTCGCCCGCGAGAGTCGCCGCGTGCTGCTGACTGACCAGAAAGGCGAGCTCACACTCTACGAGCTGCCCTCAGCCAAAGTGCTCACGCGTTTCAGCTACAAAGGCAAGATCTCGGTACTAGCCATGAGTGCCGACGCCAGCCATATTGGCATCAGTGGTCGTGGCAATGCGATCACGCTCATTCAACCAGAAAGCAACACAAACTGGCAGCTCCCCCGCAGTGAGCCTGCCACCGCTCTGGCTCTCTCCGATGATGGTATCTACTTTGCCGTCGCCACCAAGGGGCAGCTACGCCTCTACGACACAGACAGACAAACCGTCAAGGTACGCCTCAATATCAGCTCCCCCATCAGGGCGCTCTGCTTTAGCCCCAATAATGAGCTTGTCGCCGCCAGTCATGCTGATGGTACGGTGCGTCTCATTGATACTGAGTATGGCGAGATCATCGCGAATCTCCCTCAACGCAATCTCGTCAACGCGCTCGCCTTCTCTCCCAATAGCAGTCTACTCGCCACTGGAGGAGAAGACAAGCTTGTCAAAATCTATGAGCTCGCCAGCATGAGCGCGATCAAATCAATCCAGCATCCCTCCGCCGTCATCTCTCTCGCCTTTGCATCTCGGGGCAGAACGCTCATCAGCACCTCGCGCAGCAAGGCCGAGATCACTTCTCTCTAGTGCTTGCGCACGAGGAGATTTTGGGCTAGCCCTTATTTGCACTTTTCGTCGAGCGTGCTGTGTGGTATAAGGAGGCATGTCACATAGCTTTGGTCTTATCTCGCTTGGATGTTCAAAAAATCTCGTGGATTCCGAGCTCATCGCAGGGCGTTTGGTCGAGGCAGGCTGGGGGCCCAAGGTAGAGCCCTCTCATGCCGATTTGCTCATCATTAATACCTGTGCCTTTATAGATCCTGCCAAGCAGGAGGCCATAGATACCATCATTGCCGCAGGACGTGCACGCGAGGGCGGCGAGAGTCCCAAGGAGCAGAAGATTATCGTGGCAGGTTGCCTCTCGCAGCGTTATGCCAAGGACCTCACTGAGAGTCTGCCCGAGGTGGATGTCTTCATGGGGCTGGATCTACTCCTCGATGTCGCTGATATCGCGCAGGCTCTCTTTGAGGGGCGTGCGCAGCGCATCTATGCGACGCGTCGCTCGACGCTGATTCCCGACTTTTCGACGATGCGCTACCGCCTGACTGAGGAGAGCTTTAGCTATGTCAAGATATCTGAGGGCTGCAATCACGCCTGCGCCTTCTGTGTGATCCCGCGTATACGGGGCAGCCATCGCAGTCGCCCCCAGAGCAGCATTGTGCGCGAGGTGCGCGGCATGGTGGCTCAGGGGGTGCGTGAGGTGAATCTCATCGCTCAGGACACGACCTACTTTGGCATGGATAGATGGAAGAAGCGCGCGACAAAGACGAGTGGTGTGGACTCCTCACAGGGCGATTCTCTCGCGACGCTGCTGCACGCGCTCAATGAGATCGAGGGTGACTTCTGGATTCGCGTGCTCTACACCCATCCCGCGCATTGGAGCGATGAGCTCATCGACGCCTTTGCGAGCTGTGAGAAGGTGGTGAAGTATGTCGATATCCCGCTCCAGCATATTTCTGATGACCTGCTCGACTCGATGCGCCGCGAGACAGATGGTGCCTACATACGCGAGCTGCTCGACAAGATGCGCGCGCGTGTGCCCGGTATGGGGATACGCACGACCTTCATCAGCGGGCTGCCCGGTGAGACGGAGGAGCATCATCTGGAGCTCATGGACTTCCTACGTGAGTATCGCTTTGAGCGCGCAGGGGTCTTTTCCTACTCGCGCGAGGAGGGCTCACTGGCGGCCAAGATGGACCAGCAGGTGCATCATGCCACCAAGCGTCGCCGGGTGAATGCGCTCAATATGCTCCAATCAGCCATTGCCGATGAGATAGGGCAGGAGGCGATCGGTCAGACTGTGCGCGTGCTGGTGGATAGCCCCGGTGTGGCGCGTGGCCCCTGGGATGCGCCCGATGTGGATGGCGCGATACATGTCGATGCGAGCTTGCCTGTAGGGGAGTTCGCCGATGTGGTGATTGCGGACTCGATTGCCTACGAGCTCTTTGCCGAGGGCGCGCAGGAGGAGGACTCCTGCGCGGTGGAGGATGAGGGCTAGGCTTAGCGCGTTATTTATTACCCCCGCGTACGAGGCGCACATAGTTCTTGATGCGCACGACATCTCCCTGTGGTCCGCGTCCGTCGGCGAATTCGCTCTCATCACCCTGCTTGGGGGCACTGCGCTGGCAGCCTGCCCCGTGTGCATCTACCCAATTGCGCCCTGAGCTAGTGCCTCTCTGGCCGCCTCTACCCCCGCGCGCAGGCATATTGCCCAGCGCGCGTCCAAAGGCGATATAGACGGCATTGCGTGCACCGCGCTTCCTTGGGCCTAGATGGGTGGTGGATGTCCAGTAAAAGGGGTAGTCGGGCTTGCCGGCCTCGTTGGTGATCTCGGTGCAGTGGAAGAGCTTGTCAATGCTCGCGCTCTGGGATGTCTCGGGGCTGCGGGTGTAGTCGACGATGCTGTGCAGCTCCTTGGCATTGGGGAGTCGCCAGTCGGAGTAGCCGCAGTATTTCTTTTTGTTCATCGTCTGCACGAGCTGGAGCGCGTCCTGCCAATTGAGGGCGCGTTTGCTATCGAGGGATGTCCAGGTCAGCCCTGTCGCCTTGTCGGTGATGGTGCCATTTTTCTTTTTGACGAACTCGTTGCGCCCGTACTGCTTGCCGCGCACGAAGCGCACGATGAATTGCTTGGGCTCGCGCTGGCGTTTCTCAATGATGGGGTAGCCCTTGATGCGCCCATCCGCGAGATTGAAGCCAAAGACGGTCGCATCCGCATTCATCGTCGTGCTCACGTAGCGTGTGCTGCTGAGCATCTGACTGTCGATGGGGCGCGTGCCGTGGGCGGCGTATTTGAAGTCAAAGTACTTTGTGTCGATGAAGGGCTTTGCCCCGCTGGGTATTGAGCTCATATCGCGGCTGCTGGCATCGACCCCCGAGAAGAGGGCGAGTGAATAGACCTCTTTGATATTCGGTAGCCGCCAATCGCTATGCCCGCCCGTGCGGCATGTCTTGGCAGCCGCAAGTGCCTCGTCTAGTCCCATGATGCGGTAGCCCTTCTCCCAGATGAGGCCTGTGACCCTGTCCTTGATACAGCCATTGCCCAGATCGGTGTAGGATGGCGCGTTGCCCCAGTGCTGTGCATCTTGTCCGTAAAAGGCTGCTCCCCTCTTGGGAGCCTCTATGGCATCCTCTGCATCATAGCAGAGTGTCTGTCCTGTATCCACGATGGGGTAGCTCTTGGTCTGTGCGTAGGCAAGCATCGTAGCGCTTGCAAGGAGCTGCATGCTGAGAAGAGAAATTGTTTTCACGACAATATAAGCAAGAACGCTGACACAGAAAAAAATCTACATGATATGAGCAATAAAAGTAAGCTCCCTTCACGTAGGAAGGGAGCTTACTTGCTCATTTACTTGCTTATTATGAAAAAAAATTATTTCACGCTGATTCTTTGCTCGACAGCGGCCTTGATCTTGGCAAAGGTCTTGATCTCGACGCGCATGGAGCGGATGTTTTCGGCGAGGCTGCGCAGCTTGGTCACGATAAAGATTTCTTGCTCGATACGACGATCTGAGCTCGCTTGAGCCTCGGCGATGATGGCGCTGATCCTATCTTCTACACGCAGCTCGCTGCTCAGGGGGGCAAAGGCGGGACTGTCCTGCTGGAGTCTTTGCACCTCGGGGCTGGCGTTGGCTCGCAGCTCGCGCAGCTGTCTTTTCATCTGCGCAAAATACTCGTACTGGTCGTTGTCGCTGACTGCCTTCATGGCTTCAAGAGCGTCTAGTTGGATCTGGCGCTCGGCGGCGAGATAGGTCCGCTGAGCCTCGCTGAGCTCGTCCGTCGAGATATCAGTCGCACGCAGACGCTTGATAATGGGCGCCATGAGGCTTTCTTTTTGCTGAAAGTGAGGCTCGCTCTCAATGTCATCCGCGATAGC
This sequence comes from uncultured Akkermansia sp., assembly GCA_964370355.1. Lineage (GTDB taxonomy): Bacteria > Verrucomicrobiota > Verrucomicrobiia > Verrucomicrobiales > Akkermansiaceae > Akkermansia. The sequence continues at coordinate 9,574 of CAYJJA010000040.1, read as the reverse complement.
ATCGACAAAGAGTGCTATCGCGGCGAGCAGATAATTGCGCTCTGCCGCTGTCAAATGGAGCTGTGTATCCTCCGTCTTGTTCATGAAGGAGCTTGACGGCACAAGGAGGTCAGCAGCACTGTGAGGGAGCGAAATTTCCTCATAACCGAGGCAGGGAATGGAGAAGGAGAGAGAGAGGAGAGAGAGAAAGTAGGTAGTGCGTGGTTTCATCCTAATAGACTATCAAGTCTTTGAGCCTAGGACAAGAAAAAAGTAAAGACAGGGTGAGTTTTTTGAGAGTGATTTTTATCTCTTTATATTACTTTAATAGTAATTGTTATTAAGTAATTAATTATCGCTCTGATAATAGTTTATACAATGAATTGCAGAATTCGCATAAACGAGGAGATTTTCAATATTAAAACTATTTCTGCTGCGTGGCGATCAGACTTTAGAATGAAGCTCCTTCTCACCTGCATGAGCTTCCTAGGAAGCTCATGCAGTCAATCGCGTCGTCAAAAATGACTTCGTGATTCATCAAGGGCTAGCGTGAGTAGTTCACGGGCTCTTCGGTGATGGTGACATCGTGCGGGTGGCTCTCCTTGAGACCTCCCGAGGTGATGCGCACAAAGCGAGCGTTGGCGCGCAGCTCATCGAGCGTGCGTGCTCCGAGGTAGCCCATGCCCGAGCGTACGCCACCGACGAGCTGGAAGAGCACGTCTCCTAGCATGCCCTTGTAGGGGACTCGCGCCTCGACTCCCTCGGCGACCATCTTGCCACTGGCATTTTGCCCATAGCGGTCTCCTGAGCCCGCCTGCATAGCACCCAGCGAGCCCATGCCACGGTAGGTCTTAAAGTAGCGTCCCTGATGGTGGACGACCGTGCCAGGGCTCTCTTCGCAGCCTGCGAGCATGCCGCCCATCATGATGAGATCAGCCCCTGCTGCGAGTGCCTTGACGACATCGCCCGAGTAGCGTATGCCACCATCGGCGATGACAGTGATGCCCGCTGGGCGTGCGACCTTGGCCACCTCTTGGATGGCGGTGAATTGGGGCATGCCGACACCGGCGATGACGCGCGTCGTGCAGATTGAGCCGGGGCCCACCCCTACCTTGATCGCGCTCGCGCCTGCGGCGATGAGATCGCGCGCGCCGTCCTGCGTGACGACATTGCCCGCGACGACGGGCTTGTCCGAGAGCTCGCGGAGCTTGGAGATGACCTCGAGCACGCGGGTGGTGTGGCCGGTGGCGGCATCAATGAAGAGCGCGTCAGCTCCCGCCTCAAGCAGGGCTTGCGCACGCTCAAGGAATTCGGGACCAGGCCCCACGGCAGCTCCGCAGCGTAGGCGGCCGTACTCGTCCTTGCTGGAGCCTTGGAAGATCTCGCGCTTGCGGATGTCGGTCTCGGTGATGAGACCAGCGAGATGCCCCTCTGCATCAATGAGGGGGAGCTTCTCAATGCGATTGGCATAGATGATTTTGCGTGCCTCCTCGGGGGTCGTGCTGGGGACTCCCGTGATGAGTCGATTGAGTGGGGTCATGGTGTCAGAGACCAGCATGGCCTCGAGCTCACTGCCCTCAAAGACGCGCATGTCGCGTCCCGTGATGATGCCCTCAAGCTTGCCGTTCTCATCCACGACGGGGAAGCCTGAGAAGCCGCAGTCGTCCATGATGCGCTTCACCCCGCTGAGACGCATATTCTTGGTCACGGTAATGGGCTTGGTGATGACGGCATTCTCAAATCGCTTGACACGCGCGACGAGGGAGGCTTGATCCTCGATGCGGTTGTTGCGGTGGATGACACCGAGGCCGCCCTCGCGCGCCATGGCAATGGCCATCTCTGCCTCAGTTACAGTGTCCATGGGGGCGGAGAGCACGGGGAGGCGCAGGGAAAAGTCCTTCACCAATTGGGAGGAGGGGTCTGCCTCGCTGGGCAGCATTGCACTCAGGCTGGGCAGTAGCAGTACGTCGTCAAATGTTAATCCAAGTTGTATCTCGTCCATGTCCTAGGCTAGCGGAAAAGGGGGGATGTGGCAAGTCCAAAGTCGAAAAAATTATGTCAGGTGACTCTGTCTCACAAGAGGATTAACTCAAGCTTGCCCAGCGTCTCTTCCTGCCGACCAGGGAGATAACAATCTGCCCACAGACCCAGCCCGCGCCGTGGTCTATTGTAGTACTCGCGTATGACCTCACCTGTGCCGCGCAGCACGAGGGCGTAGCGTGGCTTGCGCTCATTCTGGGCTGTGGGATGTGCGCTGGTGAAGTCGTCGCAGCGCGTGCGCGGGGTCTCGTCTCCTATGCCCAGCTGGGCGCAGTAGTGCTTCCAGACAGCCCCATGTCCTCGCGCTTTGTGGTGCGTCATCGCCAGCGCGTGGGCGAGCTCGTGGCGCAGGGTGCGATCAATGCGGTGATGCTCCTGCTCGTGGGGGAGGTAGTGCTGGACAAAGGGGGCGGAGAGGCTGATGCAGCGCTTCGCATACTGGCAGCTGCCGAGCCGACGCACGGCTCTATCCCAGATGAATCGCCAGTCGTGCAGCCCGAGTGCATCGAGATAGAGGCGTGCTTGCTCTTCGATATGCTCATGCCCTCTCCAGGGTAGAGAGGGCGGGGGGAGGCTGACCTTCATAGAGCAATAGAGGCGGGGGGCTTACTTGCGCCCCGCGGCTTTTTCCTCAAGTTTGGTGCGCACGAGGCCTTCGATCTCGGCGTAGAGCGTCTCGTTGTTGCGCAGCGCGTCCTTGGTGCTGTCGCGCCCTTGGGCGAGTTGGCTTCCATTGTAGCTGAACCACGAGCCGCGCTTCTGCACCACGTCGAACTCCATGGCGAGGTCGAGCAGACTGCCCACCGAGGAGATGCCCTCATTGTACATGATGTCAAACTCGCACTCCGTGAAGGGAGGCGCGACCTTGTTCTTGACCACCTTGAGCTTCGTACGATTGCCCGAGACGCTGCCGTCGGTGCCCTTGATCTGACCGATGCGGCGTATGTCGCAGCGCACCGAGGCGTAGAACTTCAACGCGCGACCACCGGGGGTGGTCTCGGGGTTGCCAAACATCACGCCTATCTTCTCGCGAATTTGGTTAGTAAAGATGCACACCGTGCGCGCCTTGGAGATCATGGAGGTGAGCTTGCGCAGCGCGGCACTCATGAGACGCGCCTGCGCGCCCACGGTGCTATCACCTATGTCGCCCTCAAGCTCCTGCTTGGTGACGAGAGCCGCGACGGAGTCGAGCACGATGACGTCAATGGCATTGGAGCGCACGAGGGCTTCGCAGATCTGCAGGGCCTCTTCCCCGCTGCTGGGCTGGGAGATGAGGAGGTCATCGAGCTTCACCCCGAGCTTGGCCGCGTAGGAGGGGTCAAGGGCATGCTCGACGTCGATGAAGGCGGCAAGCCCTCCCGCACGCTGCGCCTGAGCGATGGCGGTGAGGGTGAGGGTGGTCTTCCCCGATGACTCAGGACCATAGACCTCAATGATGCGTCCGCGTGGGAAGCCGCCGACGCCCAGCGCGCGGTCGATGAGCAGATTGCCCGTAGGGATGACCTCGACCTCCATGGTCTTGCGGTCGCCGAGGCGCATGATGGCGCTCTCGCCAAAGTCTTTTTGGATCTGGAGGATCGCGCTATCCAGAGCGCGTTGGCGGGTGGAGAGGAGCTTATCTTTATCGGAGGGTGCGGCGCACATAGAATGATCGTGATGAGGGGGTGGATGCGAAAAATGCCCGAGGAAAAGCTCTGGGCGACGTTGTCAGCCTTAGAGTACAATTTATCCCCCAGAGTGGCAAGAAAAATCCCCCATCGCTGCAAATATGAGCTATTTGCTTTATGTTTTTTTAGTTATGTTGCGCATTTATTTTGATTTGACATTTATTATTAAATATTGGGCTGAGTACGCACCGCGTTAGTACATGATTTTAGCTTGAATATCTCGATTTTTGAGCTAATTTGTATGTAGAACTAGTCTATTCTTTACTTGTCATGAAATTGCACCTTCCTACGATACTTCGGACCGCTTTGCTTGCGAGCATGGCTGTGTTTACCCCATTGACTGTCACGATTGGCTCAGCTACGCTAATGCTCTCCGCGCTGAGTCCGACTCTCGCGCTGGGGGGCGAGGAGCTGATCCGTAATGAGGCGACGGTGAGCGGCGTGCCCTTAGCTCGGCGGCTACGCCCCACGTCTATTCTCACTTGGCTCGGAGGCAATGGGGACTTTAGTGATAGCCATTGGGATTCGGGAAGTGGTGTAGGGGAGGCTCTTCAGGAGGGCTCCTCCATCACCTTTACGGAAGTAGGTGTCCCCGCAGGGGGCGCGGCAGTCAATCTCGATGCTAGCTACAGCCTCACAGATATGACCGTGACAGCTACAGGCTCGATCTATACATTCACGCAAACTCCTAGCTCTACCCTAACACTCAGTGAAGGGCTCACAGTCACGGGTGGTGCAACGGCGAGCTTCGCCTTCCATCCTGTACTGGGAGCGGGTGCCACCGTAACCATAGGGGCGAATAGCAGCCTGAGCTTCACCAGTGCCGATGAGCTCAGCCTGAACTCCCTGAGCAATGAGGGCAGCCTCACCACATCGGGCGCACTCGTGCTCACGAGCGCGCCCGCTCAGGGCGGCACGATCAGTGCCGCGAGCCTCGCTCTCGCGACTGACACCGCGAATAGCTTTAGCCAGCTCACGATCACGGGAAAGGTGACCAACACAGGCACCCTCTCCGTCTCAGGTACCTCCAGCATGGGATCGCTGGCCGGCGAAGGCAGCTCGGTGATCGGTGGCTCGCTAGAGATCACCTCTGGTGCCTCACTGAGCGTAGGCGATAGCGTCATCATCAGAGCGCTGAGCAACGAAGGCAGCCTGAGCGTCACGGGAGGTCTCAACATCTTGTCCTCTGTCAGCGCAGGAGGCAATATCACCGTGGGCACAGCAGGAGACCCATTTGAGCATCTGCGGGTTGCTGAAGGCAACAATAGCTTTGGTACCGCGATCGTGCATGGTAACGTGATTGGCAATACGGGGATACTCACCATAGGCGATGGCTCGAAGATCACGGGTAGCATTGATAGCGGCTCGCTGAGCAGCAGTGGTACTGTCGAGGTCGGCTCACTCAGTATTGCACAGTTGATCAATACAGGAACACTGACGACGACGGGCGATGTCACGCTCAGCGAGGGGACCGCCCTAGGCGGCATCATCGACGTGGCCACGGCTCTCTCCATCACAGGGGCGAATACCTTCACCTCCGTCGAGGCTCAGTCCATCAGCTCTGCTGCGGCGGTAGACTCGCTGAGTGTCGCGGCGACTAGTAGCACAGGAAGCATCGGAGAGCTGAATCTAGGCGTTAGCGATGCGGCAGCGACCTTTAGTATCACAGGGACAGGAGACGTCACGCTGAGCTCCTTCAATGGGGCTGGCTCGCTGTCTCTCAGCGATGCGAATGCAGGACTCACCTTGAAAGCTACGAGCACGGGCAAGGATCTCACCCTCCCCAGCGGCAATCTCACACTGGGAGCAGGCCTCAGCCTCACCGGCAATCTCATCACTAGCGGCTCGCTCACCCTCACGCTGGATTATCAGCCTGATACGAGTATCACCGCGCTGAACGCACAGGCGATCACAGGCGCGTCCAGCATCCGCCTCAACCTCAATCAGGCGAGACTCGAAGCACTCGGCATCTCCAATGCAACAAGCTACAAACTCACCAGCCTCAAGACGGATCTTGCGAGTGGCACAACACTCTCATTCAACGACACGGGGGATGATGAGTGGATCATTGGATCACGTACCTACACCCTAGGGATCGTTGGTGGTGAGCTCAATATCAGCGTCGTCGTCTCAGGCAATGAGTGGCAAGGCACAGGGGCATGGGATGATCAGACCAGCGACTGGACGGGGGGGACACTGCCCTCAGCTCTCACAGAGGCCTTCTTCTTTGGCGGCGGTGAGCGCGATGTCCAAGTCGCGGGTGCAAAGACGGTCAACGAAATGGAGGTGTCGAGCGATTATAGCTTCCGTGGCGATGAGATCACCACAGGAGTGCTCAAGATCACAGGTGGTACAACGACTTTCCACAATAGCATCAGCGTCACAGACACGACGACGATCGCCACGGATACAAGGCTCACGATCGAGCAAAGCACCGACACCGACACGGCCTCACTCGATACAGCTAAGCTCATTGTCAATGCAAGATCTTCGCTAGAAATAGCTGAAAGCGGTAACGCGACTGTCTGGTCTGCGGGTACAGAAGCGGTCGGAACTATCTATAATCACGGGGAATTCACGCTTCATGGTGACGCTGCCGCCTCTGATGGGATCGCCGAGCACCAGATCGCCTCGCTGCAATCAAGCATTGGGAGCGTGAGTCTGCAAAATAATGCAGAAGCTAAAATCGGAGAGTTGGAGCAGGCCAATGTAAGCATCGGAGCTGGATCAACACTCACCGTAACAGGCTATGGGGATATCTACAGTAACTTGATGCATCAAGGGATGATAGACGCCTCGATGGCAACTGACATCAGCGTGGCCAAAAGCTCTGGGACAGGAGACATGGATGCTCAGCATCTCATTCTGCATACTTCGGGATCGACCTTGGGCACTCTACGCGTCAATGAGCTCTCATTCCATGGATCTATCGAGATTCCGACGACACGTATGCCCGCCACCTACCTCACTGTTGAGGATCTCAGCTCACTGAGTGGATCTAGCATCAGCTTGGATGTTGAAGGTATCTATGCCAGCCTGCCCGATGCTCACTACACCCTCGTCAGGGCGACCAATGCCGCGAGCACCCTAGACTGGACAGATGTCACCTTGAATGCAAACACCGTAACAAAGCTCAATGAGCTCATCCGCAGTGGCAAGGATGTTAGCTTCAGCACCGGTCAGGGCGAGCTCGCCTTCACCGTCGCCGAGGCCACCGAGCGTCGCTGGTACGTCAGTCAGAACTCGGCGAACACCCCCGGTGGCTCGGCAGGAAACAGCATCAGCCCCATCGTCACAGTCATGGGCAACGATCCCGCCACAGGAGCCATCATCTCTGGGCAGCTCGTCAGCTACAGCATTCTGGACACAGTGCAGGACGTGATCGTTGATGTCAATTACAGACTTGATCTCTCCCATCTGACGCGAAGCGACACCGATCTCGACGGAGCCGTGATACGCAATCTATCAGGTGACAACTCGCTCGGTCTTATCGGCAAGGGGAATGAAGGCACGGCTAGCGAAACAAGCCTTGTCACCCTAGAGAATAGTGAACTGACGGCAGTAGGAAACCTTAATCTCCGCGACATCATCGTCAAGACGACTAGTGCGGGCAGTGCAGCCAATCTGCAAGTGAACAGTGTCACTTCCGCGGACAGCACGCTCTCCGTAGAGGACGGCAGCACCCTCCAGATCACCGACACGATGACTACCATAGACTCTGAATTCACGGTCGCCGCGAGCGGCAGCCTCAGCATCGCCACTCTGGACATAAAAGATAGCAGCCTCGATAGCGAGGGCACCGTCAGCATCGGGCACGCCGTGCTCGCCGACGGAGTCACCCTCAGCAGTGCCGCGGGCGACATGGAGATACAGAAGCTCACCGCGTCCAATGACAACGGAGCGACAATAGGCTCTACTGCCATCCTCTCGGGGCAGGGCGGACTCCTCAGTGTCCAAGAAATAGACGCGGGAGCGGGCAACCAGATCCAAGGGGCAGTCACGCTAGGCTCGGGAAGCTATCTGGGTAGCTACGATACAGGCAGCAGTGTCACCGTCACCAACAAGGAAGAACTCCTCCTTGCGACCAGCGACACCCTCAGCCTTGCGATAGAAAACGGCTCGACAGTCAGACTCCAAGACGCGGGGACAAACACCCTGCAAAAGCTCAGCAGCACAGGCGGCAGCCTCACCCTCCAGACCCATGGACTCGCGATCACCGAGAGCTCGAATATGATGGGCGGCACACTGAGCTTCACCCTCAATGCAGAGGACGTCATTGAGGCCATGGCCGTCGATGCCAGTGATGCGAATGCAGCGCAGATCATCACCTCGGGCAGCCAGCTCACCCTCGATGGCACCCACATCATCATTGAGCAGTCGGATAACAGCATCCTGTTGGACATCGCGGGCGTCGGCGACGTCACGGGACGCGTCCTTGCTGATCTGAACAGCGCAGGCACGGTCGCCAGCATCACCCTCGATGGGGCAGCCCTGAACAAGTACTTCATGAATGTACGCTACAGCGACGGACAAATACTCGCAGACATCAACTTTGACGTCTACACGGGCTCGGTGAGCTCGGCGAATGGGCTCGCAGGAGCGCAGCTCATGAACAGCGTGCTCTTTGAGCTCAACCCCCAGCTTGCCAACCCTAGTACAGGGGAAAGCAAACATCCTGACCTCAAGGACGTGCTTGACAGCATGGACAGCTACATCGCCAAGGGAGACAGCGCGGCGGCTGACGAGCTCGCGGCCGCCTTTGCGGGAGCGAGCGTCACCGCCATGGGAGGAGCCATGCTCGGCACCGTCGAGCGACAGCTCGGCAACATACGCAACCGCGCGTTTGGAATGAGCAACAGACCTATACTCAAGGGCAAGCCCCCCACCGTCCAAGCATGGATCAACGCGGAAGGCAGCATCAGCAGTCTCGATGCAGACGGCACGGCAGCGGGCTATGACTACAACAGCTTTGGCGGCAGCGTCGGCGTTGACTTCAGCGGTGTGGAGAAGCTGAACTACGGCCTCGCCCTCACCGCCCTCTACGGCTCACTGACCGCCGATGCACCTGACAGCGCCTCGGGTGATCTGAACAGCTATGGACTCTCGGCCTATGCGCAGGTCAAGAGCGCGCGCTGGACACATAGCTTCATCGCGACGGTGAACCTCGCGGATGCGAAACTCGACCGCACCGTGCCAGTGCAGGGCGGCAGCTACAGCACCACGGGAGACACGAATGGCTATGGCGTGGGCCTCATGTATGAGGCGGCGTACAGCTACAAGATAGGCGAGGACGAGGGCAGCCTCTTGCAGCCCCTTGTGAACCTCTCCTTTGTCCATGCGACGCTGGATGGCTACACCGAGCAGGGCGGTGATGCTGCGCTCACCGTGGGAGAGCAGGAGAGCAGCTACCTGACACTGGGAGTAGGAGCGCGAGTGCAGACGAGTTTTGGAGCGAGAAGCCTTAATCGGGCGGGCACACTCTCGTTACGAGCCATGGTGGAGGCGGATCTGGGGGATCGCTACACCACGGCAGACATGAGCCTCTCGGGAGTGAGTGGCACGCAAACTGTGACGGGAGCAGAGCCTGGGAACTTCGGGGGTGAGATCGGCGTAGGGTTGAACATCCCTGTGGGACATGTGAATGGGGCGATCTTCATGGATGCGAGCGTAGAATTCCGGCAGGCGCAGAGTGACGTGAACGCGACGGTGGGCTATAGCTTCTCGTTCTAGTAATAAGCAGTATACAAAAATAACAACGCGCCGCTTTCTGATGGGAAGCGGCGTGTTTTTTGGGGGAGAGAGATGAGTAAAACACAAGCGCATCCACATGAAAAAAGATGCGAAGCATCTCGGATTCTTAAGGTCTAGACCTTAAGCGATCGTCTGGG
>CAYJJA010000039.1:16521-20097 GCA_964370355.1 uncultured Akkermansia sp. | reverse complement strand
GATTATGAAATCCCCTTCACCGTCGCACGCATTATTTTGCAAGATCTTACCGGTGTGCCCCTCCTTGTCGATCTCGCCTCCATGCGCTCAGCTGTGCAAGATCTCGGAGCCGATCCGCAGAAGATGGAGCCGCTCGTCCCCGTCGATCTCGTCGTGGACCACTCCGTGCAGGTGGACTGGTCGAGCTTCCGCAATTCTTACAGTATGAATCTCAAGCGTGAGTTTGAGCGCAATACAGAGCGTTACGAATTCCTCAAGTGGGGTCAGCAAGCTTTTGAGACCTTCTCAGTCGTCCCCCCCAGTACGGGTATTGTTCATCAGGTTAATTTGGAGCACCTCGCGCGTGGCGTCATGGAGCAGGATGGTGTCTACTATCCCGATAGCCTCGTCGGTACGGACTCACACACGACGATGATCAACGGTCTGGGTATCGTGGCTTGGGGTGTTGGTGGTATTGAGGCTGAGGCAGGTATGCTCGGTCAGCCCGTCACCTTCCTCGTCCCCGAGGTCGTTGGTGTCCATCTCAGCGGCAAGCTCCGCGAGGGAGTCACCGCCACGGATGCCGCACTCTATGTCACCGAGATGCTGCGACAGCATGGCGTGGTGGGCAAGTTCGTCGAGTTCTTTGGCGCAGGAGCGGCCTCGCTCTCCCTGCCCGACCGCGCGACCATTGCCAATATGGCACCCGAGTATGGCGCGACCATGGGCTTCTTCCCCCTCGATGAGCAGAGCCTCGATTACCTCCGCACGACGGGGCGCAGCAGCGAGCTCGTGGAGACGGTGGAGTCCTACTACCGCGCCCAAGAGATCTTTGGCATGCCTCAGCAGGGCGAGATTGATTATTCCGTCGTGCTTGAGCTGGATCTGAGCACGATTGAGCCCTCAGTTGCAGGTCCCAAGCGCCCCCAAGATCGCATCGCCATGAGCGAGCTCAAGGGCAAGTTCGCCCAGCTCACGCAGAGCACCTACAATCTCCCCGCCAATCGCCCAGCTGTCACCGTGCAGATGCAAGGTGAGGCAGGGCACCCTGAGGCCGATGTCACGCATGATGTGCAGCTCAAGGATGGCTCCATCCTCGTCGCCTCCATCACCAGCTGCACCAACACCAGTAACGAAAGCCTCATGCTCGGTGCAGGCATCCTCGCCAAGAAGGCCGCCGCCCTCGGCATGAAGGTGCCTCCCTACGTGAAGACCAGCATGGCACCGGGCTCACGCCTCGCAGAAAAGTATTTTAAAAACAACGACCTGCTCGACGGTCTTGAGGCGGTGGGCTTCTCCATCGTCGGCTATGGCTGTGCGACCTGTATTGGCAACTCGGGACCTCTCAACGCCCAGCTCGAAGCCGCGGTGAAGGAGCACGAGCTGCTCTCCTGCTCCGTGCTCTCGGGCAATCGCAATTTTGAAGCCCGCATCCACGCCTCCGTGAAGGCGAACTTCCTCATGTCCCCCCCCCTCGTCATCGCCTTCGCCCTCGCGGGGCGCGTCGATATCGACATGGAGAGTGAGCCGCTCGGTCAGGCCGCTGATGGCAGCCCCGTCTACCTGCGCGACATCTGGCCAAGCAGTGAGGAAATCGCGCAGGCTCAGCAAAAAGCCACCACCCCCGAGGACTATACGAAGAGCTACAGCTCGCATATAGCCGAGTGGGACGCTGTCCAAGGCCCGGAGGGCGCGACCTTTGCATGGGATGCGAGCTCCACCTACATTCACCGTCCCCCCTATTTTGAGAGCTTCACCGGCAAGGGGGAGAAGGCAGACATAGCCGACATCATCGACGCGCGTCCGCTGGGCATCTTTGGTGACAGTGTGACGACAGACCACATCTCGCCTGCGGGTGCGATCAAGCCTAGCTCCCCTGCGGGTCAATTCCTCGCGGCTCAGGGAGTGGCGCGTCGCGACTTCAACACCTACGGCTCACGCCGTGGCAATGATCTCATCATGACGCGCGGCACCTTTGCCAACGTGCGTATCAAAAACCGCATGGTCGGCGCGATAGAAGGCGGCTACACCCTCTACTACGGGGACCAACCCGTCAGCCCACCCGATCAAGACATCACCTGCACCAGCGGCACTCCCACCTTTATCTACGATGCGGGCATGGCCTACAAGGCGACCAACACACCTAGCATCATCATCGGAGGCGAGGACTACGGCATGGGATCGAGTCGCGACTGGGCGGCGAAGGGGACGAATCTCTTGGGTGTGAAAGCTGTTGTCACCAAGAGCTTTGAGCGCATCCATCGCAGCAATCTTGTCGGCATGGGCGTGCTCCCGTTGAACTTTGAGGACCCCGCTGATTACGACAAGGTTTGCGATCTCAGCGATGCGCGCTTCAGCATACGAGGTCTCCACAACGACATCCCTGCGCGTGGGCGCGTCATGCTGGAGGTGAAGCCCGCCGACGCGGCGCCCTTCGAGCTGCCCCTCATCGTGCGCATCGACACCCCCATCGAGAAGGAATACTTCCGCGCGGGTGGTATCCTCCCTTACGTCCTCGCTCGTTACTGCTAATTCATAGAAATCAAGATGAAAACCATACCATTTAATGAACTCGAAGGCAACGCCACACGCCTCATCGGCGAGCAATGGATGCTCGTCACGGCGGGGCAGCTAGCTGCCAAGTCCGACGGCACGGCGGGCTTCAACACCATGACGGCGAGCTGGGGCGGCTTTGGCTTTATGTGGAACAAGCCCGTCGTCTTCATCGTCGTGCGCCCGAATCGCCACACGGATCTCTTCATTCAGGAGTCGCCGCTCTTCACCCTCTCCTTCATGCCCACCGCCTATCGCGGCGATCTCGCCATCTGCGGCAAGCTTTCGGGACGCGATGGGGACAAGCTCGCCAAGACCTCTCTACGCCCCTACAGCACGGAGCAGGGCTCGGTCGCCTTTGAGGATGCCGACCTCGTGCTCGAGTGCCGCCCCATCATGGTGCAGGCCTACGACAAGAGCTCCTTCCTCGACTGGAGCGAGGTGTCACCCGCGTGGTACACCGATGACAACCCTCTGCACAAGCTCTATATTGCCGAGGTCGTCGGCTGCCATATCAGAGAAGAGGCCTAATCCATCAAGGGGAGCGCGTGCGCACAGAATTGCTCGCGCGCTCCCATACTGCTTGACAAGTTGCTTGCGTATTTGTTAAGCTAACACAGCCCCCCATTTATGTTCTCCCTTTTATCTGACAAGCTCGATGATACCTTCCGCAAGCTGCGCGGAATGGGCAAAATTTCAGAATCAAATATTGCCGATGCCATGCGCGATGTTCGCATGGCCCTCCTTGATGCGGATGTCGAGTACAGCGTCGCTCGCGAGTTCATCGCCCATGTGAAGGAAAAAGCAATGGGGGTAGCCGTTCTGAAGACGGTAAAGCCCGGCGAGCAGATTGTCAAGATATTCCAAGACGAGCTCACCGAGCTACTCGGCGGCGAGGCAGCTGAGCTGGACCTCACCGCACCTGCCCATATCCTCATCGTCGGTCTCAACGGCGCGGGTAAGACGACGACGAGTGCCAAGCTCGCGCGTCGCCTCAAGGCCGAGGGTCGCAAGCCCTTACTCGTCGCCTGTGACCTGATACGC
>CAYJJA010000039.1:0-16511 GCA_964370355.1 uncultured Akkermansia sp. | reverse complement strand
CGCAGCTATTGATCAGCTCGCGACACTTGCAGCCCAGATTGAGGTGCCCATCTACACCCCCAAGGCATCGGAGCGCGATGTGATCCGCGTCGCCAAAGATGCGCTCAAATGGGCAGCAGGGCAGGCGCATGATCTCATCATCTTTGACACCGCAGGTCGTCAAGAGGTTGACGACACCCTCATTGAGGAGCTGCGCAAGCTCAGCAAGTACATCAAGCCCCGAGAGGCTCTGCTCGTCGCCGATGCCGCGACAGGTCAACAGGCGGTGCGTGTCGCGCAAAAATTCGACGAAGCTGTCGGTCTGACGGGTATCATCCTCACCAAGCTCGACGGTGATGCACGCGGTGGTGCCGCACTCTCGATGCGCGCTGTCACGGGCAAGTCCATCAAGTACGTCGGCGAGGGGGAGAAGCTCGACATGCTTACGAACTTCGTACCCAGCCGCATGGCCGATCGCATTCTCGGCATGGGCGATATAGTCGGACTCGTCGAGAAGGCAGCGCAGAATATTGATGAGAAGTCCGCGATGAATGCGATGAATCGCATGATGAGCGGTGAGTTCAATTTCAATGACTTCCTCAGTCAGATGCGCATGATGCAGAATCTCGGTCCCCTCGAAGGCCTCCTCGGTCTGCTCCCCGGCTTTGGCAAGCTCAAAAAGCAGCTCCCCGACGGCGCACTCGATCCAAAGAAAATCAAGCACATGGAGGCCATCGTCCTCTCCATGACCCCCGCCGAGCGATGCAATGTAAAGCTGCTCATCCCCGCACGTCGCCGTCGCATCGCGCGTGGCTCGGGTCGCTCCGAGATTGAGGTCAATCGCCTCATCAAGAATTTCAAAGACATGCAGTCCATGATGACCGGCAAGGGCAAGATGGGCGGTATGATGAAGGCCATGCAAAAGATGGGTGCTGGCGGCGCGAATGGTGCAAAGGGGCAGATGCCCGACATGAGCAAGCTCCCCCAGATGCCCGAAGGCATGCCTGACCTCTCAGCCCTCATGGGCGGCAAGGGGATGCCCAAGCTCCCCAAAGGCAAGGGCGGTAAAGGAGGGAAGAACCCCTTTAAGGGACTCTTTGGCGGATAATGACAGAATAGTGGACAAACTAGAATTGACCGCGACGCAGGGTTGAGCTTATAATATCGCTCAACGCTAATTTCCTATGCTTAAGCACTCGACCAACCGCGATCAATACAGTTTTTTTGCAACCTTTGAGGATCAGCTCGACCACCAGCACAAGCTCTACAGACTGGCCGACACGATCAATTGGCAGGTACTCGAAAGCTCACTCGAGCCCTACTATAGCTCCATGGGGAGACCCGCAAAGCCCATACGTCGTATGTGTGGTCTGCTGATGCTCAAGCATATTCGCCATCTTTCGGACGAGGCTGTCGTCGAGCAGTACAGTGAGAATCCCTACTTCCAGTATTTTTGTGGAGGCTTGCAATTTGAGCCTCAGCAGCCCTGTGCCTCCTCAGAGCTGGTACACTTTCGCAATCGCATTGAGGAGCTGGGACTCCAGCTCATTCACTCCGAGTATCTGAATGCGGAGGCACTCTTGGAGGAAGGCTAAGATTGGCGCGTGAGCTGCTCTGCTAGAAGATGATGCGAAGAGAGCTGTATGAAAATACTACTCTTCGGTCTAGAGAGCACGGCAGGCTCCTCTTTATTCTTTAGCCACTGAGTTTGCTTGCTTCATGGCTTCCTTAGTCGTATTTTGCAATAGATTCATAATGAGGTTAAAATCATTTACTGAAAGGCGATTAGGCATGATAGCTTCATAGGTGATAGCTATGGAGCCCTTCCCCCATGAGGCGAATTTGTGCAATTTGAACCTATTGTTGAGGTCGTTGGCAAGGACAAGATTTTTATTTTCATCTGTTATGCCCGTTTTGATTAGGCTGAGGATTTGAAGCACGTATTTCTGATCGCTCTTCATGACAATATACTTGAGTCCTTGATGTTTGAAGACGATATAGCCATCCTCTTGTTCAAAGCTATAGCCTTCACTTTTGAGAACTTTCTTCATCAAGTCTCCCGCTGTTGGTGCTTGATCTTCTGCCATGCAGCTTGCTGTAAAAAGGATGCCAAGTGTGGCACATATTGATAGTGTCTTGAGTGTTTTCATGATAGTGTATGGTTGTCTGCTTTTACTAATCAATTGAAAAGCAGCTTATTGGTAAATACAACGCTATTACTCTAGCATATTTAGAAAGCTTTGCAAGAGTTTTATTACTACTTTGGCTGGCTCTCATGCAGCAATTGATTCGCTAGAGCTCGTCGAGTTAAGGGCATATACTCCCTTTATATCTATTGTCTCCCTAGCAATAAAAATAATGCACAGCGCGATGTGCGCTGTGCATGAGAATAGTAGAGAGCTGTGAGGGATCTCTCAGACCTCCTCATCCGTGATGAGGTGCGCGAGCAGTTCCTCGGGAGTCAGTCTTGTGCTCTCGCGCGTCGCGAGGCACTTGAGCTCCATCTCGGGGTATTCATCACCGATGATGAGCGCGTAGCGTGCGCCTATCTTTTCCGCGCGTTTCATCTGATTGTTGAAGCGCGCAGGTGCAAGGGGCACATCGACGCGTATGTCCGTGTCGCGTAGCCACGAGGCGAGAGCGAGCATCTCAGCGCGCTTCTCCGCCGAGGCCTGTATCAGACAGACATCACAGCTATTGGGCTTGAGCGCGGCATCGCGCAGAGCGCGTGCTGCGGGGCATTCCTCAATGAGGTGGGCAATGACCGCATCCCCCATGGCAAAGCCCGTCGCTGGCATATCAATCGCTTCATTCGACAGTGTCTTAATGAGATTGTCATAGCGACCGCCACCCGCGATGGCGCGAAGACTGCGCGCCTGATCAAAGACCTCAAAGACCAGTCCCGTGTAGTAGGCGAGCCCGCGCACGACAGAGAGGTCGAGCTTCACATAGTCTGCGAGTCCACGTGCCTGTAGCTCGCTCAGCACGATGGAGTAGCGAGGCGAGCAGTCGCTGGGGGGGGACTCGATAAAGGCGAGTAGCGCGTCGCGCTTGAGGCCGAAGGTATCGAGCTTTTTCTGGCATTCCTCGGGGCGATCGCGCTCCAGCTTATCCACAATGGCGAGGAAGGCGGGGATGTCTTGCTCGGCTATGCCCGCTTCCTTTGCGTAGTTGATCCACACCTCGCGGTCGCTGACCCGTACGATAAAGTCCTCGGAGCTAAAGCCAAGCTCACGCATGCAGTCGATGGCAAGGGCGATGAGCTCCGCATCCGCACCCTCCGAGCTCTCGCCGAGGATGTCTGCGTTGAATTGGACGAACTCGCGCAAGCGCCCCTTCTGCGGCTTCTCATAGCGGAAGCAAGAGCCGATCTCAAACCACTTGAGCGGCTTTGTGTACTCGCGGTGGTAGCCCGCCGCGATACGACCGAGCGAGGCGGTGAGCTCGGGGCGCAGCGTGACATCGCGCTCGCCCTGATCGGTGAAGCGGAAGAGCTGGCTGGAGAGCTCGCCACCTGATTTTTTCAGATAGAGCTCAGTCGCCTCCAGCATGGGAGCCTCCCATTCGCTGAACCCGTAACGAGCGGCTACGCGTTTCCAAACGGAGAACAAGTAGCGGCGAAAGGCGTATTCTTGAGGTGAAAAATCGCGGAATCCAGGCAGGGGGGCAAAGCGTGCGTCAGGCATGATGAGAAATAGAAATGTGATTGTTGCGATGATTATATCTATTTTTCCTCATCTGACAAGCCTTTAGACCGATAGAAGGCGGCGTGAGCCTTCTTCTTATGAAAAATCAACCGCAGTCCCACGCGAAAAGCACACGGTCAAAGCGTCTGTCTAGCAAATCTCGGTGGCTGATAAAGAAATGCCCTAGGCCGCAATCCCCCCACATCAGGCGATGCCTCGGATCATCGTAGAGGTCTGAATCAAAGTCCTGCACCCAGTCAGATGCCAGCTGCAAGAGCTGCACCTCCTTATCAGCCTGCTCGGGGCTATCCCCTCGCGGGTCATCCTGGGAAAAGAGGGGATAGCCTCCTACTCGATGACAGCCCTTGTCGTACAGATCAATATAGGATTCAAAATCAGCTGTCGCGCTAGCGACTTTCTCCTCATAATACTCTGTTATTGATTCACCAAAGAGCTCATACCAACACTGCTCAAAGTAAGGCTGAATGCGAAAGTCATCGAGGCTCATCCAAGATGTCTCTTGCTGGAATCGCATTCTCTTGCAAAACTCATGAGCAAAGGGGAATGCATCGTAAGCGTCTACATCATCTGCATCAGAGAAGGAGAGATCGAAGTAGCCATCGGGTAGCGGCTGCTGGGGGATATTCTTGTCAATCTGCTCGTGGTAGACGACTCGATAAGCAGCGCTCTCAGAATCAATCCACGCATTATCACCGCCTAGGTAGAATTGCAGCATGCCTTCACGGGGGAAGTCATCCAAGGCGGGCATCTCGCTGAGATTGATCTGGGCGAGGAGGCGTAGGGGGGCACCAGTACGCGAGTGCGGGTAGGCAAATCCCTGCGGATGGTAAGGAATGCCGCCCACCTTGCTCACATAGACTGAGCATGCCTCATCGACGAGGCTGACGGCATTGAAGCGTCGTAGGCTTAGCCTTTTCAGCATCTCGACGGCTTGATCTATTTTGTCAGCAGGGGGTGGCTTCATACTGTTCTACAAGATAGCTTAGGGAGCGAAGCTTGTCAATGTAAAAAATCAACGAGGCAAGACTCTTAAGCAGAATCTTGCCCCGTTTGAATGAGTAGTTAAAAAGCTCTTAGCCCTTGAGAAGGTTCAGCGTTTCTCTGTAAGCTTTGTCGCGTTTTTCGTTGTAGATAAGCTTGTAGAGCATGAAGAAAATCGAGCCCGAAGAGCTGTGGTAGGCAGCTGCGCGTTGCTCGGCGAGCTCGATGAGGCTGGTGCCGTCCTTGAGCTTCACGTTCTTGTCAGCGCCGAGCTCAAGCAGAGCCTTGACGGCGGCATCATTGCCACGCTTCGCCGCGAGGGCGAGGGGGCTGTAGCCGTTGTTTTCAGCAAGGTCAATGGGGATACCCGCCTTGACGAGGACGCGGCAGACCTCGGGGAAGCCACTCCATGCCGCCCAGTGCAGGGCGTTGAAGCCCTGATTGTCCTTGGCTAAGAGGTTGAGCCCCTTCTGCTCCAGCAGGTAGCTGACGTAGCGCGCGCGTGAGCGGTCGAGCTTGACAAGCTCCGCGGGGTTCATGACATTGTAGTAGCACACCCACATCAGGGAGGTGACACCGTTGTTGTTGACCTCATTGATGAAGTTGGCGTTCTGCTTGCTGGCATTTTCAAAGATCGTGACGAATTCCTTGGAAATCGCAGGCTGGTTGCTCGCCTCACTCGTGGGGTTAGCAGTGCCGAGATCGTCGTCAATGGCCGCGATGAGCGCATCGCTGGGACTGACGGCTTGGAAGAGCCCCATGATCTCCTTGAGACCAATGCCTATGGTAGCCATGATGCCGACGAGGATGAGGAAGTCCGTGAGGATATTCTTCCACTGCTGCTTGGCGACACCTTGTTGTTCTTGTGTTTGATCGGACATGAGAAAAGATAATGTATGATGTTGTGATGATTCTTTCTCTTAGGGAGCGGTAGGAGTAGGCTCTTCATCGTCGATGGGAGCTTCGGGCATTCTCTCTTTCTCATGACCTGGGGTCAGGGCATGATCATTGTCTGCCGTGGCAAACATGCGCTTGGTGCAGAGAATAGCGATGGGGGATACGACAGCCATGGCGAGGTAGAGCGACCACATGAGCTCAGGAGACTCCCAGAAGCTGATGTGACCTGTGTCAATCTTGGCAAGGATGCCCTCATAGCAGAGGAAGGAGACGAGCACGCCGCCGATGACACCATTGATGGGCTTGGCGATGAACATAGGCAGAGCTGCCAGCGACATGTAGGTAGCCACCTTGTCTTTGGGCGCGACGCGAGCGATGTATTCGGAGAAACGGGGGCTGAAGAGCACCTCGCCAAAGGCAAAGACGACAATCTGCAAGACGATGGCGACGAGATAGGCCTGACCGACCGTCTCAATACCGGGGATGACAAAGTACCAATGCGGCGGGATGACCATGAAGATGAGCGAGCAGGCCGAGATAGACATGCCGTAGATCATCAGATTCACCGTCGAGAAGCGGTTGAGCACAGGGATGATGGCGATAAGACCCAACACGATGATGGTCGGATTGATCGTCTGGATGAAGCCCAGCGCAAAGTCAGAGCCAATCATGCGCTTGTAGTACTGAGGCATGACGAGGAATTGGATCGTGAAGATGAGGCGCACACCCAGCGTGAGCACGAGGAAGAGCAGCAGCTTGCGGAAGGCGCTTTCCTTGGCCACCTCCATGATGAGCATCAGCGGGCGACGTGATTGCATCTCGCTCTTGGCGATGCGCTCTTCGGGGACGGCGTAGGCGTCCTCGTCAATGAGTCGGGTGAAGATGTAGGCGATGGCGTAGCAGGCTGTACCTACATTGATGATCCACCAGAGACCGTCGCGGTCGCCGAAGCTATTGCGCAGCGGGTCAACGAGCAGGACACCCGCGAGGATGGCCCCTATATTCATAAATAGGTAGAAGAAGTTAAAGCCAGTTGCTCGCGCATGCAGCGGGGTGAAGCGGCGGATCGAGGTCTGCACACAGGGGCTCATGAAAGCCGTACCAAAGGCCATGATGAGAATACCTGCATTGATAAAGATCGTGTTGTTTGTTCGCGCGATGTCGAGCATCTCGGTGATCTCCGAGCCATAGCCCATGAGCAGGCGTCCCGTAATCAGAATGGCAAAGCCTATCGTATAGGTGCGCTTGAGTCCAATGATATCGCAAATCGTGCCCACAGCGAGGACGAACATCGAGATACAGAGGGTGAACATCCCCACCCAGAAGGTCGAGTTCGCATCCGAGTAGCCGGAGTAGTCGAGCAGGTAGAGGGTGATGATGTGGATCATGGAGAAGTATCCTAGACCCTCAAGGAATTGGATGATGTTCGTGTACCAGAAGTCTTTACGACAGTCTCCTAGCACTTTGAACGCGGAGAAGTACTTCGCGATAGCATTGGGTTGGTTTGGCATATGATATGGGGTTTAGTTTGGATAAACTAGTAGGAAGCCCCGAGCCTCTAGGTGAGACGCGGGGCAGGTTGGGAGGTAAGGGGCTTAGTCGAGGACTGCACCGCGGCTCGCGTTGGTCGCGAGCTTGCGGTAGCGCTTCAGCCAGCTGCTAGGCGTGGCGTTGAGCTGGGGAGTCCAGTGGGCGCGGCGCTCAGCGATTTCTTCCTCGCTGAGATCCACAGAGATGCTGCGCTCGGGGATATTGATGCTGATGATGTCTCCATCCTTGAGCAGCCCAATGAGTCCCCCCTCGGCCGCCTCGGGGGAGACGTGACCGATGCAGGCACCGTGTGTCGCTCCGGAGAAGCGACCATCCGTGATGAGTGCGACAGAGTTGCCCAGTCCCTTGCCCATGATGTAGCTGGTGGGGGCGAGCATCTCCTGCATCCCAGGTCCCCCCTTGGGACCCTCGTTGCGGATGACAACGACATCGCCAGATTGCACCTGATCGGCGAGTATACCCGCACAGGCTTCTTCTTGGCTCTCGAAGATGACAGCAGGACCTGTGTGCACCATCATCTGGGGCAGCACGCCTGCTTTTTTCACAATCCCGCCCTCGAGTGCGAGATTGCCAAAGAGGACAGCGAGACCGCCATCCTGCGAATAAGGATTTTCTAAGGTGCGAATCACCACGCTGTCCTGCGTCGTGAGCCCCTCGATCTGCTCGCGCAGAGTCTGCCCACTGATCGTGGGGACATCGGCGTGCAGCAGCCCCGCCTTCTTGTCCACCTCGGAGAGGATGGTCATGATGCCGCCTGCGCGGTGCACGTCCTCCATGTGGAACTTGGAGCTGGGGGCTACCTTGCAAATATTGGGCGTGCGGCGCGAGATCTCATCAATGCGCTTGAGGTCATAGCTCACACCTGCTTCATGCGCGATGGCGAGCGTGTGGAGCACCGTGTTGGTCGAGCCACCCATGGCCATGTCGCAGACAAAGGCATTGTCGATGCTGCGCTCGGTCACGAGGTCGCGTGGGAGCGGACCTGCGGCGTGCGCAATCTCGACGGCGCGGCGTGCGGAGGCTCTCCAGAAGGTCTCGCGCTCGGGGGACTGGGCGAGGATGGAGCCATTGCCAGGGAGTGAGAGACCGAGTACCTCGGTGAGGCAGTTCATCGAGTTCGCCGTGAACATGCCGGAGCACGACCCCGCACCGGGGCATGCCTTGCACTCGACATCATGGAGCTCTTCCTCGCTGATCTTACCCGCCTTGCAAGCGGCTACCGCCTCAAAGACGCTGTTGAGGTCGAGCACCTCGCCCTTGCTGCTGCGGCCAGCGGCCATAGGACCGCCTGAGCAAAAAATGGTAGGGATGTTGCAGCGCAGGATGCCCATGATCATACCGGGCACGATCTTATCACAATTGGGGATGCAGATACAGGCATCAAAGGCGTGAGCGGAGAGCATGGTCTCGACACTATCGGCGATGAGCTCGCGGCTCGCGAGAGAGTAGCGCATGCCCGAGTGCGCCATGGCGATGCCGTCGCAGACACCTATCATGTTGAACTCAACGGGAGTCCCCCCAGCGCGGCGCACCTCATCCTTGATGAGCTCGGCGACCTTGTTGAGGTGGACATGCCCTGGTATCACCTCGTTGAATGCATTGCAAATCGCGATAAACGGCTTTTTTATATCTTCATCATTCATTCCACAGGCGCGCATCAAGCTGCGATGCGGTGCGCGTTCTATACCTGCTTTCGTACGGTTTGATAACATAACAAAGGCTACATTATCATAATGCCCTGTATGTGGCGAGCATATTTTTCTAGCGAAATCGCAGATCTAAAACGCTGCGAGTCGCTTATTTGCTGCAAGCCGTGCGCCTAGATCTTTTCTGAGAGTGCGTTGAGGGCACGCTACGATGACGACTTGGGCAGTGTCGAAGGAGGAGCGGGGAAGAACAAGGATAGGTAGTCTTCGCAGGCGTTCTGAATCGCTGCGCTGTTGAAGTAATGTACATTGCGAATCAGTATTTTGAGCTCAAAGAGCTCTGTGAGGAGTTCCATATAGATAGGGGATGTTTTCATACTCAATTCGGGATAAGCATCAAAATAATCTTTGGAGTATTGATCACTCTGAGAGTTGAGTAGCGATATATTTTCAGCTTGGACGTAGTAGAGCTCCTTGAGCATGCCTAGGGCGGTGTCATCGGTGATGCGTGATGCTTTCAAATCATCAATGACCTCCTTAAAGACGGCGAAATTTCGCGCCATGCTTTTGAGGATTTCTTCTAAGGGGTGCTCGGTTTTGGGTGCTTGCTCAGGGGCTGTATCGGTCGCGAGGCAGGGGGCGATGAGCGCGGGGATGAGTGGTAGGACGAGGTAGGGGGATGTCATGGTGTTGTGTGTGGGGGGATTGGAGGTGGAGTTGGGGGATTATTGTCTCAATGATAAAAGCTGTCACTCATCGTTGTCATTTAAATTCCCTTGAATGACTATTTCTTTGACCTCTTCTTTCCCTGTCCTATACTTTTTAGGAAGGCTTCCCCATTGTTCAAAATCGTGAATCAATTGAATGCTCATAATTTCATAAGGTAAATTATCATGGGATCTTTGATAAAAAATGAGATATGCTTTTTTGTTATTATTTATTTCTAAGATATAGCCTTCGGTATTTACAGGGAAATGATAAGCCATCTCATTCTTGTAATACGCTTTGGTGGAGGCGCTATTTCTCAATATCTTTTCGGCTTTATATTGACTCGTGCCTACGGGGATAGAAATTTGATCGTGTGGTTTTGCTTGAGCGCATGGAGTGCAGAGTAATTCCATGCTTGTTAGGATTGATAGAATAAAAGAACTCATGGTAAATGGACAGATTGCAGATTTGTTGGACTCCTATGCTAGAGTCCTATCTATTGAGAGCACTTTTGCGCCCCCTTTGTTCAATATAGATGATTTTCACACGCGTCTCATCTCCCAAAAAAAGAGGCAGTCCGTGTCGCGTCTCATCGAGGTGAGTGCTGCGATCTTGGACTGCCTTTGTAGGCGTGTAAGACTTTTCTTGCTTTAGCCCAGTGCTGTAGACATACGCGTGATGAGCTCTATGGTGCGTGTCGCGTGGATCACGGTGCCGTGGTCACGCTTGCCAAAGGCTGCACTGATACTCTGGAGCGAGAGGCTGGTGAAGCGACGCGCAAGGTACATGGCGATTTGGCGTGGGTGGGCTATCTTTGCCGTGCGGCGTGTGCTGCACAGGTCATTGATTTTGAGATTAAAAGCGTCGGCAACATGCTCTTGGATGTCTTCGATGCTGATTTGCTTTTTCTCTTCCTTGCGGAGGAGGTCGCGTAGCTGGATGCGTACGTCGTCTATGGTGACTTCACGGTGGGTGAAGCTGGCGTAGCTTGCCATTCGGATGAGGGCTGCTTCGAGGCGGCGCACGGAGCAGGTGATGTTTTTGGCGATGAAGTCGAGGATGTCATCATCGACCTTGCTCTGCCATTGGTTGCGCTTTTGACGCAGGATGGCGAGGCGGGTTTCGAGGCAGGGACGTGCGATGCTTGCTGTCAGGCCTTGTTCAAAGCGTGAGGTGAGGCGTGCGTCCATGGTGGTGATCTCGCTGGCAGGGCAGTCCGAGCTCATGATGATCTGCTTGCCGCTAGCGAGCAGAGCATTGAAGGTGTGGAAGAACTCTTCCTGTGTCTTCTCCTTGCGGGCAAGGAATTGCACATCATCAATGAGCAGGATGTCTGCATTGCGGAACTTGCGGCGGAAGCTCGTGAGAGCATCCCCCTTCTTGCTCATGGCCTCGATGTAGGCATTGGTGAAGTCTTCACTGGTGATGTAGAGGACTTTCTTGCCTTCGTCGGTAGTGGCGATAGCATTTCCAATGGCGTGTAGGAGGTGGGTCTTGCCAAGCCCTGGCCCACCGTGGATAAAGAGTGGGTTGATGAGCTTGCCGCCCGTCTTGACGATGGCATTGGCGGCGGCGAAGGCAAAGGTGTTGCTTGGACCTTCGATGAAGTTGTCAAAGAGGTAGTCTTTGTTGATACCTGTTTGAGCGGATTGGGGTTGACGAGACTTGATCTTTTTGCCTCGTGTGCGGGTTGTTGGGTGTGGGGTTGTTGTGAGAGTAGAAGTTTCTTGGATATCAGCGGAGTCTTCGCTCTGCTGACCTTGCATGATGAATTCTATCTGGCGAGCGGCGTCGAGGACACGTGCCGTCGCGTTTGTGATGCTTTGCTGGTAGTTCACCTCGACCCATGCGATGGGGAGGTCTTCGGGGTACTGGAGCTGGAGGCTTGTGCCAGTATCCTTGACCAGTGTCAGCTTGGAGATATAGGCGTCATAGCCGTACTCCCCCAAGCCTTCGTGGTTGCGCATATTATTGACGATGCGCTTCCAGAGCTCTCGCTCTTTTGATGATTGACTCATGTTTGGGATAAGGGTGATTGTTTGATAGATTTGGGAGGGAAGGGCCGTCTTGCTTGCTTCGTCTCCCAGGGCGTTGCGGGGGACAATATGCCATGGGTAATCGGTTAGAAAAAGCAAAATTTTGAGCGTAGCGAGCCTGTTCTTGATTAGGTGGCGTTCCATCGCAGTTCCACGTCATTTTTTTTTTTGTACGTCGGGTATTATATTACTTAAGAAAACTTGATCGTTTTATGTTATTTAACAAAAATAGTTAAAAATAATAACTGAATTTATTTTTATAATCTTCTTATTATTAAAGAGTTAAAGATCCGGTTAATTTTTGTAATACTTTTTGTAATATGTCTTGAAAAACAGAGTATTTCTACCAGATGTCTTCATGAGTAAATTATTTCATTGTGCATCTAGCGATTTGCTCGATGGAGCGGAGATCTGGAGTGTGATTTTTGGTGATTTGCTCTCATGGACCCAAAAGCGTTTTCTTCGCACTTGATTATTGTCTCAATTTTGTATAGTATCATTCTTAGCATGAAAACGCCCAAGATGGATGAACTTTTTGATGAGATCCTGCGAGCTCGCCAACGCGTGTATGAAGTAGGATCTTGTACTCCCTTGCAAGTCATAGAGATAAAAGATATTGATGCTCAGATTTACGTGAAGCGCGAGGACTTGGGACCTATCAAGGCCTACAAGTGGCGCGGAGCTTACAACTGCATGGTCAATCTGAGCGATGAGCAGCGTGCTCGCGGTGTTGTCGCCGCTAGTGCGGGCAATCACGCCCAAGGTGTGGCCCTCGCTGCGAAGAAACTGGGCTGCCACGCACATATCTTTATGCCTCGCTCCACACCAGAGGTCAAGCAGCGCGCCGTTCGCAAGCACGGCGGCGATCAGGTGAATATCTATCTTGTAGGCGACTCTTATGATGCCGCCTCATTAGCTGCCAAAAACTACGCCGCGGAGAATGATCTCCAGTTTGTCCATCCCTACGATGATCCCACCACCATTGCTGGTCAAGGGACATTGGCTGACGAGGTCGTCATGCATGGACCGGGACGCTTTGATCACATCTATCTCCAGATAGGGGGAGGAGGCTTAGCGGCTGGGGCTGCCTGCTGGTTTCGTCACTTTTGGCCAGACTCACGCATTGTCGGGGTCGAGGGGCTCAATCAGGCCTGTATGAAGAGTGCCTTTAAGGCTCAGCAGCGCGTCACGCTCCCCTATGTCGATGTCTTCTGTGATGGCACGGCCGTACGCATCGCGGGAGAGATCACCTACCCACTTTGCAAGGAGCTGCTCGATGAGGTCGTCGCTGTGAGCAATAAGGAGGTCTGTGGTGCTATGCGTACGCTCTGGGATAGCCTACGCGTGGTCTCTGAGCCTTCTGGGGCACTGGGTGCCGCCGCCCTCCTCCAAGACTGGGACAATGGGGTGATCAAGCCAGGGGAGCGCTGCCTCATCATCATCTCAGGGGCGAATATGGACTTCTCCCAGCTCGCATCCGTCGCTAGTTTTGCTGATGAACGACACCGCCATCGCATGCTGCGCTATCTGCGTATACCCATGGAAACCAAACGAGGACAGGTACTGCGCTACCTCCAACATATCCCCAAGGGTGTGCAGCTGCGCGAGGTGCAGTATGGGCGCAACGCAGGGGAGATACAATACCCCATCTTTGGAGTACTAGGAACGGAGAAGGATTTTGCCGAGATAGATCAACGTCTCACGGAGAAGGGGCTCAGCGCAGAGGATGTCTCCCACGATGAGGACGTTCTCTTTCGTATGATCTCCTATGATAGGCGACGACTCTCCCATCCCGTCTTCTTTGTCATTGAGTTCCCTGAGCGCCCTGGTGCCTTCTATGAGTTCATGTCGGTGATGGGTGAATATGCATCGCTCTGTTATTTTAACTACCAATACACAGGCGAGAATGTAGGGCGTGCCTTTGTGGGCTTTGAGTTCGACTCACGCGAGGATCGCGACCTCTGTCGCCAGCATGCCGATACCTTGCGCGGCACGACTATCCAGGGCCTCCATGAGCTCAGCGATAGCGTACGCCGCCGTGTGCTGGGAGCTATGTCCCCCCATCCCGAGGAGGCTACACTCTGATTTAGTTTGATCATGTCTACACCAAGCCTGATTCTCGCCTCCCAATCCCCGCGCCGGCGCGAGCTACTCGAGCGTGAGGGGATGAGCTTCACCGTTCACCCCAGCGAGGCCGAGGAGCTCCATGACCCCGACATGCCTCTCGAAGAGCTCTGCGCTCACAATGCCGCCCTCAAGGCGCTCGACATAGCCGCGCTCTACCCCGATAGCATCGTCATCGGGGCAGATACACTCGTCTTCATCGACGGCATCCCGCTAGGCAAGCCCAAGGATAGAGACGAGGCACTCGCCATGCTCACACGCCTGCAAGGCCGCGTGCACTGCGTCTGCACGGCGGTGGCGGTCTGCATGCCCGAGGGGGAGAGACGCGACTTTGTCGAGAAGAGCTACGTGCGCTTTCTCCCCCGCACGCGCGAGCAGCTCGAGCATTATATAGAAGTAGTCCACGTCATGGACAAGGCAGGTGCCTACGCACTCCAAGACAAGGAGCATCTGCTCATCGAGTCGGTGGAGGGCGATAGGGACAATGTGATTGGCCTGCCTGTGACGCGTCTGCGCGAGGTGCTCGCTTGTAGGCAAACGAGACCCCCCTTTGTGTCCATCAGATAGAGCTTGACAGGCGGGAGCGTTGTGCTATATTTTCAATATGGATCATAAAATGCCCCAAGGACCATCTTTGTGGACTCTGTGGATTTTGCGCCCTTTTTTCATTTTTTGGAGGGCGCTTTTGCTCTTTTTTATTGCTGTTCTCTTCTCGTTTGTTATTGACTATTATCAGTTCATGCACTGGGCGAGCAAGGTGGCGCTAGGAGAGAATCTCATCGAGGTCGGGGAGGCGACCATGCACAACGCTGAGCATGAGCTCAAGCATGTGTACGTCTCCGCTCCCGCCGAGGATGTCGGTACATGTAGCGACAGTACATTCGGCATGGCATCGGGCGGGATCTCCCTGCAAAGGGAGGTGGAAATTTATTCACGCGTCAGAGAAGGGGGGGACTCAGGTTTTACCTACTCGACTCAATGGAATGATCATATCATGACCTCGTATCCCGAGGACAAGGGCTATGAGCATGCCAATGATGGCTGTAGCTTCTTTATCCCCGATGCGAGCTTTGCGAATGACGATGTGCGACTCGGTCCCTACAGGCTCAGTGGCTCCTTTATCCGTGCTTATGTCGAGTCGCGTGTCTCATCCCTTGTTCTCCCTCTCGAGGGGCTGAAGATTCCTGATGAGTATAAGGATCGCAGCTATGTCAAAGAGGGCTATCTCTACGTCAGCAAAGAGCCCTATACAGCAGAGCAATTGGCTCAAGCTCAGCCACCCGCTCCCCAGATTGGCGATCTGCGCCTTTCTTGGCGCTCCACTCCTAATACAAAACCCGTATTGAGCTGCATAGGCTTACAGCTCAAGGGTGAGTTAGAGCCTTTTGATGCAGGCGCTTACTGGGTCGATAAGGGCTCTGTGAGCGCGCAGGATATGATCGACGCTAAGGCAGCGGCGGAGGCTGAGACGCTGGAGCAAGGATTTATTGGAATATTTTTCATCTTCTGGCTCTGTCTCGTCCCTCTGATGTTTTATCTGAGCCGTCCTTGGCGTAAGCCATCGAGCTTCTGGATGCGCTGGGTGAGGAGTTATGGATATGTGAGCTCGATGTTCGTCTCGATGATTATCTTCTTTACCTTGTACGGAGTGGCGATGTTGGCGAGCTCTCTTGCTACAGGTGTTGGCTTTATCGCGCTCGGTATAGGGCTTGGGTGGTACCTCTATCGCCGTTGCTCTCCAGCTCCCGAGGCAAGGATAGAAAATGAGTCAAGCAATGGCTGATCGCTTGGGAGTAGCTCCCTCTGGGGCATATTAATGACTGCCAGAGTAGTAAATGCCTTGATCAAGCAGCTTGGGGGAAGGGGCGAAGTGAAGCTGCCTGCGTGCAGGTATCGTGAGGGGCTCACCGCTCAGTGGGTGATGCCCCATGCGAGTAGGGCGTACGCGCTGCGCAAAGCGCCCAAAGCCAGCCAAGGGGACGCTGCCCTCTTGACTCAGATGGACGATGCTGCTGAGCACAGCATGGAGCGCGGCTTCTGCGCTCTGGCGCGTGCACCCCACTCCCATGTGCAGCTGGATGCGCTGGGTGAGCTCGCGCTTGTTCATGCCTGTGCGGGGACTTCTTTGTACGCCTTTACTCCCCATTCTCGGCATTGCCAGCTAGCTCCTCCGTCTTCGCTGGTGAAGATACTCAGTGCCCCAGTGGCGACTTTGATGTCATATTGGCCGCAGAAGGCGGCGTAGTCGCCTGTGATATGCGGGGCAAAGCGTATCGTACCATTGGAGGAGACGCAGAGTAGGACTTCGCCCTCGTCTATGCTGCTACAGAGCTCTGTCCAATTCGCTCGTATTTGGGCGACATCTACCTGCCAGCCTGGTGGGGTGATGGCATGGCTATTCCAGAGCTCAATGAAGGCTCTGCCACGCATGCGTAGCTCATCAGCGCTGAGGCTATCCGCGTCGAGCTGCTCTTGCTCGCAGCTGTGACGACCGAGGCGTTCTTCAACGAGCTGCTCGGTCTTGTTTTCGTCTGGCCCGTAGTTGACCTCTAAAAAGCGCTCATCGGGCATGATGGCGCAGGGCGAGCCGAGCTCCTCTGCGGCAAGGGCGGCGGTGGAGAGGGTACGCAGCAGGGGGGCGGCGTGGATGCGAGTAGGAATGAGCTGCTTGCTCTTGAGGTACTTGCCTATGGCGCGTCCGCGTACTTCCTCCACGAGGGGGAGGTCGGTGTCGGCTCCGACGCGTGTGGGGGTTTCTCCAGGGCGAAAGGTGTTACCGTGGCGGGCTATGATAAGAGTTTTCATAATGGTAAATGTAGAAAATGAGTGGCAAGGCTCGCAATTAGGCGGGGTCTTGCTCAACGCGGAGATTGTTGATGATG
>CAYJJA010000038.1:17607-20151 GCA_964370355.1 uncultured Akkermansia sp. | reverse complement strand
AGTAAGGTCGTGGATAGCGACAACCTTTTCGAGCTCAGTCTGGGACATGGCGCGCAGAACGTTGCGTCCGATGCGACCGAAACCATTAATAGCGTAATTTGCCATAAATTGTAATGATTGGTAAATGAATTTTCGTGAATTCCCGTCATCCTTCATCGAAGTCGACAGGGCGCGACTCATCTTACTCTGATCAGTTTGCCAAGTCAATACAAATTTTTCCAGCGTCGCAAAACTTTCTATAAATCATACAATCATCTCCACCCTACCTGCTGTCGCGCCCTACCACTCTTCTTTCTTGACAGCTACAGGGCAATTCAGGTATAACATCTCAACGCGTTAATATTTCCATTTATGAAATTTTCCATCCTTGTATCACTTCTTTTTCTACCCCTTATTAGTAGTTCTTTGCTTCATGCTCAAAAGCCCAAAGATGATCCCATAGATGTCTGGATGCAGCGCGTCTCGCTCAAGCCCCATCAGGCACGCTCCCTGCATGAGGCGGCTGCCACAGGCGACGCCCGAGTCGCCACCCTCTGCCTTGAGCTCGGTCAGCCAGTCAACCAGCTCGACGAGCTGGCACGCACCCCCCTGCACATAGCCGTCCAACAAGGAGGCAAATACGCGCATATGGTCAAGCTCCTCCTCGATGCGGGAGCAGATGTCATGCTACGCGACGCAGAGGGAAGACTCCCCATCGACATGACCCAAGATGCAGCTCTACGCAAGCTCTGCCAAGCGGCTATGCAGCAGCGCGAGCAGCAGCTCAATGTGATCGCCTCACTCAGCAAGGGAGAGACAGCCCCCCTCCAAAACTATCTCACCAAGGGCGGTGACCCCAACGCTCTCGACGCCCAAGGCCGTCACGCCATACTCCATACCGCGATCACACGCAACAACAGCGCAGCCGTAGCCCTCCTACTCAAGGCGGGAGCCAAGGCAGAGCGCAGCGCAGACCATGGGAAAAACTACCTCATGCTCGCCGCCAGTGGAGCCAGCCCCGAGATCGTCAAGCTACTCCTCACCCACGGTGCCAATCCCCTGCACCAATCCAACAACGGAGCCACCGCCCTCCATGATGCCGTCTGGGCGCGACGCAACGACAACGTCGCAGCCCTGCTCCCCGCCTACAAGTCGGTGAACTACAGCCCCGATGGCCGCCAGAATGGCTATCCCCTCGACCTCGCGCTAGGACGCGGCAACGTACAGGCCATGCAGCTCATCCTCGAGGCAGGGGTCAACCCCAACAAGCCCCCCTATGGACCAGACCTGCTCATAGAAGCCGTCAAGAAGGGCAACGCCGACATGGTAAAAGCTCTGCTCAAAGCGGGTGCGAAGCCCCAAGCGAAAAATGCTCGCGGCGAGACGGCTATGCAGCATGCGCGCGGCCCCATAGCCGATCTGCTTCGCCGCTGATTTATCCTTAGCTTTTTAAAAAAAACATTCCCTTTACAATGAATATTCTCCCCTCACTTCTCTGCCTCAGTCTGAGCCTCTCCACGCTATCTGCGGCCATCCCCCCCCTCACCGACACTAGCAAGCTCAACGAAAGTGCAAGAGAAAAGGCCTACCGCTCACGCACCTTCCACGCCTATCTACCCCTCAAAACCGTCAGAGAACGCTACAAGGTCAACAACTATTCCGCCTACGAAAACCCCACAGGCATCTACTTCAAGCAGGGTGAGCAAGCCCTCATTGAGCTCAATGCAGATGCCCCCCAAGGCATCTCCCTCATCGTCCATGACTTTGGCCCATCTGGGGCGCACCAAGTCTACACGCTCAATCCGGGGAAAAATCAGATCAAACTACGCCAATCAGGCCTCGCCTACATCGACTACCGCAGCAGCGACCCAGGGCAAGCCGCCCCCATCAGCGTCAAGATCCAAGGCGGGCGCATCAACGGCATCTTCACCCAGCATGACGATGACGCGACATGGAAGAAACTCCTTGCCAATACGGTCTGCGAGATGATAGACATCGTCGGCGAGCGCGTCCAGCTCATCTATCATGTCGATGCACTGCGCAAGCAGACCCCAGAGCGCGGCAGCGACCTGCTCAAGACCTATGACGAGATCATCAAGCAGCAGCAAGACCTCATGGGCTGGGAGAGCCACATCCCGCATCCGGGCAATCACATCCTAGGGCGCAACATCTGGCGCGGCTTCATGCATGCGGATGGGATGGGAGCCGCCTTCCATCACAACACCATGGGTGAGGTAGGCAGCGACAAGAGGCTGCCACGCAGCTCATGGGGCGTGGCGCATGAGTTTGGACATGTGAACCAAGTGCGCCCCGGCTTCCTCTGGGTAGGCACAGGTGAGGTCAGCAATAATATATTCTCATCATGGAGCAACTACAAGCTCAACCCCAGCCATATACGCCTTGAACATGAGCCTACACAGTCGCCCAACGGGCATATGCGCGGCGGGCGCATGCACAGCTACATCCACAGTGCTGTAGTAGAGGGTCGCCCATGGCAATTCCACCAAGGGCAGGATAGCTTCAACTATGGAAAATACGCAGCTGGCAAGCCCAAACCCAGCCTAC
>CAYJJA010000038.1:16004-17597 GCA_964370355.1 uncultured Akkermansia sp. | reverse complement strand
CGCGAAGAAATAGAAATGAGCCCCAAGAGCTTTGACCACTTTGCGAACCTAGGTCCACTCTGGCAGCTCCAGCTCTATATGGACGTAGCGCGGGGCAAGAGCGACTTTTACCCTCAGATATTCCACAAGATACGCCAAACCGATGAGCGCAAAATCACCCATGGTCAGATGCGCATCAACTTCATGAAAAACGCCTGTGATGCCGCAAAGCTCAATCTCACACGCTTCTTTGCCACCACCCGCATGCTCAAGCCCCTCAATCGCTGGAAAACCGACTATGGCTCACGCATGCTCACCATCACCCCCGAGATGGTGCGAGACTTTTTGGAGCATGCCCACCAGTACCCAGAGCCCGATAGCCGTGTCATCCATTACATCAACAGCAACAATGTTCACCTCTTCAAAAACAAGACGGCTATCAGCGATGGAGTCGCGCTCACGCCCTCCAAGGGCAAAATCACCGTACCCGCAGACCAATGGCAGGGAGCGGTAGCCTTTGAAGTACGAAGCGACAAAAAGCTCCTAGGAGTCTCCCTGCTGGGGCTGGGGCATGAGGATAACAAGACGACAGATGTCTTTGTCCCCGAAGAGGCGACAGTCGTCTACGCCATCTCATGGGACGGCAAGCGCAAGCCCATTTATAAGAAGGCTTCCTAATGCGCTACACCCTAGCGTGCCCCATCACCTAGCGAGCCCTCCCATATTGCTCAAGCAGCCCGAAATCTCTCACGATTTCGGGCTGTTTGAGTAGCAACGCGCGGGGGGATGGATGCCTCGCACTGCTGCCCTAGGCTAGCAGCATTTGTTGAAGCGTGTCGATGACAATGTAGGTGACACAAAGATCCCTATACCATTTCTTGTCGGCGGGGATAATGTACCAAGGGCAGAGCTCAGAGTTGACCCGAGTGAGGGTGGCCTCAGCGATTTCTATCTCACGTAGCCAAGTTTCTTCTGCACTGCCGATCTGCTCTTCGGCGAAGCGGTGAGGCTGGACGTAGAAGTGCTGCCTCGCAAAGCGCTTCTTTTGCTCCTCGCGCGAGATATTCAGATAGATCTTGATAATACGCGTGCCCTCCTCGCTGAGCATTTGCTCAAACTCGTTGAGACGCGCAAGACGGCGATGGAGAACGCTCTCGGTGATCTTGTCTTCTAGGCGCTCCACACGCAAGCTGTTGTAGACAGAGCGATCCATGAGGACAACCTCACCACGCGTCGGAATGCGCTTGTGGAGAGGATAAATGAAGTCATAGTTGCCGCGAGCCGCATCCTCGTAGAGCGAGAGGCTCTCGACACGCATGCCAAAGGGCTCCATATGATGAGCCAGTCGCTGGACGACACCTTCGCAGCCACAGCGCTCGACCCCATGCACGAGGATGAGCAAGCGTCCCTTGCGCTTGGATACAAGGGCCTGATGGAGGCGTAGAATGTCTTTGTAGAGATGACAGAGCTGGGCACGCGCCTCGGCCTTGCCCCCTGCAAAGAGCGTGCGGTCCTTGGGGTCATGCTGCTCTAGATGGCAAGTATTATTACTCGTACTGAGCAGATAGCGACGCGGGGAGAGAGCATGTTCTTGATAGGTGCTCAGTCCCTGAG
>CAYJJA010000038.1:1988-15994 GCA_964370355.1 uncultured Akkermansia sp. | reverse complement strand
CCCATGGAGGAGGGGAAAAAGGTCGCGAGTACCTTCTTGATGGTATCACGCTTGAAGGGGACAAACATCTCCTCATGCAGCTCTCTCCAAGCTACCCATCGTGAATGGGCGAACTCGGGAGTCTTGGTCAGATCCAGCACGGGGCTGCTCTCAAAGCACTCGAGGAGAAAGTAGGTCTGATCTTGCCCTTTCCAGCGGCTGCTCTTCTCGTTTTCATCTTTATAGTGGTAGCGATAGCCGCCTATGGAGCAGACGATTCTGTACTGATGGGCCTCAAGACCTACTTCTTCGTATACCTCGCGCATCAGAGCTTCTTTGAGTGACTCCTTGCGCCCGACTCCTCCTTGGGGGAAGTGCCAGTAGCGAGACTCTGCACTCGCACTAGCGATGAGAATACGCCCTTGTTGATCCATGATCACGGCTGCGACATTGGGTCGCCAACGATTCAGTGGGGGGTCTATCATATGGTGATCTATAGGAGTACTTTCGCATAGCTTGCCCGTCTTTGTCAATGATGTTTTATGCTAAGTTCTCTAGAGTAAAAAAAACACGAGAGCTCGCCAGCTAGAAGAGCATGCTCATCATGACTGCTCTGACTGTCCTTATTGATAACAAATAAAACAGACTCTCCGATGAGGGAGAGTCTGTGAGAGGATAAAGACGATGCGATTAGGCATTATCAGCTGCTGGTGCAGGATCTTCTTTCTTGCGCATCTTGCGCAGCAAGTAGATAGCCGCTGCCACTACCGCAAGCAAGCAGATGGCGGTCAAAGGGCGGTAGAAGAGCCATGCAATAGCGATGGTTGTCAGGCTGATAGCAAAGGCCAGCACAAAGGCGACGAATGTTGTCGCTGTACCAATGATGTCGCCCAAGATAGGCAGAACATCTGCCAGTACCGCGAGGGGTGCCATGACCATGCTCAGACCTATACCGATGGCGATGAAGCCCACGATGCGGATGATCCATGTCATCATGCTATTGCCAGAATGAGCCGTAGCAAAGAGCTGCTGCGAGCTCTGTACACCCATACCTAGCAGTGACACCTGCCTGCCATTCCCCGCGATGTAGGGGACGAATGTCGCACCTTGCTGCTGAGCTACAAGGCTGATGAGTGCCTTGGGGGCGACGACCTGCCAAGAGACACGCATATCACCAATCTTTGGCTCTGGGCTAGGAGCTGCAACAGCTACACCTGCAACAGGAGCTACAGGGGCTACACCCGCAGCAGGAGCTACTGGGGCTACACCTGCAACAGGAGCTACTGGGGCTACACCTGCAACAGGAGCTACTGGGGCTACACCCGCAGCAGGAGCTACTGGGGCTACACCCGCAACAGGAGCCACAGGAGCTACACCCGCAACAGGAGCTCCAGGTACGACGACACCAGCAGGAGCTACAGGGAGAGGAGTGGTGATATAGATGGTATTACCACGCACACTGGCTTGCTGGGCGAGTGCGGCGGGGATGGGGGTATCAGCCTTCAGCACAAGGGGGGTGGCACCACTGATGCCTTGAATTTGTGAGGCGTTGAGCTTGAAAGCACCCAAGGTGACATTCTGAGCATAGAGCGACTCGGAGACGCAGCCCTCGTAGGCTACTCTATTGTCGTATTTGCCACTCTGATTGAACTTGCTCGAATCAATGGGGGTCGTTGACCAGACGGGCTTGTAGCTATAGGTTGTAACCTTAGTCTCTCCGCCACCTAGCTTTTTCTTGGTCTCTGTCTTGGAGCTTTCCTGCCATTGGTAGTACTCGACATTGCGCTGGAGGCGAATGCCTTGGTGCGTGATGCCAAAGAGGGGGTCGCTGAGCGTCTCACTGGTGATGGCATCACCGCTGACATGCACAGGTTTCCCTTCGTTGGCTGGATCTATCTTGCTGATATCGGTGACGAGGACGATGTTGCCCTCGGCTTCATCAAGCGCCTTTTTGGTTTTGACAAAGTTACCTTCGTTCCAAAAGAGACCTCCGATGCCCGCAAGCACGAGACCAGCACCGATGACGATGCCTTTCAGCGAGTTGCCAATTCGGCTGCCATAGCCGACTTCTTCTGTTGATGTGTATGTGTCTTCTTCACTCATAAGATTAGTTGAGTTATTATTCAATGTAACATCCTAGGCATGTGATGTCAAAACAAAACTTAGACTTTTATCTACAGGTGATGAACTTGGAGCTCAGCGTATCACACTAGCAATAGCACCCATCATGTGCGGAGCGGGGCGCAGCAGCTCAACGTGAAGGTGATGATGAGAGGGAGGCAGAAGGACACATCCACCCTGTAGGGTGAAGGGGTAGTCTCGCACATTCCAGATGCTGCTGCCAGACTGCTTCACAAGAGCTTCACAGACGCACCAGTGGGCGTAGTAATCCTCGAGACGCTCCCCTCCTGCGATAAAGCTCTCATAGGCCTGCTCATTCATGATGCGCCGCGCGAGTGCAGCTAGGCGACGTGGTCGCATATGCTCTATGTCGATGCCAATAGGATGCGCATCTATGGCGATGGCGAGCATGTCTGCCGAGTGGGAGATATTAAAATGGAGCTGGGGCTGAGCGGGGAGGTAGGGCTTGCCTTGCGCATGGTAGCAGAGACGTATGTCTGTCAGAGGGAGATGGAGATGATCCGCAAGGGCTTTTTTGAGAGTGAGGCGCGTACGCAAAAAGCTGAGCCCCGACTGGGCGTAGCGCTGCTGCTCGTGCGTGTCAAGTAGATGGAGAGAGCTGCTGTCCCACAGGATATCCGTGAGCTTGTAAAAGCTGTATGTCATAGCCAAGTCATGTCACTAGAGGGGGAAACGAAATTCTCGCAGCCTGATATCGCGAGACAGGCTGTTGGGAGGCTTTGCTAAGAGGAGAGTTTTTCAAAACGAGATTTTAGATCCTCCCTAGAGCCTGCGTGGGCGCAGGAGGGGGGAGAAGAGCGCGGCGGCGCGGAGATTTTTTTGTGTACCTAGGGTGAGCTCATGACTCTCCTTGTCGAGATACCACAGGGGCTCTTCCTCGCTGAGGGGCTTTTGCAGATAGGGGCTGCCATCACTGCCTATGTAGCCGATGTACTCGGGAACGAAGTGGAGATGCTCACGCAGCAGCAGTCGCATCTCTGCGAGGTACTGTCTACCGACGCGCTGACTTATCCATGCTGCGTATTGCTGCTCTGCCCGCTGGTG
Source organism: uncultured Akkermansia sp. (assembly GCA_964370355.1). Taxonomy (GTDB): domain Bacteria; phylum Verrucomicrobiota; class Verrucomicrobiia; order Verrucomicrobiales; family Akkermansiaceae; genus Akkermansia. Next base: position 12,829 of record CAYJJA010000038.1, on the reverse strand, counting down.
GAGAGCATCGTAGCGCAGCCAGCTGATGTCGCTCAGTATGACTCCTGTTTTGCGCTCCAGTTTGCGCAGGGAAAGGATGTCTTCGCGCAGCTGCGGTGCGAGAGTCATGGCAGAAGTACCCGAGTGCTGCTCCGCCTCCATGACACGGGCGAGGATACTGTAGAGGTAGAGCTTGAGCCGCGCATTCGTATAGGGCGACTTGTCCGCAAGGATGCGCTCAAGGGTGTGTGGGATGCTGACCTTCTGAAAAAAGCTCTCACGCTGCAGTCCAAGGGATTTCAGGTACTCCTTCGGACGGAATCTACGCAACACGAGCTGGGGATTGGGCTGGATGAGCAGCCGGCGTTTTGCCCCTAGGGCGACATGGGGGTCGAGGGCAGAAAGGGTGAGCTTGATGACGCGCTGCTTATGGAGCTTCGGTGGTTTATCGCAGGTCCAAGATTGGTGCAGCTCAGGGTTGCGTAGTTGATAGAGCTGGCTGTGAAGGGGGCGGGATTGGAAGATATGCTCCATGAGCGCGACCTGCGCAACGTTAGCGGGGTGCCGAGCATGAAAGCTGGGCTGATCAGGGCTCAAGTCACTGCTACGGCGACTCTGATGCTGGGACATCGTGCGCTCAATGTCATCCTGCCGTGGGAGCTCGCTTTGCAGCTTTTGAAGCTGCTTACCAAGCGGATAGTGATGTGCTTTGTAGCCGTGTAGCGCGAGGGTATAGTCACTGTAGTGCTCACTCTCATTGAGCTTGTGCTCAAGCTCAGTGAGAGCCAGAATATCGTGATGAATAAGGCGCAAGCACTTGAGTCGCTCGCGAAGGGGGTCCATATGTCGGGGGTTGAGGCGATGGATTTGCCTGAGTGTTTGCCACTCAGCGAGGCGTTCTTCTAGAGCCTCACGCTCCTCGTTGAGCAGGGCCAAATCGCGCTCCGGTGAGCCGACGGCGACGAAGGCCGCAGGCAGGGGGCGTAGGATTTTTTCCAAGCTCTCGCCGCGGAGGCTGCGCTGCTGGGCGCGCCGTGTGTCAATGAGCTGCTTCCAACGCGCGGCAAGCTCTTGTCCCATGGGGCTGTGATTGAGTGATGTGCTGTTGAGCTGACGTATTTCTTGGGGAGTGAGGCTCTCCCATCGCTCTGGGTTTTGCTCTAGCTCATTGAGCCATTGCTGTGATTGGTCTTGACGTTGCTGGAGCTCCTCTAGCCTGAGCTGGGCTTGCACGATACTGGGGCGTAGCTCGGGCACGAGCAGGCTGTTGAGCCCCGCTTGGGCTCGCTGCATCTCCATCTTGATGAGTGCTGCATCGTCGATGTGGAGGATGCGCTGGAGATTGAGATGTGCTTGATAGGCCTTGTTGTATAGGAAAAAGCCTGTGAGGCTAAGAGCCATGATGACGAAGATGCCCAGCAGAATAAGGATGATTCTTCGGTTTGTGTGGTGGCGAGCAGCTAGCTCATCGAGCAGGGCTTGGCGCTGCTCTTGCAGGGATGCTATACGGGCGGAGGACTTGGGCTCTTCTGACTGGAGGGACAGTAGCTCAGCCTCAACGCGTCGCATTTTGCCTCGCAGAGCTTCGCGTGAGAGCTGGGCAAGTGAGACAGGGGCAATGGGCGTTGTCTTTTTGGGAGAGGCTGGTGCCTTTTGAGCAGGGCGGTGCCGAGATTTTCTCATGGCGATGGAGGAGGCTGTCGAGCTGCGTCTGTATGGATCAGGCGGAAGTGCCAGATGAGCCTTGTTTTCTGCTCTTCGAGGTGGTAGAGCTCAAGCTCGTGGCGACGATTGATTTGATTGTAAAGCCTTGCTCTTTGTCTGATGTGATCATAGGCACGGTAAAGCTCATCGGCGACGTAGGCGCGAAGGCACTCGCGCATAAAGGCACGCCTGTCTCTATCGCGTAGCGCCTCCGCGAGACGCGAGCGCTTTGACTTGGCTACCGAGCTATTGTCACTCACGTGTATAGGCTTGAGCTGGAGAGCGGGTGACTCTTTGAATATCTTATTGACGCGAGCGGCGAATGCAGGATTCTCAAAGAGCTTGAAGTAGTTGCTCAACAGATGTTCAAACTCCGATAGCTCAGATATCTCATCCATGGAGTCGAGCAGGTGATAGAGAGTTGCTATGCTGTAGTAGCCTGTGGCGAGGGTGTCTTTCTTGGTGACGCAGCTGTTGACGAGCGTGTAGAACTCGCGCTCCATGATAGAGTTAAAGTTGTAGTTGCGCCAGAGCTGGATGTGATAGCGCTCATCGAGGTAAGGCAGTGTTGTATACTTGTCAAAATGGAGCGTGTCATGCATGATGGGAGCGACTTGATGCAGACGCATGTGGGGCGACTCGATGCTCATTTCATTGCTATAGCCAGGGTAGCTGGGTAGCTCTATAGAAGAGGGCTGCTTGAGCTTGAGGCTCATTTGTATCGTTTTCCACGGAAATTGGCTGCGGTATTTGCTCGTGAGCCTCAGCTGGGCAAAGGGCTGCAATGAGTCGGGAGGGATGGACTCGAGCTCATCTTCTGCGATGTCAAAGTCTCGACGCGTGAGCTCAGGTAGCTCAACGCTATCATTATAAACATTGAGTGTCTGTCGAATATGCGGCACAAAGAGGTATTGATTCGCCCTGGGCGAGGCACTGAGCTTGAGCTTGAGCAGAGCGGGCTTGCCTTGGTAGCTGAATTGGTGAAAGCGCGCATCGGCATGCAAGAGCATGACTCGGCGAGACGCGGGGTCATTTGCCGCGCTGAATTCAACCTGCTTGAGCCCCTCTGAGCTGGTGGGCGTGAGGCTTATGCTATTCTGGTCCCTTTGCAAGATGCTTGTCCATTCATGAGATAGCAGCGGCGAGACAGTGATGGAGCCTTGATCTATATCAATGGGTGCGTGTTGGAGGATCTCTTGGATCATGAGAGGCATAGCATCATTTTTGTTGATGACGATGAGCTCTCTATCATTGAGATGGGCGTAGGCACTCAGGATATCCTCCAAGCTGCTTGGCTTGCTGATGAAGCGACGGTTGATGGGGTCATGCCTATCTAGGGCATGGAGGTAGCTGTAGAGCTCCGGCTCATTGAAGAGGGAGTAGAGCTTGTTCTCATGAAGCATCTGGAGAATTTGCCGCGCCTCTTGCTCACTCATGCTGCGCATCCACTGGTGGGGGGTGTAGCGCTGCGTGCAATGCTGGAAGAAGAAGCGTGCCAAGGGCTCTATGTCGAGCTCCATGCTGCGAGCATAGCTGATGAGCGATTCTAGTAGAGCTGCGTAGGAGATATTGCTCTGTGGGGCTTCGAGGAGTTTGTTAATAATAGCGTGGAGATGGCGCAGTCTCTTGCCTATCCTAGCAGTCGCATGCGGTCTAGAGGAGAGAATCTGGGTCTGGAGATCGAGAAGCTTGCTTTGCGCCTCGAGCGGCTTGTAGCTCTGCTTGGCGAGATCAAGCAGCTGTTGATGTATATTCTCTATGTCTTGGATGCTCCGCGCGTAGAGAGAGGCATAGAGGGGAGGCAGAGGCTCTTGACCTGTGCCGGTGTGGTCGTGCAGCTCCTCGGTGGAGCTATTGACGATGAGAGCGTCTCTGTGATGCAAGAAATGGACCGTAGCACTGATCAATAGGAGAATGAGCAGGAGGGGGGGGATCCAGCGCTGATGGGGGCGGGATGCTTTCTGCTCGCTTGGCAGGTAGTTTTGCTCATCCGCGCTTTCTTGGTATTTGTAGGGAGCTTCGGCGAGCTGGTGTCCCTGTGGGTGTGAGACGAGGGGGGCTTTTTTGGCGCGACGGAGAGGTGGAGAAGAGTCGAGCGCAGACCAATGCTTGGAATGGCTTGAGCTAAAATGATGTGCAATCTGCGGAGATGAGGGGGTATCGAGCTGCTCTTGTCGAGGGATGAGTAGCTTGTGCACGAGCTTGAGGATGGGGCGCCCCGAGCGACGAGCCTTGCTTGCCATATTGGATTCTTCGAGCACAGCAATGCGCTGAGTCTGGGCAAAGGTGTCCTGCGAATAGCCCGAGGTAGTGAAGGTAATGCCCCAGCCTCGCGAGGCGGATAGCCAGTCGCTCTCAGCGAGCAAATGCAGGATATCGAGACTGCGCGTGCCGGGCTGCACGATGATGAGGCAGTCGTGCTCGTAGGGCGGGGTGATGAGGGTCTTTGCGTTGTACTTGTGCCCTGTGAGCTCCTTCCACATCGACTGAAGATGCAGCTCGGGGAGCATATCAGTGGAGAGCTCGACCTCATGCTCAATCTCTTGGGGGGGTTGATTCCAACATGTCGCCCAAAATTCCCCACTGTAGAGACCGAGCATGAGCCCCGCAGGCGTGGGACGCGCCTTATTTTCTTTGAACTCGCGTACCTCCTGCTTGGTGAGAACGAGGTGATGGGCGATATGGCATTCGCGCCCCGAGTAGTCAGCCCCCGCACTTTGTACGCAGCTCAGGACGTGAAAGGTCGCCCCCGCGCAGTCGAGGATGTTGTAGGAGAATTGGGGACCTGGGATGAGCTTGAGCTCCTCTTTGAAGACAGATAGCTTGGCGAGCTTTTTGCTCAGCAAGCGCGGCATGTCCCTACTGCGAGCGACGACCCCATAGCCCGATAGACCTGGATCGAGGAGGGTGGGAGCACTAGTGTAGATGAGTTGAAAGGACATGGAGAGAGCTAGGTGCTTTTAACTGGGTAAATGTGGCGGTGTGGGTAGTAAGGAGGGCTCGACCTCATTGAGAGCCCAGAGTACGGCATCGGTCACATGCAGCGGCTTGGTGATCCCCGAGGCAGGACCGATGAGAGCCTGACCGCGCTCATCGGTGAACTCAATGGGTGAGTTGCCAAAGGACGAGGCAGCAAAGTAGCGCACATTCTCCGATATAGCCTCCGCATTGGTGCAGATGTAGGGGCAGATATCAAAAAGGAATTTGCGCAGTCGCGCAGAGTTCGCAGCGACATGCTGGGGATGGAAAATACCGTGGCGCACGAGGGGTAGGAGAGGCTCAGGTCCAAGAAGGTGTTGCCATATATCGCATTTGCCAATGATGAGTGCAAAGGGGGTCTTGAGCTTTGTACCCGGTGGCATATTCAGGCGCGTACGCATGCGCATCTCGGTCTCCGCCAGCAAGCGTCCCTGCCGCCCTGCGGGATGGAGACGACGCTGGAGCTGAGGATCGCGGTTGTCTCGCAGCAGATTACGAAATCCTGGATTGGTTGTAGGATCAAAGAGATAGAGCACGCTAGAGGCCACGCCGAGATGCTCAGCCCCGGGGTGCTCCTCACCTGAATGCCCTGGCTCAAAGCTCTCCCCCGCATTGTCAAACATAACGAGAGAATAAGTCCTAGCATCCTTGTTCAAATTGTAGATGAAGGGGCGCGGCATGCTCACCTCGTGCTCATGTCGCCAGACTCTCTGATAGAGACTGCCCTCGAGGCGCGTCTTGCCTATATAAGCCTCCTGCGGGGTGCGCGCGGTGAAAAGGCGCGTGCTCATGTCACTCAGCGCAGCATTTGCCTGTGGATCAGCATCGCGGAAGGGAATATTAAAGTCACGCGGCAGCTGACGGCTGAGCTCATGAATGAGCGAGGCGAGGTAGTAGGTCTTGCCCGCAGCGGGGACTCCGACGAGGGAGAAGATATGCTGACGCGTCAGATAAAAGAAAGGTGGAAGCTTGTGATGGCAGAGCGGGCAGGCAAAGTCCGTACAAGGTACACCCTTCGCGTCTAGCGGGAGATTCTGCTCACTGTAATGCTCGGGGGCAAAGCGCAACTGGGTGAACTCGCCAAGATGATCATCCTCTCCGCAGAGCTCGGGGTGAGCCGCGATAGCGAGAGCCTGCTCAGGCAAGAAACGCTCCCAGCAGGTGGGGCAGCGGAAGGGGTCTCGGGCTTTGAGGTCGTTCGGATTCGCTACACGGGCATCATAAGAAAGGTAAAAGTCGAGAGTGTCTTCTAGCTCCGCAAGCTTGAATCCAATATTGCCCAAGCCGCGGAAGCTTACCAAGCTATCGGGTGACAGCAGATCATAGCGCTCCGCGAGCGTTCTCAAGGTCATTCCATGGGTCCATATTTTATTATCAGGCTGATAGTTGAACCACTCATGAGCTTGAAAGCCTTCAAAGTGAGGCTTCTGCTCATCATCGCTATCACCAAACCAACAGACGAGACAGCTCGCTGCAATCGTCAGTAGATAGATCTCGCCAGCTCGAATAATGATATCAGAGTCAAGTCTCTCACCATTGAGTATATAATTTTCCGCATCGCTATGGGGAAAGAAATGGCATTTGCCATTCTGTTGTACAAATGAGCCTGCGTGCTTGGCTCGCATGGCTAGTTGGATAGTATTGTGCTCATCAGCACCTATGGTGATAAAGGCGCTATCGGAGCTGGTGTGCCTGCGTGTCAGGCAATCGTAGATGTGTAGCTGCTTGTTCATGTGATCAGCTAAGGGGGTAAGAGCCCCCCTATTCTTTCGCCAGAAATCTAGCAGAATATTGCACAGCTGTCAAGATTCTCGCCTGTCCTAATTCTCCCTAGAGACGCCATGTCTAACAAACTCAGCAAACGACAAAACGACCTCCCATCGCTGGCTTCTTCCATCCCCTTAAAGATTGCTCCCCCGTACATCGAGATGTACGGGGGATCCAACTACCCTATGAAACTAGGCTTTTAATAATAAAAGCTAGGAGACTATATTTGTGTCCAGCCTCGTGGACATGGGCATTATACGTTTCTTGCACGCAATTTTCAAGGAAAATCTTCAATAAAAATTAGATTATTTTTGACTAAAATAATGAACGTAAAACTAAATGCTCATTTAGAGAACTTAGCAACTCAAATCATTATATCAATGTAATTCATTTCTCATGCTCAAAGCAAGGAGCAAAGATTTAAAATAGTCAAAGTCGTGTTCACGATCCGCAGAGTGCAGTCTGTATTGGTACTCGCCAAGGCGAGCGTTTTCCTCATGGGCATTGCGAAGGCGCAGGGCGATGATATCTTCGTCATCCGTTCCACGGCTGCGCAGACGCGCCTCCACCTCAGCGCCACTCAAGTAGATATAGACATCAGCATAGGCTCGTGCAATAAGCTCATCTGAGCAGTGGCGCACGCTGGCAGCTCCTTGTACATCAATGTCCATGACTATATTCTTGCCACGCTCCAGCTGCTCCTTGATATGGGCAATGAGTGTGCCGTAGCGATTGGCATGCACGGTAGCATGCTCCAAAAACTCTCCCGCCGCGACCTTCGCGGAGAACTCTTCGGGAGTCAAAAAGTAGTAATCAACTCCATCTTGCTCACCCGCGCGAGGAGCTCGCGTGGTGCAGGAGATCGAGTAGCTCGCAAGCCCCTGCTCCGCCGCGCGGCGGCAGAGTGTGGTCTTGCCCGAGCCAGAGGGGCCAGAGACGATGAGAAGGGTTCCAGTAGTGTTCATAGATGAAAAAAGGATGGGGATGAGTTATTCGACATTTTGCACCTGCTCGCGTATCTTTTCAAGCTCGGTCTTAGCGGTGACGATGAGCTGCGCCAGCGCGGCGTTGTTGACCTTGGAGCCCGTCGTGTTGAGCTCTCGGAATATTTCTTGGCAGAGAAAGTCAAGGGGGCGTCCCACGGGCTCATCTTTCTCGCAAATCTGACAAAATTGCTCGAGATGGGAGTCGAGTCGCGTGAGCTCTTCACTGATATCACAACGCTCCGCGTAGAGTGCCACCTCTTTGACGATGCGCTCATCATCGAGCGCAAGGGGAAGCCCCGCCTCTTCTAGGCGCGCGAGCAAGAGCTCTCGATGACGCCGTGCACTGCCCTCTGCCCCCTCTGAAATCTGCTGACGCAGGACGCGAAGAGTGGCGATGCGCGTGAGCAAATCACGCTTCAGATTCGCGCCCTCCTGCGCCTTCATGGCAAGCAAGGCATCTAGAGCCTGACGCAATAGTGGCTCAAGCTGCTGCCAACGAGCCTCTGCATCATCCTCTAGGGCATGATCCACCACCTCCTCGATGATATTGGCACGCATGAGCTCCCCTAGGCTGAGGTCGAGCTCACGCCCCAGCTGCTCTTGCAGCTCGGGAAGAAGGGCTCGCAGGGAGGCGAGCTTTTCCTCATTGAGACGCAGGGTGGTCCTAGCCTCTGTCGCCTTTTCGCTAGTGATGCTCACCTGCACGCGACCGCGCGAGATGTGCTCGCCGAGCGTGCGGCGTATGCAAGCCTCTAGCTCATTCCAACTGCGGGGAATATTGAGCGCGACCTCAAGCTGCTTGCGATTAATACCACTGAGCTCAAGGCGCAGCATCTGTCCTAATACGGGGGCACTAGCAGCCCCGAATCCTGTCATACTTTTCATAAAAAAGCTTTTACACACGCAGCCCCTTACCGATGATATCCACGAGCCCTACGTCAAAGGCGAGGCTATCCTTGACATTGTACTTGAGATCCTCACGCAGGGCATCCAGCGCACGCATGCGCTGCATGAGCTCGACTGGCCTATGCTTGCTCGCCAGTGTCGCGAGGAGGGGAGAGATGAGATTGAGCTGCTCCGCATGCGAGGCGTAGAGGATGATCTGGCCAAAGCAGAGGCTGAAGAGCTCAAAAATCTCCTCGCGCTCACGCAGATACTCCGCCTCAATGTGAGCAGCCGTGATATCCTTCTGCATCGCCTCCCAGTCACGTATGCCTGTCCCCTCGGAGATGCTCTTTGCCTGCTGCTTGATGATCAGCGTCTGGCGCTGCGTGATCTCTTCCTTGCGCGAGACGAGCAGCTGCTGAATCTCGGCACTGAGAATGAGTGCGGCAATATCATCATCGAGCTGCGCAAGAGCTTCTAAGAGAATGGGGAGAAAGATCTGCTGCACCTCGGTGAGATGGAGCTCATGACCCCGCTGGCGCAAATCTAGGCGTATGCAGCGCGAGAGTATCGTGCTCAGCAGACGACTCGGGTGCTCGCTGAGCAGCATGATGAGGGTCTGCGGCGGGGGCTCTTCGAGCGTCTTTAGAAAGGCATTGGAGGCCTCCTCAGACATGCGCTCAGCGTCGAGGATGATGACAATTTTGTAAGCATCCAGCTCGCCGCAAAGCGAGAGAAATTTCTCCACCTCACGTATATCATCCACTAGAATGCTGCGGCTGCGCGAGCTGGGACGCAGGAGACGACACTGGGGGTGAGCTAGCTCATCGAGCTGTGAGGCTGAGCTCCCATTGAGACTACGCACCATATCCAGAGCGAGACCATGCGTACCCGCAAGCTCACTGCCCGTGATGAGCAGCGCGTGAGGGAGGCGTCGCTGCTGCTGTGCTCGCTCTAAGAGAGTGAATGCCTGCTGTTGAGTAAATGACATGCCTGAATGTAAGGAAGGACGCAGAATTAATGCTCGGGATAAGAGCCCAGCACCTTGAGCATGGGGCAGTGCTCACCTAGCTCTTGCAGACACTGACGCAGCGGCTCTCCATCGCGATGCCCCTCAACATCGACAAAAAAGAGATACTCCCATGCTCGAGTGCCCATGGGGCGCGAGTGGATGTTGTAGAGATTAATACCGTGATCTTTGAAAAAAGTAAGGGCATTGACGAGGCTACCAGCCTCATGCACAGCAGCAAAGCACAGCGTCGTACGATCCTGCCCCGTGGGCTCACTGCGCTGCTTTCCTATGACGACAAAGCGCGTTTTGTTGCTTGGACTATCCTGCACATTGCGCTGTAAAATAGAGAGATTGGCAACCTCACCTGTCATCGCACTACCAAGGGCAGCCGCCCCTTGATCACTCTCCAGATAGGCTTGATAGGCCGCTGCCGTCGTCGAGGTCATATTCACGCAGCTCGCCTGTGGGAAATGCGCATGCAACCAGCGGCGACACTGCCCAAAGACCTGAGCATGCGAATAGATCGTGCGTATATCCTCCAGCTCCACATTCCCCAAGAGGCAATTCTGCACAGCAATAGCAGAGTGGGCACAGATCTCTAGCGTATTCTCTGCGAGCAAATCAATGACCTGCGACACAGAGCCCTCAGAGCTATTCTCCACAGGAATAATCCCATAATCAGCCTTGCCTGACTCGACAGAGGCAAAGACATCAGCAAAGTTGTTGCAGGAGAGCCTCCTTGCACTATGACCAAAGCGAGAAAGCGCAGCCTGATGACTCCAGCTCCCATCAGGCCCGAGATAGGCAATCGTGAGTCCGCCCTCCAACTGGAAGGAGCAGCTGATGATCTCCCTGTAGACAAGCGTAAGGGATTGAATCTGGAGCAAGTCCGCATTGAGTTTTTCAATCTTGCGATACATGTAGAACTCGCGCTCCGGGGCAAAGATAGGCTTGCCCTGAGCCGACTTGAGCACGCCGACATGATGCACCAGACTCGCACGCTGGCGGATCTGCGAGAGCAGCTCCGCATCGATCTCGTTGCGCGTCTTCCCCTTGCAGCTTACGACATCCTTCCCCTTGGCGGTGAGCTCGCAGAGCTCGATCTGGCGAAAGATGTGAACGATGCTCTGCTCGGGGAGAACAAGACCGCGGCTATCGCTCGCATTGAGCGCGAAGAGGCGTTGATGGCGCATATGCTCATCCTCGGGAAGCTGGGCAAAGCAGGCGGCGCGCTGCTTCAACAATTCGATAATATCAAGATCAAATGCATCTATGCCCTTCCTGAGCTCTTCCATAGTCGTCATGATAAGGCGCATTCTACCAGATCCCCCCTACGGTGACAAGCCCCATATTATTACTTTGGCAGGACTTATTGCTTGGGCTAGGGTTCATGAGCAGAACAACGCTCTACCTACTTGATTAGCTAGCGGCCCCCCCCGCGCGGGGGGGGGGGCAGGGGGGGGAGGGGGGGGAGCCGGGCGGGCGCCGCGGGGGGAATCGGCCCCCGGGGGGCCGGCGGGGGGGGGGTG
>CAYJJA010000038.1:0-1978 GCA_964370355.1 uncultured Akkermansia sp. | reverse complement strand
ATAGAAAAATCCCCTACAGACACTCATGGAGAATACTACCCATCTCCTCCATATAGTCAGGGCTGATGGTCTGATGAATTCCCACAAAAAGAGTGCGCTCAAACATCTGCAGCACTCTAGGCTCTTTAATCTCAGATTCGAGATAAGAACCAAAGCCATGAATATCAATCAAGCCTGTACAAGGATAAGGGTAAGTATGCATCACGTAATGATGTTTCTATGGATAAAAGAGTGAGAGAATCGCCCCATAGTACTTGAATCCCTCCGGAGTGATGCGCACCTCATCCCCGCTGATGGTCACGAGCTGCGCCGACTCCAAGAATTCAAACTGCGCTTGAAACACAATGCGTGGATCTAGCCCAATGATACTTTGCATAATAGAAAGGCGAAAAAACCCGCAGTAGCCCGAGATAGCCACATACTTGGCAAGCACCTCCTCTACCGGCAACTGATAACTATCCTCCGCGCAAAAAGACTCATACTTTAGAAGCTCCGCAAGTACACGGCGACGCTTGCCCCTATTATAGCTCAGTCCCCTATCACTGCGACTCTGGGCTGCGATGCCAAAGCCCTTGTAGGAGACATGATCAATCATGCGAGAATAGAGGTAGGAGGAGAGCCCCATGTCATGATAGCGAGAGAAGGTATTTTGACCAAAATCTCCTATGTATCCCATGGATTTGACACCTTCGTAGAGAGTCTGATACTGCTGATAGATCTCTTCCTTTGACGCAAGGGAGAAGTCATGGAGCATATTGGTACGCAGCTCATAAAAGCTAACATGCTCGGGGCGCAATTGATCAATAGCCTCCAAGGTCTTCAGGCAAATATCATTCGTCTGATTTTCAAATCCATACATCAAATCAATATTGATGAGAGCGATGCCAGCAGCATGACACATCTCCATCACCTCACTCATGCGAGACAGGGTAGTCAGAGCTCGATGATGAGCCTTGAGGAGCTCATCATGAGAGACTTGCAAGCCCAGAGATATTCTCTGAAAGCCAGCTTGAGCAATGCCTCTGACCTTAGTCTCATTGATCGTCGCAAAGGTCGCCTCTATACTCGGCACATAGTCTGGCGCGAGACGGCAGCGTGAGACGATGTCTGAATAGATCTGCATCAGGTAGGCAAAGTTCGCATCACTCAGAGCCGTAGGTGTACCACCCCCAATGTCGAATCCTCGTAATACGAAAGGGGGCTGCGCTGCTAAAAAACTCTCCGTATCGCGTCTCAAGATATTCAGATACTGCTTCTCTATGTCTCTCGTATGCGCGTTTGTCTTATATTTAACGTATTCACAAAAGGTGCAGAGATGTTCACAAAAGGGAATATGGATATAAAAGGAGATCTCATCCGAGCTGAACTCCAGATCCCGTCCCTCCTGATACTTGCCCCAATCACTTGGCGCGAGGGGATAGGAGGTATTGAAGCGAGGATCGCTCTTCCTCGCTTCATAGACTTGTTCCCAATAGTGAGAGCTCCACCTCCTATTCACATCATGCTCCATAGCAGACTACACTTGTATACCAGCCCGATCTGCATGTCAACAAAAAACGCCTCAGCTCATCAACGCCCATGATAATCATTCTCGATGCTCAGGGAGAGCAAATTGAAGGGCCGCAGCGACTCTGTCGCAAGAGCAAAGCCCTGCCCCACCCCAGGATCAGGGATCTGAGTGACGCGCAGGGCTCCCGTATAGGGATAGAATAGCTGATCACGCTCTGCGTCATAGTGCTCCCAACGCTCGACATGCGTCGCGCGGTAGCGAAAGCTCGGATCACTATTGAGCACGCGCAGCTTCACACGTGCCTGCTGACTGACGGTATTGTAGCTACTGGGCTGCTCCACGGGGAAGGTCTCAAGCTGAGAGCTCATCGCAACCCCCACAACATAAATGGTTCCCTCCACTCCACCCTCCACGACGAGGCGACCATCCGAGCCGACACGAGCCTCGGCAGCCTGTGACGCATCCTCC
>CAYJJA010000037.1:7863-20447 GCA_964370355.1 uncultured Akkermansia sp. | reverse complement strand
TCAGAAGCCGAGATGCTCAAGTAGCGCAACTTCGGCAAGAAGTGGCTCAACGAGATCAAGGACAAGCTCGTCCAGCATGGACTCTCACTGGGCATGCAATTCGACGCCAAGCTCCTGTCAGCTGCCCCTGCACCCTCGAAGATTCGCGTTGAGAGTGATGAAATCCGCTCCTCCGAGCTCCAAGCCCTCATCTCGCACAACATTGATAGCTTCGACGACGACGACGAATAAGCAATCCTACAACACATACTTTACAACAACCAATAAGAACACAACAACATGAGACACGGAGTCAAGAAACCCAAGCTTCAACGCAAGGCCTCACACCGCAAGGCACTTCTCGCCAATCAGGCATGCAGCCTTATCTTCCACGGACGCATCACCACCACGCTTGCCAAGGCCAAGGCACTGCGCCCCTACGTAGAAAAGCTCATCACCCTCGGCAAGACAGGCACACTGCACACCCGTCGCCAAGCCCTCGGCACCCTTCCACAGCCCAAGGCTGTAGACAAGCTCTTCAGCGTCATCGCCGAAGCAACCAAGGATCGCCAAGGCGGCTACACACGCATCGTCAAGCTCGGTCAGCGCAAGACCGATAGTGCACCAATGGCACTCATCGAGATCATCGACCTCCCCCAGCTCCAGCGCCCCGTCGAGCCTCAGACCACGGTCGCTACAGGCAACACCACTGAAGCTCCAGCTACAGAAGCCGCTGCTGCCCCTGCCAAGGACGCAGAATAAGAAAGCCTCATCTCCTTTTTTCTCAAGCATCGCAGTCCCCACGGGGCTGCGATGCTTTCTTGTGTAGTCTGTGGATTTTTTTACAGCAGTACTTTATCCTTGAAAGCGAGAGATAGAAGTATTACAGTGTCTATCATGCAGATCAAACACACTCTCGCGTTACTAGCCGGTCTAGGGCTCAGCTCTTGCATGTCATTCGACCTCTACGGTATTCGTGTGGAGCGCAACGACATCAGCTCACAGAAGGGTTACCAATCACTCGCTCGTAAGAAACTCAAGACACAGCGTCCTTATTATCTTGATAATGATTTTAAACTCAAGGATTATCAAGTCTCGCGTATTCTTCGCATCCCCAAGGGCACGAGCTTCTCACTGACCAAGGTAGAGCAGATTTATACCACTGTTGGCACTCAGCCACGTCAGTATCAGGGTGACGTTGCAACGCTGAGCTTCCCCCACCTCGAGGGGATGAAGCTCATGAATCCCATCACCTTCACGCTCCGCGATAGAGACCATATCTACCCCGCGCCATGGCAGTCAGCCAAGACACCCACCTACTACGTTGACCGCGAGGGGAATCAATGGCAAGCGCAGGAGTAACCAAGCTGCTGTAGGACATCCTCCCAGATCGGCTCCTGGATAGCAGCTTGATTTTATCCTTGCGAGCTTCGGGATGAACGAATATAGTATCTCTTATGTCGATCAAATTCACTCTCGTGCTGCTGACTGGTCTCAGTCTCAGCTCTTGCATGACCCATGACTTGCGCAAGGACGTCAGCTCTCTCAGCGCCTACAGCTCGCACGTAGGGAAGACCTTCAAGACTCAGCGTCCCTATGTCCTCGGAGAGGGATTTGAGCTTTTGGAGAACCACTCCTCCCCCAAGCTTCATATCCCCACGGACACGAGCTTCTCGCTGAGCAAGGTAGAGCAGATCTACAGCGCCGAAGGCTCGAGCTCAGAGCGGCGCTATCAGGGCGATGTGGCGACGCTTTACTTCCCGCACCTCAAAGAACTCAAACCCACGCAAGCCATCACCGTGACACTACGTGGTAAAAACCTCATTTTCTACCCCGCACCATGGCAGCCAGTGGATGCAGTCCCCTACGTCTTAGATGCCGAAGGGGTTAAATGGCCTCAAGTCCTGTATTAACGAGGCGTGTGAGGAATGCTGCTGAGGTCACGCCGGCTTTTTGGGGTTGCTTTCTTTGCCTCGTCTACAGCGACCATAGCCTTGTAGGATAGAGCGAATTTTGCTTTCGCGGCTGCATGATAGGCATAAGAGGAGGCAAGTGATGCTTGTTCGTACACTCGCTGGGCGGCTCGAGTCGCAGCGTCTGCTGCTGCACACGCCTGCTCAGCAGCTTGCGTTGCGTAATGAACAGTTTTTACTGCGGCTTTGCGGTCTGAGTTTTTGACTGCCTCCTCAGCCATTCGTGCCGCAGCCGCGGCAGCGGCTCTTGCCTGTTGCGCCCTATCAGTGCTATGTTGAGTTTGCGCTGAACTCTTGGCGTCTAGAGCTCAATGCTCAGCATCTCTTATAGAGCTCTTGTTGCAGCTGCTACAATCAGCGGTGTAGGCTTGCTTTTGATATAGTAGCTCAATGCAAACTTTTTCACCGTCAGGCGCCCTTTTTTCCTCCAGCTGAGATCTGCTATGATTTCTACATAGCAGTCAGCTCCGTGGGGCATGTTTGTGTGTGTCGCTGTGTGCCATGAGTGCACATTCATATGATAATAGCTGAATGCGCTGCGCCATCTTGCGAGATCTTGTATAATTTCTGATTTCGTACATCTACCCTTGTCAAAGTAGGCGGACACCACAGGTGCATAGCAGTCTGCCTGTCCTGATATTGAGCCGCTGTTGGTGGCATTCACGAGATCGACGATTAGCTGCTTTGATGCGCGGAGTAGATCTTGAGATGAATCAGCATCTGTAATAGCTGCGTTAGCTATACTGCTGTAGGCTTGTTGTGCTTTTTGCTCAGCCTCATTTGCCTGCGTTGCGTATCTCTCAGCATCTTGAGCATTAATATGAGATGCGCGCATTGCTAGCCCAGCCTCGGCTTTTGCTTTTTTTGCCTTTTCGACTGCGGCCGACGCTTCATAGGAGAAGGCTATTTTTGCATTTTCTTCTGCCATATATGCATTGGAAGAGGCTAGCGATGCTTGCTCTTTCGCTTGATTGGCAGCTTGGCGCGCTGCTTTTGCAGCTTCGCTTGCTAGCTTCGCCGCTTGCTTTGCCGCTTGAGCCATGTTTTTTGCCATTTCGAGATCAGAGCTTTTGGCCGCATTTTCAGCTACACGCACCGCATCAACGGCATCGCATCTTGCCTTATGTGCCTTGTCACAGTAGAGTTGGGCTTCTAAGGCCTTACTTTTGGCTGTATTCGTAGCCTCTAGCACGCGGTCTTTAGCTATTTGAGCGGCAATTTCGGCTTCTTTACGTGTTTTCTCTTCTGGAAGTTTATCCTCTTCTAACTTAGGAGTAGTTGGGGGTACAGATCCGTCGCCAAGAGTTTGCATGGGGGCTGTTTTTGGGGCATCTTCTAGCATCCATGGTATTAGTTGTATGCCTGCTGCAAGTACGCCTCCCGATAGGAGAGCTCCACCAATGCTCTTTAATCTAAATTGGCTAGTCTTGTTTGTACTCATGTAATAATAATAATATTGCTCGCGCCTAAGTCAATAGAAAACGTATTGCAAAAGAGTATTTTTTGCTTCCTTTGCAGCTTCTGTTAATATATTTTATAGACATATGATACGAATGCTCATACTGGCTATGTTCGCAGCTAGTTCTCTTGCTTCTCAGGTGCGTGTGCCAGTCCTCAATAGCAAAGGTCCTTTCTTGACAGACTCGAGAGTGTCTAGCAGTCGTCAGAATGTCTCCCAGACGTGGAGACGCTGTATGCGCGATGCTGTTAGATACCTGCATAGCTCGGGGGCGCGTGGCTACTCTGTCAAAGATGATGCTCATGATGCTCTCACGCGCACCTTCACTTGGGATGAGAAGTATGCCTTTCCCCGCATGAATCTTGCAGCATTCTCCCCCAGCTTTTGCTCGGGAGCTGTTTATGTAGCAGTACTTCGAGCCTTAATGGAATGGGATGTTGACCAATATAAGTATAGTAGAAGGATCCAGATATCGCCTACAGCGTGGAAAAGCCTCTTCCCCTTGCGCTACAAAGATGGAGAGAAGGCATGGGGATGGGCAAATGCGAATGGACCTGGCTTTGCTGTGTTGGTGCATACCTTGGGGGCGGGCTATAGCTTCACCGATTGGAAGCAGGCGCAGAGTTATGATATCATCAAGATGTGGAGGAATAATCAGCTCGGTGGTAAGGAGCGCGGGCATATTGCCGTCTTTTTAGATGCGGATGAAAAGCAGATCCGATTCTGGTCGTCAAATCTTCCTTCTGACGGAGCAGCTGGCGGCTTTGGGATAAAAACTATCCCGCGAAGCAAGCTGAAGCGGGTACTCTTTACACGCATCACCAACCCTAAAGCCTTTGATAAAGCTCCGAGTATTGGGAATTCTCCATGGTTGCACGATTTGTTGACCAAGTCTACGACGTGGGATGAGTGCCTCAAGCGTGCTGGGGTGCAACAAATTAACTCCTCTAGCGCTATCAGATAATATAGTTTTTACGCTGAATGCTAAGTCAATAGCTCGTTTTGCACTCGACATCGTACGAATTATAGCCTAGCCTAGTCTTATGATCGCCTCCCTCTTATCCAGCTTGCGCAGCCGTAGTAGCTTGATTTTTCTGATTGTAACCTTATTGCTTTGCTATCTCAGCACGTCGCTATATCTCAATACAACTCAATTTCCCGATGTTTTGTTCCTCTTCACTCCTGTGATGGGGGCGGTGTCTCTCAGCTTTGCTGCTGTCCAAGAAGGTGGTATGCACTTTGCGCTCGCGCTTTTGTGGCTGACTATTTGTCTCCCTCTTCTTCTGCTGCGTCGCTGGGGATTTCGCAGCATCCTCGCCGTGGAGCTCGCTCTGAGTCTGTTTTTTACTTGCTGCGTCTGGATGTTCGATAAGCGTATGGTGGCTCCTGAGCATGTGGTCGATATAGATGTGCACTACATTGGCATGATAGGTATTCATACAGCTCTTTATCTGACGGCCTTGTTGGGGATCTTGTGCTGGGGCTCTCAGAAAAAGGCGCGTCTGCGTCTGCTCGCATCCCTTCTGGGCGCGGGGCTCTGCTCGCTGCCTGTCCTTCTCTTCCTACCCGTAGGCATGCAGTCTTATGTGGCTGGCGGAGCGGCGGCAGTTTTGCTTTTATGGTTGTGGGCGCAGCGGCAGCGTTTTCTCTCTCTCGCCTTGCCTTTGCCTGATGCGGTGCGCGTCAAGCGATCACCATGGTTTATAGCCGTTTTGTTGCTCTGTTGCGCGGGCTTGTATGTCTTTTTGTCCATTTGTGAAATAGTATATTTTGAGCAGGCAGATATTTTTGCATGGGGGGTGCTGCTGGCCTTTGTCGTAGGGCGTCTGCTTGCAATCCCGCTGCTCTCGGTGATGCATGTGAATAGCTTTGTACGCCTAGTCTTGTTTTTATTGCTTGCGTGCAATATGATCGCCATTTTATTCGTTGAGTATATGATAAGCACGAGATCTACAATGTTAGCATTCATCTGTGCTTTTAATGTGGCTCTGGCGGGGAGTTTACTCCCTGTGCTCTGTACGGAGCTCTTTGCGATCTTGCGCTGCATCGAGCGTGCTCTTGCCGCCGCCGTCAGTGTGTGCTGCCTCACTGTGCTCTTGTATGTATTCCCTGGTGTGACCGATGTGGTCTATGCTCTTATTCTCTATGCGACTATCCTATCCTTTTTCTTTCTGTTTTTTGTTCCCTTGGAAAAGAAGGAGGAGTGAGCTGGGCTCTCAATTCAGCGTCATGGACTATACGAAAAGGGAGAGTACCTCTCATCCCATGCCAGCTTCATCAAGCCGCGCGTGAGATGTGATGTACTCTCCCAGTAATAGCAAATTGTCAGAATCCCCGCCCTCATGAGGACGGGGCAAAGAGCGCGCGCTGCCAGCGCATCAGCTGCTCTAGCCCCTGCTCTTCGTTGATAGCTATAGCCTCCAACTGGCTGCGTGAGGCTATAAAGGAGGCCTCTATGTCCAAGCTCTCAGCGATCTTATCTCGCTGCGCCATGAGCTCATCGAGTCGAGTCTCAAAGAGCTCATCAAAGCTGCGTGACTTGCGCGGTGCACGGGCAGGATAGTCCTCCTCATCCATCGCTTGAAAGAGATCTACTGTTTTCGCAAATCGCGTGGCTCGCTGTGTGTTAAAATTCCTTTTGGGATTGACTGTTCGGAATTGCTGCAAGGCATTGCTCCACTGGATCAGATCGTCATTCGAGCAGACCATAAAGGAGGGTCTATCCCATGCTGCGGCTTCGCGGTCACGCCAGAGCCACAAGGTGCGCAGAGCAGCAAGACCGCGCGGATTGAGCCGCCCGCTGCCCTTGATGCGCCAAGGCTCGCTATCCACAACGCCGAAGCGCTTGCGTGCCTTATCCATGTTATTCTGGCAACACTCGAGGAACCATTCGTAACGCCCCTTTTCATGCAGCTGGCTTACGAAGCGATCGGCCATGGGGAGTATGTAGGCGACATCGGCCTTGGCATACTGCTCCATCGCAGGCGGGATGGGGCGCTTGCCCCAGTCTGCTTTCTGATTCTTCTTGCTGAGCACGACATCAAAGAGACGCTCCACTAGCCCCGCAAGCCCGAATTGGCGATAGCCAAGCAGACGTGCCGCGACCTGAGTATCCAAAATCATCGCGGGGAGCACCCCGTATGTCTGCTGGAGAAGATTCATATCATAATCTGCCCCATGCATCCAGAGCTCAGCCTCACTCATCCACTGGGTAAACATGCGCATATCCTCGATGCAGAGCGGGTCGATGATCTCGACACCTTCCTCATCTCCATACTGGATGAGACAGAGTCGCTCCTTGTGACGATGCAAGCTATCAGCCTCAAGATCAAGGACGGTTCTACCGGCTTGCTGCCCTCTCGCTCGTTGACGCCATTGCGCCAGTGACTCCTTATTAATAATCATACCAACTTATTAAAATATTACCATATCAAAACAATTAACGCAAGCATTATTTCTGAACGTAAGCTCACTCATCCCCCTCGCGTCCCATCAACGCACGGCTTTCCTCAAGCGTCATGCGTATGTATTCATCGCGATTAATCACTCTGGGAGCTTGGCTCTCCTCACGTCGCTTAGCAAAATAGCCAGAAGTGTCAGCAGTGCTGTAGTCACCGCGCACGCGCTCGTGATTCTGACGTGGCATGGAGGTCTCGTGGCCTTCGTAGGAAGAACGGGAAGAAGACAGCGGGGACTGCTCGCGGGCGATGAGCCCCCTGCCTTCTTGGAGAAAGTCGGGAGTCATCTCGCGTGAGAAGGCGGCCTGGCTCGTGGAGTCAAATTTTTTGCGCTCCAGCTGCTTTTTCGCCCATTCATCGCCACGCATGGAGCGGTCGAATGCCTTCACCCCATCGTAGCTCTTTCTTTCAATCGAGTTCGCCTCCCCCTTGCGTGCCGCGTCGAGCCTGCTTTGAAAGGCACTGACCTTCTTGGATGTTGCGGTGGGGATACCCTGCTCATTTTTCGTCATCGTAAAGGTATTGGTGAATCGCTCTTCGAGAGAGGAGTTTTTGGCACTCTCACTCGGCGGATCTATCTCATTGCCCGCAGCGTCGTAATAGGTACGCTGGGTCTCACAGGAGAGAATGAGCAGAGAAAAAGCAGATAAGAAAAAAGGTAGTTGGTACATGGCGACAGGACTGATGTCTTACAAGGTATTCTAGCCTACTACAGGCAGGCAAGTCAAGAACAATCTCCTCAAATCCCGAGTGATCGAAATATTATCAGTGAAAAACAGCTCACCGCCCCACAAGTCATACTAAACCCATCGGATCGAGAAAACGAAGCCGTGCAGAGCATGAGAAGAAATTGTCAAAGATGGTTCTTGATAGAAAAAGTCAAAAATAAAAACTTGTCATCAGACATTCAATCTGCTACATTTGCGTAGCAGCGCGTTCATTTTTGAAACATTCAGAGTCAATGCGACTCGGTCTCATACGCCCTGCACATTTGAGAGGATACACGCTGGCATCGCCTCTCAGAGTAGATGATCAGATGTCGGCAATCAGAAGAAATAATTATAATGAGTATTCATTCCGTTACTTGCGCAGTTGGCGCAAACCCTATTACAATTGAAACTGGCAAGATGGCACGTCTCGCTGACGGCGCCGTAACCGTACGCTGCGGTGACACCGTTATCCTCGTCACCGTTGTCAGCGCAACCAAGATCAAAGATGGCCAGACCTTCTTCCCTCTCTCCGTAGAATATAAGGAAAAAGCCGCCGCCGCTGGAGCATTCCCCGGTGGCTACTTCAAGCGCGAGGGTCGCCCCACCGAAAAAGAAATTCTCACATGCCGCATGACCGACCGTCCTCTGCGTCCCATGTTCCCCAAGGGCTACTTCTACGACACTCAGGTCATCACCCTCCTGCTCGCAGCGGATGGTGAGAATGAGCCAGATATCTTGAGCATCAATGGTGCTTCTGCTGCATGCGTCATCTCTGACCTCCCCTTTGCCGAGCCCGTCGGTGCTGTACGCATCGGGCGTATCAACGGTGAGTTTGTGGTGAATCCGACCAACCCGCAGCGCGAAGAGTCTGACCTTGATCTCGTCTATGCAGGCTCCAAGGATCAAGTCATCATGATTGAAGGCTCGGCAAACGAGCTCCCTGAGGCTGACTTCATCGCCGCCCTGCGCTTTGCCCAAGAGCAGGTCGCCATCATCTGCGCCGCTCAGGAAGAGCTCCGTGGTCTCTGTGGCAAGGAAACACGCGAGTACGAACTCGTACTTGCCAAGCCCGAGCTACTCGAAATAGGCTACCAAATCGCGGGCGATCGCATCGAGGATGCCATCTATGCGCCCAACAAGCTCCAACGTCAACGTCAGGTGGGCGCTCTGCGCAATGAGGTCGAGGCTGCCATCAAGCAGAGCCACCCCGACTCCACCGACTTTGACGTCGAGCAGGTCTTTGAATACATCCAAAAGAAGGCCTTCCGCATCTCCATCATGGAGCAAAACAAGCGTGCCGATGGCCGCGACCTCCACCAGCTGCGCCAGCTCGTCGGCGAGATCAATGTCCTGCCCTCCTCCGTGCATGGCTCAGCCCTCTTTGCACGCGGCGAGACGATGGCACTCTGCCTTGCCACCCTCGCCCCTGTCGAGGAAAAGCAGTATCTGGACAACTACACGGGAGCCGTCGATGAAAAGACCTTCCTGCTCCACTACAACTTCCCCCCATTCTCCGTCGGAGACACGGGGCGCTTTGGTGGTCAGAATCGCCGCGAGATCGGGCATGGCTCACTCGCTGAGCGCTCCATCGCCCCCGTCATCCCCGACAGCGAGACATTCCCCTATGCGATACGTGTCTCCTCCGAGATCATGGAATCCAATGGCTCGACCTCCATGGCCTCCGTCTGCGCAGGCAGCATGGCTCTCTACGCCGCAGGTGTCCCTCTGAAGCGTCCCGTAGCAGGGATCTCTGTAGGTCTTGTCACCGAGTTCGACGCAGAGGGCGACCGCAACCCTGCACGCCACAAGACGCTGCTTGACATCATAGGCTCTGAGGATTTCTATGGCGACATGGATTTCAAGCTCTGCGGCTCTAGTGCAGGTGTCACCGGCTACCAGCTCGACCTCAAGCTGCCAGGTGTCTCTCTGGACATCCTCGAAGAGGCCGTCGTACTCGCCACGAGCGCACGCCAAGACGTGCTTGCGACGATGAACGCGGCTGTCAATGAGCCCCAGCCCCTCAGCTCCAACGCGCCCCGCATTGAGACCGTCAAGATCCCACAAGATCGCATCGGCGAGCTCATCGGACCTGGTGGTAAAAATATCAAGGCACTCCAAGCCGAGACAGGCACCGATATCAACATCGGCGAGGACGGCACGGTGCGCATCTATGGCCGTCGTCAAGAAGGCGTCTCTCGCGCCCTCTACCTCATTGACCGCATGTTCAAGGAAATCGAAGTCGGTGAAACCTACGAGGGCAAGATCGTCTCCACCAAGGACTTTGGAGCCTTCATGGAAGTCCTTCCTGGCAAGGATGGACTCATCCACATCTCCGAGCTCGCAGAAGGACGCGTCAAGACCACCGAAGACGTCGTCAAGGTAGGTCAAATCGTCGTCGCCAAGTGCATAGGCATAGATGACAAGGGACGCGTGAAAATGTCCGTCCGCGCCGCTGAGCGCGATCGCAAGGCGAAGGAAGTCGCCAAGCAAGACTAAGCCCCCCTGTAGCGTCTCCCAACGCCACTATCTCGTGGCGACTGGGGATTAAATTCCAAAACGTCTGTTCATGTTGATGAACAGACGTTTTCTCTCTACAGAAAGAAAGAGAACTGAAAAAAAAAGGAAGTGTTGACTTTTTTTGATTGCATTCAGGGCGAAAGTAGTATAGAAAGTAGTGACAACTTTCTGCAACCTAACGCACTCAAATCCTGCTGACATACGCCATGTGGAACAAAATTCTAATCGGAGCTCTCGTCCTATTCCTATTCGCTGCTTACTTATTTTACAATGCCTTCCAGTTAATGGGTGGCTCGAGCGGCGAACTCGCGAATATCCAAACCCAACAAGAACAAGTCGTCAACGAAGCTACTCTCATAGCTGTTGATGAACGCAACAAACTCTACGCTGAAATGCGCTCCGCCTATTTTAAGGGCGAGGAGACGCGCTTCGTCGAAGAAAAGCAAAATCTCGACGAAGAGATCGAAAACACCACACAAGAAATCGCGACTGCGACAGCGCAGTACGAAGAGCTGCGTGCTCAGTACGAGAAGCTGCAAGAAGAGATCCAAAATCTAATGAAGATGACCTCCGAAGCCGCTGGACTCGAAGGGGGCTCTGCTGACGTGGACACGATCGTCAGAGAGGTCGTACGCCTCGCCTCACGTGCAAGCTCTCTCAAGGGCAGTATCGCAGGTGAAGACCACAAGCTGCGTCGCCTCAACACAGAAGATGATAGACTCACGGGTCTCATCAGAGCTGGTCGCCAGCTCAATGCCGATCGCCAGGCACGTCTCTCCCCTGCAAATCTACGCTGCCGCGTCCTACTCGCCGATACCAACTGGGACTACATCGTGCTCGACGCGGGTCTGAACAAGGGTATTGTCGTAGGCTCACGCCTCGCGGTGATGCGCGGTGACACCAAGATTTGCGAACTCACTGTTACTATGGTCGAAAGCAACCGCACCAGTGCAGATATCGTCTACGATACCCTCCTTCCTGGTGAGCAAATACGCCCCGGAGATCTCGTCCAGTCTGTCCGCTACAACTAATCTCAATCATTTCTCCAATTTGCTATGAAAATTACACATCTCTTTTGGGCTCTCCTCGCACTTGGTCTAGCGGTCTTTGGTATCAAATACTCCATGGATCAGCAGAAAGTACTCAATCTGCTCGTAGCCACTCACGGTGGTCACGATCAATCAGAAACAGGCGGGGGTCTGCGCCAACTACGCAAAGATCTCAATCGCCAAGCCAGTGAAATGGCTCAGCAGCGTGCCGCCGCCGTCGAGGCCAGCGATAAGAGTCGCCTCATGATGCGCGATGCACGTGACAAAAAGGAAGAATCAGCAGCAACACTTGAGACAAAAAGAGGCGAGCTCGCCGATGCTGAGCTCAGGCTCAAGGAAGAAACCGCCCGCGTCGATAACATGAAGCTTGAGCTCCAAGCCGCCATGGACAGGATGCGCGAAGGTCTCGGCAGCACTGCCCTAGAGGTCAGCGAAGGTGCTGAGATCAAGGACTTCGTCTTTGCCATCTCCACCTATGTTGAGGAAACGACCAACGAGATCAAGAAGATGGAAACACAGCTCTCTGAGCGCCAGACTCTCGTCTCAGCCGCCACCAAGCGCGTCGTCAAGTCCACATCCGATCTCGCAGGCGTCGAGAGAATCAAGGCTGACTTTGTCGCCGACTACAGACGCAACGATGATGTCTTCACCGTGCAGGAGGTCGATAATCGCTGGAATGTCGTTGTCTTTACAGCCCCCGCATCCAGTGCTCTCATACCAGGTGATGATATTCCCCTCATCGTCAAGCGCGGTAGCAACGCCATCGCCCAGCTGCGTATCGTCTCTGTCAACGGCACGAAGGTCGTCGCTGAGTTCAACCCCGAGCACATGCCCGCAGGTCTAAGCATACGCGCAGGCGATCAGATCGTACGCAAGAAGCCAACTCGCGAGTAAACCACATTTTTAGAAACATATGCAATCAAAGCAGGGTAGAGATAGATGCTACCCTGCTTTTTTCTAACCTAGATTCCAGCCATGAAAATCAAGCTTTTCCTCTCGCTCTCTCTACTCCTACTTGCACTCCCCTCGTGCGAGACAAGCTCTCATAGAGCAAAAACGAGCCTGCAAAGCCGTCAAGCTCAGGTAGCACATGTGAAGCTCACACTCTGCCCACGCATTGCAGCGAGAGAAGATCTCATCGACACAGATAGAGCTCATGATGACTACGCCATCAAGCTAACGCAGGCACAGCAGGATGAGCTCATTGCTATTTACAAACGCCTCGAGCTACGAGCCACAAAAGTAAAGAAATTGACTTTTTTAACCCATGATAGCTACGGCCTCATCGCTGATTTGGATTTCTATGATGGCACAGGGCGAATCATCGACAGCTTGGATCCGAAGCGCAACGCCTACTCCACCATCCCAGAGAGCACGGAGAGCGGGATACACAGCTATTTACCCTATCAATATGAGCTTCGTATGCGCCAGATCTACAG
>CAYJJA010000037.1:0-7853 GCA_964370355.1 uncultured Akkermansia sp. | reverse complement strand
ATAGTGCAGGTAGTTTGCGCAGTCCTCTCGAGCCTTCCTCTTTCAAAGAGATCGCCCCGAGCCAAGGTGATTAAATCTCCTTGCTCACCCAAGCTTTACTTGCGCAGCACTGATTACTTTGGAGGGGACTCATGGTAGGTGTGTGGCTTGCGTACTTGATTAGCTAGAGCTCGTCAAGTCGCAGTCCTGCACATTTCCTCCCCCCCCTACTGTCGCTCATTCAGCGCGATAGCCCTGTATGGGCGGCGATTCTATGCTTGATGCTTGATACGCCAGCACACTTTGGTATACTGGGCTTCAATTTTATATTAGCATTTAGAAAAATGAACCATCACCGCCTATATTCACTCCTTGCTCTCTTTGTCGTCACAGGGCAGCATAGCTACTCAAACGCCGAGGCACGCCCATCCTCTCTCATGTCAAAGGAGGAGGCACTGCGTGAGTTTGGCATCTTGCCAAAGTCGGTAAAGCAGTATTATTGCTTTCGCTATGCTTATATGCTTGAGCGTCTCGCTCAGGATCTAGAGCAGGCTTCGGAGGCTGATTTGGACAACAATCTGTGGATGCAGCATAGAATGTTGCGTTATCTCTATATGAGTAGCTTGCATGTACCTAGCGAGTTGCTGCGCGTGCTGCCGGACGTGCATCGAGAAATTCACATGCATTCTGTTGATTCTGCGCAGCTTTATGCAAAGGCTTGGCTCAAGACTGACTCAAGCAATATCCAAGAGCAGCATGATCTTTGCGTAACGTATGGCTATAATCTCTACGCAAAATGCCTCAAGTACAAGAGAGTGGGATTATTATCACAGGCTTGTTTACTGCATGCGATTGCTATCATTCAGACGGAGTATGTGGATGCGGAGATGATTGAGCGTCTGAGAACGCATGGCGTAGGCTCAGGGAAGCCGCAGAGTGTGTATGCTGCTTTGTTTAGCCGTCTTAGTGGGCTACTCTACGAGCAGTTGCCTCCCCACTTGGGCAAAAAATCAAGGCCGAGTCAGGCGGAGAGCCCCGAGGTGGAGGCGGTGCTCTCTTATTACAAAATGACATCCGCAGAGAAGCGTTTCTGTCTGCATTATATCATCAACAATTCTCTGGTGCGAGCATCAGTAGCCGAGCGCTGCGATGATTCTGCAGAGCTCGAAGCCTCTATGCGAACACATGCGCTCAAGAATCAACTCCTCGTATTAGATGGTATACCTGATGGCGTGATTTCTGCTCTGCCGCGTGAGTATCAAGATTGCCTTGTGGCTTACCGTGCGGCGATAGGAAAGGCTGTCGCGGCTGATGTCGATTTGAAAGAAGCTTATCAGATATTCTTAAAAAACTTTGATATCAAAAAACTCAAGAAGGGTGAGGAGACCTCATCATTTTTTACCTTTGTCTTTTCAAGCCATATGCATATTGGCGATGAGCTCTACAAGGAGCTGAATATAGAAGAGAAGTTTGAGCGCTACGCTGAGGATAACCCAGAGCGTCTTGAGAAGATGAGTGTAACCGAGATTGAAGCCGTGCTCTTGCGTCTGCTCATAACTGAGCTACGAACAAAGGTGAAGGAGGAGCTCTAGTGGTGACTTCTATCAATGAAGGCACTCACGAATGGACCTCCGTCAGAATCGTATCGTGACCACAGTCGCTTCATACCAAGACCATCTTACTTTGTTGGGTGAAAAATCTCATTTTTCATTCAACAAAGTAGATACCTGCTTTCGACCTGAAGAAGCCGTGGCTGTCAAGGAGCAATCCATATAAATAGCGAGCAGAGCGCAGCGTCGCGAAGCGCATAATTTTCTGCTACGGAAAGCTCTCTCACGCAAGGAGTCGTGTCATCAAAAGATAATCCTCAATTTAGAAAAGAAAACTTTTCTATAAGAAAGAGTGCCTAGCTAGAGGGCGTAGCAGCAGATCTTTTGGCTCATTTATTCTCTTGCCCGCCTTGGCCAAGGATGGTGCCTATGTCTATGCGGTGTCCCGCAAAGAAGCTCTCGGCATTCATCTTACGTGCTCCTGCAGGCTGGAGGGTCTGGATGAGGATGGCTCCGTCGTGAGGACCGCCGCAGGCGATTATCATGCCATGGCTGTTGATGGCGAGTACGCTGCCTGCGGGGGTGTCAGGGCTCTTGTCGTGGCGGGCATAGACCTCGATGGGGGGGTAGATCTTGAGGACTTTGTCGCACTGGCTCTTCTGGGAGGGGTAGAGTGTGTAGGTGCCCGGCCAGCTGTGGTAGGCGCGTATCTTGCGTGCGATTTGAAAGGCGGGTTGTGTCCAGTCAATTTCTCCGTGGCTGCGTAGGAGCTTGGGCGCGTAGGTGGAGATCTTGTCGTCTTGGGCTTCGCGGGGAGCGTTGCCTGCTGCTAGCTGCTCTATGGCTTGGAGCAGTGGCGCGGGGGAGAGGGTGGCTAGCTGATCGTGGAGGCTTTCGGCGGTTTCTGTCCCATTGAGCGGGATGCTGCACTTGCTGATGATGTCACCAGCGTCGAGTTGCTTCACCACATGCATGATGGTGACGCCTGTCTCATCATCCCCGGCCTCAATGGCGGCTTGGAGGCAGGAGGCTCCTCGGTGACGGGGGAGTAGTGAGGCGTGTACGTTGATGCAGGCGAGGCGTGGCGCGTCGATGACGGCCTGGGTGAGGATCTGACCATAGGCCATGACGACGAGTATGTCGGCTTGGAGTGCCTCAAGCTGTGCGATGGCCTCGGGGGCTTTCATGCGCTCGGGCTGGTAGACGGGGATGCCGGCAGCGAGGGCATGCTTCTTGACCTCGGGGGGGGTGAGCACTTGGTGGCGACCGACGGGGCGGTCGGGCTGGGTGTATAGGGCGATGAGTTCTCCCGTGTCAAGGAGAGCTCGGAAGCTGGGGAGAGCGATGTCTCCAGTGGCCATCATCACTATGCGCATGGGGTTTTATATGGATGTATGTCGGTGCTGTCAAGTGTTTTGTTGTTTTATTTATCTGTTTATCTGCTTGAGTTATTCAGAGGGAGAGGGTGGATGGCGTGCTCAGGGCTTGACAGATTGGCTGTATGAGGCTAGTATTGTTGGGGTCTTTTATGCTGAATGTATGGGGGATTCATCTTTATAATATCATGAGTACGGCTATTGAGCGTCAGGAGTTTGTCCGTCAGGAACTCGCGAGACGTGTGTTGATTATTGATGGCGCTTTTGGCACGATGGTGCAGAAGCATCGCTTGCAGGAGTGTGATTATCGTGGGGAGTTTTTTGCCGATGTGCAGCGCTACCCTCGCGATGTGAAGAATAATAATGAGTGCTTGAATTTCTCGCGTCCCGAGCTCGTCCTTGATATCTATGCGCAGTATTTTGCGGCAGGGGCGGATATGGCGACGACGAATACTTTCTCGGCTACCTCACTGGGGCAGCATGAGTTCTTTTATCACACGGCTCCTTGTAGGCATGATCAGGCTTATTATGAGGGGGTGCTGGCGGATGAGGCGCTGGCGGCTCTCGTGCATGAGATGAATCTGGCGGCGTGTCGCCTAGCGCGTGAGGCCGCGGATGCGGCGGAGCAGGCCTCGGGGCAGGTGAAGCTGGTGGCGGGCTCAGTAGGGCCTATGGCGCTGACGGCATCGCTCTCACCGGATGTGAATGATCCGGGCTTTCGCGCGGTGAGCTTTGACCAGCTGCGCCGCGCCTACCGTGCGCAGGTGCTCAGTCTGCTGGAGGGCGGGATTGACTTGCTGCTGCTGGAGACGATTTTTGATACGCTCAATGCAAAGGCTTGCTTGTTTGCGATTGAGGAGCTACGTGATGAGGGAGCAGCACTGCCGCCTCTGATGATTAGCTTTACGGTGACGGACCGCGCGGGGCGTACGCTCTCGGGACAGACCGTCGAGGCATTCTGGAATTCGGTGCGTCATGTGCGTCCTTTCTCGGTGGGGATTAACTGTGCGTTGGGCGCGGATCTGATGCTGCCTTTTGCGCGTGAGCTGGCAGCTCTCGCAGATTGTGCG
Source organism: uncultured Akkermansia sp. (assembly GCA_964370355.1). Lineage (GTDB taxonomy): Bacteria > Verrucomicrobiota > Verrucomicrobiia > Verrucomicrobiales > Akkermansiaceae > Akkermansia. Next base: position 3,878 of record CAYJJA010000037.1, on the reverse strand, counting down.
GTGAGTATGTACCCGAATGCGGGGATGCCTGATGCGCTCTCGGAGAGTGGCTATGCGCACTCGCCTGAGGATATGGCGCGTATCATGCGGCAGTATGGCGAGGAGCGTTTGCTCAATTTCCTAGGAGGCTGCTGTGGGACGACGCCCGAGCATATTGTGGCGATGCGTGAGGTGATGGAGGGCTATGAGCCGCGTCCCATCACGCCCAAGGTGAGAGCGGGGCAGTTGCGCCTGTCAGGCTTGGAGGCTTATAATCACGATGAGTCGCGTAATATGCTCTTTGTGGGTGAGCGTTGCAATGTGGCGGGCTCGCCTCTCTTTGCGAAGTTGATTCGCGCGGGCGATTTTGAAAAGGCGCTCGAGGTGGCGCGTAAGCAGGTGGAGAATGGGGCTGTGGTGCTGGACTTTTGCTTTGACGACGGCATGATTGATGGTGTGTCGGCAATGGTGCGCTTTTTGAATCTCGTGAGTGCTGAGCCTGATATTGCTCGTGTGCCCTTTATGGTGGACTCCTCAAAGTGGGAGGTGCTGGAGGCGGGCTTGCAGTGTATGCAGGGCAAGGGGATTGTGAACTCGATCTCGCTGAAGAATGGCGAGGAGGAGTTCTTGCGCCAAGCGCGTCTGATTCGTCGCTATGGGGCGGCGGTCGTGGTGATGGGCTTTGATGAGGCAGGGCAGGCCGAGGGCGTCGCCGATCGTGTGCGTATCGCGTCACGTGCCTATGATTTGCTGGTCAATCAGGTGGGGCTACCCGAGGAGGATATTATCTTTGACCCCAATGTGCTCACGGTGGGCACGGGGATTGCGGCGCATGTGAATTATGCGAAGGATTTCTTCGAGGCGGCAGGTGAGATTCACCGTCTCTTCCCGCACACGCATCTCTCGGGGGGCATCTCCAATGTGTCTTTTGCCTTCCGCGGGATTAATCCCGTGCGCGAGGCGATGCATAGTGCCTTCCTCTATCATGCGCAGAAGCAGGGGCTGGATATCTGTATTGTGAATGCAGGGATGCTGGAGGTCTATGATGAGATCCCAGCGGATCGCCTAGTGCTGGTGGAGGATGTGCTCTTTAACCGACGCGCGGACGCAACGGAGCGTCTGACCGCCTACGCGCAGCAAATAGCGGAGCAGAAGAATGCCGCCACTCCCTGCGCGAGTACGGCTGTCGTGCAGGCGTGGCGTGAGACGGCAGTGGCAGAGCGTCTTTCTTATGCGCTGGTGAAGGGGATCTCTGAGTTCATCGAGCAGGACACGCTAGAGGCAGTGGAGCTCTATGAGGGCAGCGCACTGCATGTCATCGAGGGACCGCTGATGGAGGGGATGAAGCAGGTAGGCGAGCTCTTTGGCGCGGGCAAGATGTTCCTCCCACAGGTGGTGAAGAGTGCACGCGTGATGAAGCAGAGCGTGGCTCTCCTCACGCCTCTCATCGAGGAGGGGCGCGGTAGTGCCGCTCGTACGGCTACAGTCGTGCTCGCGACGGTGAAGGGGGATGTGCATGATATTGGTAAGAATATTGTGGGCGTAGTGCTCGCGTGCAATGGCTTTCATGTCGTGGACCTCGGTGTCATGGTCTCTTGTGAGGACATCATCGAGGCGGCGCAGCGTGAGCAGGCTGACCTCGTCGTACTCTCAGGACTCATCACGCCCTCTCTTGACGAGATGATGCATGTCGCCACCGAGATGCAAAAATCGGGGCTGCGCATGCCGCTCATGGTGGGGGGAGCCACGACGGGTGCTCTCCATACGGCACTCAAGATCGCCCCTCATTATCCTGAAGGGGTGGTGGTGCATACGACGGATGCCTCTACCATTGTCCCCGCAGCCATGGCTCTCGTCGGCGGGCAGCGTGTCGCCTACATCGAGACGCATCGCCAGATGCAGCAAGAGGCCTGTGCACGCTACGAGGCACGTCATCAGCAAGAAGATCTTTATACGCTCGATGAAGCCCGCGCCCGCGCTTTGCAGACGGATTGGCAGCAAGAGCCTCCCGTCGAGCCTCAGCGCACAGGTGTCTTCACCGTGGCAACGCCGAGTCTGGGCTGCGCTTGCCATAGCAAGCAGCCTGACTATGAGCTGAGCTGGGAGGAGCTGCTGGAGTGCTGCGAGTGGAGCATCTTGTTGCGATTCTTTGAAATGGAGAAGGCGTGGATTCCTACAAAAAAAAGCCTCCGCCGTGACGGCTCCATCTCTGAGCTCCAGCTGGAGGAGGCGCAGAAGCTCATGGATGACGCACGCGCGCTGCTGCAACAGGGCATCGCAGAAAAGCGTCTCCAAGCACGCGGCTGCTTTGGCATCTGGCAGGCCCAGCGCGAGGGGGATGATATCCTCGTGGCGGGCGGTGGCGCGGGGCGCGTCCTGCATAGCATGCGTCAGCAGAGCAAGAAGCGCCAGGTCTGCCTCGCGCTCGCGGACTTTCTCCCCGAGGCTCCCCTCACGGGCTATGCGGGTGCGATGCAGCTGAGCATCGTAGGTACCGAGCTCTGGGCGGCTGAGCTGGATGCTGAGCACAATAGCTACTCCTCGATGCTACTGAGTGCGCTAGCCAATATGCTCGTGGAGGCGATGGCTGATGCTACTCATGATGTGATTGCTGGGCTCTGGTCACGCGAGGGCAGCGAGCTGATACGTCCTGCCTGTGGCTACCCCAGCCAGCCAGATCACGCCGAGAAGGCTATCGTCTTCTCGCTACTCAATGCGACGCAGCATACGACTGCGAGTCTGACAGAGAGCTACATGATGCAGCCCCAGGCCTCTATTTGCACGCTGCTCTTCAATCACCCTCGCGCGAGCTACTTCCGCGTCGGGGCACTAGGTGAGGATCAGCAGCGCGACTACGCACAGCGTGTCGCCTCATCGCGCGAGTCCTGAGTGACTTGGGCACGGAGCTGCTGCTCGTGTGCGCCCTCCTCTCCTGCTCGTCCTCGGGATGAGCTAGAGGAGGGCGCATAGCTACGCGCTATATTGCTCTATGAGGGGGAGGAGCTTCTATCTCATATTTATTGAGAAAGCGATCATTAAACGCTTGCAAAGTTTTTGCGTTCTAAGTATACTAACTTTGAAGCAGAGCGACGTCGTTTTCTTTTTTGTCAATGAGTCGAGCTGCTTGGCTTCATCCCCTTAGATACTCATTAATGGCAAATAACAAACCCTCTCGCGGCGGTCGTTCTCCGCAGCGCAAAAATAATAGACCACAGGGCGCTAGACCCTCGGCAAGACCTGGCTCACAGCCTCGCATTAAGACTCCCACTGATAGTGAGGGAGAAATTGAGATGGAAGGCGTGATTTCTGCTGTGCTAGCTGGCACGATGTTTCGTGTACGTGCAGCCAATGGTCATGAATTCCTCGCTCATATCTCTGGTAAGATGCGCAAGCGCTTCATCCGTCTCGTCGTCGGTGACCGTGTGAAAATCGAGGTCTCCCCCTACGATATGAGCAAGGCACGTATCACCTTCCGTATTGGCTAATTGACTTTTTTGTCAACGCCGAGTGTAGCACGTCCTTATAGATTATAGAACTGACGGCTGCGCTTGGCAGCATCCAGACCACCAACATTCTCTGTAGGTGGTCTCGTTTATTGTTGATTTTCTAAAAAATCGCAATTGAGGACACGCGACTCACGCGCTCGCAGGAGAGGGATATCCCCCTCCACCGCCTCCTAGTCCCAGCGCAGCAGGAGACCTTCTCCCGCTGAGAGGCTAAGGGTGAGTCCTGAGCACTCTAGCTCATCTCGACTGACATAGAGAGAGCTCTGCTCTTCAGCTCCGAGTACAGAGCAGAAGCATGAGATCTCATTATTGCGTCTGCACCAATGGCGAGCATGCTCGGGGAGATGCACCGTGACTGTTGTATCATCCTCCGAGCTGAGGTTGCAGAGGGCG
>CAYJJA010000036.1:5027-20722 GCA_964370355.1 uncultured Akkermansia sp. | reverse complement strand
GGACTGATCTTTGTCGGTGTAGAGGTTTTTCCTGTTTTCATGAAAGCCGGTGAAGTAGGTCGTGAAGGATTGGAACTGCTCGATGAGCTCTTGTTGCTCTCCTCCTCGATGTTGCTCGTGGAGGAGGTGGGTGAAGAGTTCTTTTTGGAAGAGCTCTTTGTAGGTGGATTTGTTGCTTTCTGTGTGAAAGGAGCGTGCGACCAATTTCTTGCGCAGGGTGGTGCAGGCGGCGTCGAATGTGTTTTTGGCTTTGGTGAGGTCTTTGCCCTTGCTGTTTTGACGCTCTTTGCGGAAGGCAGCGTAGCTCGCTGAGAAGCTCTCAAGGTCGCTGAGGGTGAAGGCGTTTTTCACAGGGCTTTCGCTGAGGGCTTCTTCTCGGACATCTCTCATGCACGCGTCGATGAAGTGCTTGTGGTAGTCGTCGATGAGGGGCTTGATCTTGGTGTAATCGTTGGCGCGTTTCTCGTCCTCGGAGAGGAAGGCTCCTGTCTCGATGTGCTGGAGAGTCTCGCGCTGCGGGATGAGGGCAAAGCGTATTGTCTTGCTCACCGAGTTGCTATTGATGAATTGGCTATAGAGGTGTTCTTGATTCATGTCTGGTTGTTAGTGTATAGCATTAATCTTCTCCTTTCAAGGAGAAAAGAAGGTGCTGTGCTCTCTAAAAAGCTCTTGAAAATGGCGATGCTGATCAATTCAATGAAATATAACATGAATGAACTTTTTTTTGCACTAGTAGTTTCGATAAAGAAGTGAATAGAAGTCTTTAAAATCAGTGTCTAGTGATGTTTATTGTAATATGATTGAATGCTGCTTGAAATCTTTTTATGATTTTGCTATTCTTTATGTAATCGCTTGAGTGTTTTTATTATATATTTATAATAGATAGTAAACTCTAGTGAAACCACTAACCTATACTACTTTTATTATGGAATCTAATGACAATGGTGGAGCTAGTCAGCTCTCAATCTCTTTCATCCTCCCTGTACACAATGCTTTGGAGGATGCCCGACAATGCTTAGAAAGTCTCGCGCGATGTCGTGATGCTGCGCATGAGATCATTATCGTCGATGATTGCTCGGAGGCTGAAACTCGCGATATGTTGCAGGGCTTTGCCCATGCGCATGAGAATGTAATGCTGCTCAGAAATGAGGAGAATCTAGGCTCTATCAAAAGCTGTAATGCCGCGATGCGGGAGGCAAGCGGCGATATCCTAGCCTTGCTGCACTCTGATACTGTCGTGCCTAGCAGCGCGGCAGAGCGCATTGTCGAGTGCTTTCATAAAGGAGCCAAGCGGGCAGTGGCTAGTCCTCTATCGAGCTCGCGTGGGAGGGCTGTCTTGACAATGCCCGAGGGGCAAACGCTAGAGGGGATGAATCACGCGATTCAGCAGCACTATGAGGCCTGCTATCCTATGGTGTCGTCTTGCAGTGGCTTTTTCCTTTGCGTGAGACGCTCGCTGCTTGGGGAGATAGGCTATTTTGACGAGCTGTATGGGAGGGGTAGCCATGGGGTGGCGGATCTTTGCCATCGCGCGATTGTTCATGGCTATGAGTGTGCCTTGATTGATGATTTGTATGTTCTGCACAAGGGGAATGCGTCATCGGAGAGCAGGCTGAGCGCGGAGGAAAAGCTGCAGGATGATGCTGTTTTTAATAAGCGCTGGCGCGGCTTTGCCCAACGCTGGAATAGGCGTAATCGCTATCAGTGCCCTGTGAAGAATATTGAAAGCGCGATTGCTCCTCCCGTAAAAGTGCCTTTTAAGTTTTATAGGAAGGTGAAGGAGGGGAGGACGCGTAAGGTTTATATCGCTGGGATACATATTCTCAGCTATGATCGTAAGCCCAAGCAGAGGTCGGCAAGTCCTGTCGCACCAAGCGTCACTCCTAAGGTCACTCCCAAGGTGGCTGATAGACCCGATGCGCTGCAAACGATGCTCTATAATAACCGTCATAGGAAGTATAAGGCGGCCTTTAGCATCATTATGCCTACGTATAATAGGGCTTATTGTATCAGGCGTGCGATTGATTCTGTATTGGCGCAGTGGTATGAGAATTTTGAGCTCATTGTCATTGATGATGGTTCGACTGATCAGACGGAGTCGATGCTCAGGGAGCTCTATGCCGAGGAGTTGGCGGCGAAAAAAATCATTTTTCACAGGCTCGATTGCAACGAGGGGCTCTGTGTGGCGCGTAATGTGGGCTTGAGCTTGGCCAAGAATGAGTGGATTGCTTATGTCGATTCTGACAATGTGGTCTATGGAAATTTCTTGCTCAGCTTTGCAGATGCTATTCATAGTCATCCTGAGGCGACGTCTTTTTATGCGAAATTATTTTTCAAGTATAGGAAGAATCTCCTGTCGCGCTACTTCAATCATCAAGCGCTCTTGCAGGGGAATTATGTCGATATGGGCGTTTTTGTCCATCACTGCTCACTGCCTAGCATCTATGGCAATTTTGATGTCAAGGCGGCACGCTTGGAAGACTGGGATCTCATTATTCGCTATACGAGAGATGAGGATCCATGCTTTGTCGATGCCTTGGTGCTAGAATATTATGATGACGATGCGGCTGATAGAATGACGACGAGATTTGACTACAAGCTTCCTATGCTCTATGTGCAGAATAAATATAAGGATATGTACCCTGAATAGATAGTCTGGATTGACTCTTGATGGTGATTGCTGTAGACTTGAACGCGTATGACCCCCTTGGCCTCACCCGCTAAAATAAATCTCTCGCTGCGCATCCTCGGCAAGACCGAGGATGGCTATCATCAGCTAGACACCCTCATGGCGCGTCTCGATCTCTGTGATGAGCTAGCCTTTCACAATTCACGCACGACTACCATTCTCTGCAATGATGAGAGCATCCCCACAGGTGAGGAGAATCTCATCATGAAGGCAGTACGCCTCTTTGAGACCTCGTACGGGCGCAAGGCCAAGCAGCGCATCACGCTCACCAAGCGCATCCCCCATGGCGCAGGTCTAGGCGGCGGGAGTAGCAATGCGATCGCAACACTGCTCTATCTCAATGAGCATCTGGAGACCCACTACGATGACGAGACGCTGCAAGCCATGGCGGCGCAGCTCGGCAGTGATACAAACTTCTTTCTCAACCCCGTCCCGAGCCGCTGCACGGGGCGTGGCGAGATCGTCACCCCACAGCCCGAGCTCGCGACGTGGAGCTCGCCTATCGTGCTGCTCAAGCCCGCCTTTGGCGTCTCGACGGCACTGGCGTATAAGGCTTTTGCGGAGTCTCAGCGTCAGGAGGCATTTTATTATGAGCCCCAGATGGTCGATGGTGTGGAGCTCTACAATGATCTGGAGCGGCCCGCCTTTGCCAAATTCCCCATCCTCGGTCTGATGAAGAACTGGCTGCGCGAGCAGCAGGGGACTCGTGCGGCCCTCATGAGTGGCTCGGGATCGACCCTCTATGCGCTCACGGAGACCGTGGAGCAAGCGCAGGCCATCGCCGAGCTGGCGCGCCAGCAGTACGGCGAGACGCTCTTTACCCACTGCGGCTGGGTGAATCCTCAATAGCCTCCAAGCACAGCACTCCCGTCTCGCTATGCTCCAAGATGCTGATAATCGCACGATCCTCAGTATAGCTGAGGATCAGCTCGTAGGCTTTCACCGCCACCCCTTTGCACTCATCGCCGAGCGTACAGGCTTGAGTGAATCCTTTGTAATCGAACGCCTCCGCGCCATGCTCGCGGCGGGCGTGCTGCGACGCATGCGCCAGACGCTGCTCTCGACGAGCCTCGCCGAGGGCGCGCTCGTCGCATGGCGGCTACCTGAATCGCGCCTTGAGGAGGCCTACGCGTGGCTGCGCGATCACGACCCCTTTACAGGGCATGTCGTGTTGCGCCACTGCGAGGACGCGCAGGCACCAGGGGCGGACTACCGCCTCTGGACGACGCTCAAGGTACCTACGGGCGTGGGGAGTATGAAGCAGCACTGTGCGCTGCTGAGCCGCATTATTGGCGCGAGTGATGTCGCCCCGCTGCCTGTGGTGGGCATGTTTGCCCTTGCGGTGGGTCATGTGCGACGCGCAGGCTTGCAGGTGGGAGCACGCCTCCCCGAGCTGCCCCGTATGCAGGTGCCCTCGCAGCCGGAGCTCAGTGCCGAGGAGTGGGACGTGCTACTTAGTCTCAAGGAAAGCCTGCTGCTCGAGGATGTCCATCACGACCCTTGGACGCGCCGCGCGGCTCTGCTGGGCATGAGCACCGAGGAGTACTGCGAGCGCGCGCGCCTGCTGGATGAGAAGAAGGTCATCGGGCGCTTTGCCTGCTTCCTCGATCACAAGGGGCAGGGGAGTCGTCACACGGGGACGGGGGCGAGTGGGCTCTTTCACTGGACAGTGCCTGAGGGCTGGGAGGAGCGCGCAGGGGCTCTCTGTGGTCAGCATATCTGCATGACGCATTGCTACTGGCGTAGCGGTGGGGCGAGCTTTGGCGGTGCCCAGATCATGGGGGTCGTGCATGCGACGAGCCGTGAGCGTGTGCTGGAGCACAAGGCAGCTATTGATCGCTACCTCGCGGAGCAGGGTGTGCCTGTGCAGCATACGGCTGTCTTTTGGAGTGATCGCTCGGAGGTACGCCCCAGTGAGCTCAGCCCGCGTCTCTACCGCGACTGGTGGGCTCGCTACGGCGAGGACGGGCAGTAGCTCGCTGCGTGGTCTTGTTGATACTCATGCTGAGAGTGTGTCAGAAATTGTTTTTGGCGTTGTCGGTATGAGATATATGATGTAAAATAACATTTCATCGAAAGCACTTGGTGATAGGAGTCTGCCCATGCTCCTATCAATCCCCCAGACAGACAACACTGATCTTATCTTTTTACAATGAAAACACTCCTCTACTATTTCTTCACCATCGTCTTCAGCCTCACGGCTGCGCTCCTCGCAACGGACTTTTACTGGTCATTCTGGTGCTATGATGGCTGGCCACGCCTCTTTAACTGGTTGAATCTCCTCATCGCTCCGCTCTCGGGGGAAGGTGAGGGGGTGACTACTTATGGGATGGTGGTGGATGAGTTCTTCCTCGGCTTTGCGCTTTGCTTCTTTCTGATCATGACCGCGTGGCGCTACCTGATCAAGAGGCGCAAGGAGCGCTCCGGCTTTTGGCCTTACGCGGTGATGCTGAGTGTGATCTTGGGCAACTTTGCGGCTCAGTATTATTGGGATGGCTGGATGAATGACGGCTGGCCTCGGCCAGAGGGCTTTTTGCATCATTTTTATGGGGTGAAGGACGGCGAGGGGGCTTATATCATGCTCGAGAATGAGCTCCGAATGATCGCTGTACCCGCCCTCTTTATTCTCTTTGTCCTCAGTCGCATGCTGCTTAATCTTGGCTATATCCTATGCTGGCTCAGCCGCGGCATCTTCCATCGCATCACTGGTAAAAACAAACAGGAAAGCACCGATGACACACTCGACACCATCACAGAACAGCGCGACGCCTGAGGCGCGCGAGATAGGCATGCTGGAGCTCTTTTGGCTGAGCTGCAAGAATCACATGTTCGCAGGCACGCGACGCGCAACGCGGCGCGAATACTGGAACTTCCTGCTGCTGCTGCTTCCCTTTCCTCCGCTCATCCTCGTGCAAGCGGAGGCTGCCTCAGATATCTTTGGAGCGATCTTTGGGATGGCGCTGATTGGCATGTACGCGATCCATCCCTTTGTGCTGACGGGCATCGCGCAGGCGCGCTTATACGATATAGGCGGCAAGGCGTGGCAGTTCTACTTGATGATCGTGGGCACGGGGCTGCTCACGCTCGCTGCTTGCCTGATCTTGGGCTCGGGGCAGCCCTCTGAGCCCTCTCAAGATCCTAGCCTGATTCTTGCTCAATGGTTCCCCTTCTTTATCTTCTGGCCGCTGCTTAATCTGCTGCTCTGTGTCGTCATCGGCTGTATACCCAGTAGCCCCAAGCCCAATGACTATGAGGATGCGATCCAGCTGCCGCCCACGCGCCCGAGCTCCAGCTATCCCGCGGAGGTCTACCCTCGATGCAGTCACTTGCATGAGCGTCTGCTCTATGGGCTCCGTCATGCGCTGCGCCGTCGCGGGCGGGCGGATCGCGAGGAGTTCTGGCCTTATTTCTTCATCATGGCGGTTTTGGTCTTGCAGGGGACGCATGGTCTTTTCTGGGGGCTTGAGCAAGCTGGCTATTATCTCCCCCTTTTGGGAAAAGGGTCTTTTAGCGTCCTCTACCTCCTGCTCGGGGGCATCTGTGTGCGTCGCTTTCGCGATGCGGGGCTCCCTGCATGGATAGCTGAGCTGATCTGGGTCGTCTACGTGCTGTTCTCTTGGTGGCCTAGTCTCTTGATCAACCTGCCTTCTCTCATCGGCTTAGCTGTATTACTGTCACCGCTGGTTTGCTTCATCATCTGCTTGCTGCCCAGTCGCCCGCATGAGCCTGCAGCCGATGAGCCCGTATCCGATAAAGCTTCACATGAATGCCCCCCTAGAATCTCCCCCCAGGCAGGTCAGCTGCCCCTGCTGCCGTCCGCCGCTCGCGCGCAGCTAGCAGGGCTGCTGGCCAGCTCGTTGCCCCCGCTGTCATTATCCCTTTGTGGAGCAGCCGCGCCTCTGGGACTACCTCGCGAGGGGATTCTGCCGCACGACGCATTGGCGCGGGCGGGCGAGTCGGGCGGAGTTTGCCGGCTACTTTGCGCTCATCAGCGCGCCATTCTGGCTGGGCTTGCTGAGCTCTACCTTGTATGGCGTGGGCTATAGCCTGAGCTTCCTCTACGGTCTAGTAACTCCCCTCTTGCTCATGGGGATCTCGGTGGCGCGTCTGCATGATCAGGGACGCTCGGGGGGAGGCATCGTGATTAGCATCATCATCTGCACGCTGCTCTTCTTTGTCTATTACTTTTTCATCCTCACCCCGCTGGCGCATGCCGCGATGAGTATAGAGAGCTATCAACCAAGGGTGCGGTGGCTCGCCAATCACTCCTTTTTTTTCTACATCTTGTTGCAGAATGTGACGGTCTTTCTCCTCGGTCTGAGGGCGGGGGAGAAGCAGGGCAATCAATACGGTATAGCCCCCGCGAGCGTCATTGCACCCGCGCGTGAGGCTCGCTAATCTCTCTTCCTGAGTGAGAAGGTGCTTCTCACTCAGGAAGGAAAGTGATCATTCCTCCGCGAGGATTAACCCTCTTCGTTACCGAGGAAATCCTTGCAGGCTTTCTCCAAGGCTGCGCTCTTATAGAATTGAGCGGCCTTGAGCTCTTCCCAGCTGTTGCCGACTCCATGCTCTATTTCTCCGAGGGAGTCTGAGAGTTCGGTTTCAGCAAATGCGCCGTAGAGCTTTTCGATTTCTTTTTCTGAAAGGCTTGCGTCGAAGGCCAGTCTGGCTTTCTCGACTTTCTCTGATTCGACGGCGAGCTGGGCAATCACCTTGGCGGCTTCATCGGCTGTGGTCTTTTTCTCTGCGAGATCACCGACGATGTCCATGAACTTGTTTGAAAGATCTGCCCGTGCCTGATAGATGCTGACGAGTTGATCCATCTTGCTTTCGGCAAGGGCGGGTTGTACAAGGGCTGGTACGGCGACTAGCGCAAGAGCGAGTGAGGTATAGGCTTTCATAGACCATCACTTTAGCAGCTTGTCTCTCAAATGTAAACAAGAAAATGATTTGCTAGCGATTAACAATGAGTCTCGAAAGAGTGGCTTAATAACGCTCCGTGCGGCGCAGCACATGCAGGCGCGTCTCCATCTGGGGACGCAGCTCGCTCTCAATCCAAGCAAAGGCCGCTTGCAGGCCCTCGGCCTTGTAGATACGCCCAATCTGAGCCTCCACCGCCGTGGCGTTGCCCGTCAGGCGAAGGAACTGATTGCTCGTGAATTCAATAAAAAGCTTCCCGTCGATCTCCCCGCGAAAGGAGAGAATCCACTCGCGCACATAGAGCGCAAGCACAGCATCCCCCACCCACGCCTCAGCGCGAATCTTGGGGTCAAGATCAGGGGGTAGCTGCGCCATAGTGAAAAAGAAATAAAAATCAACCGCGCTGGCGGGGCTCACGCTCCGCTGCTGTCGCCCCCGTGCGCGTGACAAAGGGCGCGCCATCGGTGGGGGCTGCCTCGGTAAAGGCGACACCGGGGAGCTCGGTAGGCTTGCCCTCCACGGGGAAGTCCTTGTGCATGGGGTGGTAGGGATAGCCATCCCACATCATGATGCGGCGTAGATCGGGGTGACCCTCATAGAGGATGCCCATCATGTCGTACTGCTCGCGCTCAAGCCAATTGGCGGACTTCCAGAGTGATACCACGGAGGGGACGCTCATGCTGTCCTCATCGACGAGGACGCGGACGAGGAGATTCGCCCCAGTCTCTGCCTGAGTGAGCGTGTAGTTCGACTCAAAGCGCGGCTCAGCGTCCAAGCCACGGTCTACTGAGGATACACAGAGCAGCATGTCAAAGCCGCAGGCCTCCTTGGCGTAGCGCATGAGATCGTAGAACTCATCCTTGGCTACCGTGATGGTTACATCATCGCGGAACTCCTGACTCGACGCTGAGCTGTAGCGGGTGCAGAGCTTCTGCGCCGCTGCCTGCTGACGCTCGATAAGGGTGGGAAGGGGCATAAGAAAATTTGAATAGAAAAAGTGAATAAGGAATGCGGCTTAGTCGCCAATCTTCATGGTGGTCTTGAGACGCTGCTCTTGGTTTGCAGGGCGGGGCTCATGCTCGGAGAAGAAACCATCAAGGGGCTTGCCCGTCGTGGCAATCTTATTCTGCAGCGTCATGAGCCCCTCGATGAGAGCCTCGGGGCGTGGAGGGCAGCCCGAGATATAGACATCGACAGGGAGGATCTGATCCACACCTTGGAGGACGGAATAAGAGCGGAACATGCCACCTGTGCACGCACAGGCACCGCAGGCGATCGCCCACTTGGGCTCGGCCATCTGATCCCAGATGCGACGCACCATGAGAGCCATCTTGTAGGTGATGGTCCCGCAGATGAACATGCAGTCGGCTTGGCGTGGGGCAAAGCGATTCACCTCTGCGCCGAAGCGCGAGATGTCGTAGCGCGAGCAGGCTGTTGCCATGAACTCAATGGCGCAGCAGGATGTCCCCATCGGCATAGGCCAGATAGATGACTTGTGTACCCAATTGACGGCAGCCTCAAGGGTGGTGAAAAAGAAGCCTCCATCAGCATTGGGATCGGAGACGAAATTCTTGTCAAGGTACTCTAATTGATCGTTGGCCATAGTTCCACAGCTAGAATAGCGTGAGACGCGCCACGATGCAAGCTTTTTTCTGGGCTGCTGCTCTTCTTGAGTCTTTTCTCGTGAAGCGCTGAGGGAGTATCCTCTTGTTACTCTTGCGTGCTTTTTCTTGCATCCGATCGAGTAATTGTTACAATTGAGACGATGAGAACAGACTTGCAATCACGTGCGCGAGGCTGCCTACTGGGGCAGCTGGCGGGGGACTCCCTAGGCGCGCTCGTCGAGTTTCGCCATGCGGATGATATCAAGCAGCAATACCCGCTGGGCGTGCGCTGCATGGCTTATAATGATTTCTGGAATATCCTGCCTGGTCAGCCCACGGATGATTCTGAGATGGCGCTGCTGCTGGCACGCATGCTCGTGGAGCAGCAGTATGCTCCCGATAGGGCTCTGGAGCAGTATCGCTACTGGCTGCGCACAGAGCCCTTTGACTGCGGCATGACAATTTGCAGTGCTCTTTTGGGTGAGATGTCGCCGCTCAGTCAGGCGAATGGTGCGCTCATGCGCATCAGTCCCCTTGGGATAGCGGGGGTGCATCATTCTCTCAATCAGGTGGCGCAGTGGGCGATGCAGGATGCCGCGCTCACGCATGTGCACCCTATCTGTCAACAGGCGAATGCGCTTTATGCGATGGCTCTCGCTCATGTGATTCGCTCGGGGGATGATGCCCGTAGCCTCTATGCTGTGACTCTCAGCTGGGCAGAGATGATGGGTGTGGATGCCGCGCTCATGGACTGTCTGCGCCGCTCGGCATGTGCTCCACCCGATGCCGCGCACTATTATGATCATATGGGCTGGGTGCTCGTCGCCTTTGGCAATGCCTTTTACCAGCTCTTGCATGCGCCGACTCTGGAAGAGGGCGTCGTTGATACCATCATGCGCGGCGGTGATACGGATACGAATGCCGCTATCTGCGGGGCGCTGCTCGGGGCGGTCTATGGCGAGGGGCATATTCCCCCATCATGGCGTGAGGCTCTGTTGACCTGCCGCCCGAGGGAGGGGGCGCAAGGTGTGCGTACGCCTCGCCCCGAGTGCTTTTGGCCTGTGGATGCGCTTGAGCTCGCGGATCGGCTAATAGGGGAGTAGGGGACTAAGGGTATGCTGCGCTTTTTTGGGAGAGGAGAGCTTACTTTTGAGGAGTCGCGGCTTGTAGCATGTATCTTCATGGGGAGGAAAAAGATCTTGCCTTTTCCCTCCCTATGAAGGGTAGGAGCTTTTGTGTGCTACTTCTCTAGAAAGAGGAGTTCTCTAGAGTAGCTCAGAGAGCTTCCAGCACTTCTTCGGCAGTATCGCAAGGGTGGGTGAAATCCTCGTTTTGGTATTTTTCTGGTAGATCAAGCTTGTTCGCCTCTTGGGTATATTTCCTCAGCAGTCCGACCTGCTTTTTGATCCATTTATCCTTCTTCGCCTCCTTGTATGCCCTGTCTACTAAGCCCTTGTTTGTCTCTCTGCCAAATTTAATTGCACCGTTGAGCATGTTAAAGGTCGACATGTTGCTCATCATAGCAATCGAGGCCTCGCCGTGATTGATCTTCTTTTCGACGAGAGCTTTGAGTATGTGGTGCATGTCGTAAATAACCATTTCAAAGTCGAGGAAGTCTGTCATGTACACGACTAGCTCGTCATCGTCTCGACGCTTGCCAAATCGGCATTGATTCAGATAGATAATGGCATCAGACAACCTATCTTCATAGGCAGCGCAGGCATCTCTCAGAGCCTGATTGTAGTAGTCAACATCCTGACTTAAATAAGTATGCGCGCGGCGGTAGTTAAAGAGGGCGCGGCGTAACTTCTTACCATTCTCTTCGTTGCTAAGATATTTGATGAGAGCTGCGTCAAACTCAGGACTGGTCCTATCGACCTGATCCACGAATTCTCCCATCGCTGAGGCAGAAGCATTTTCGAGCTGCATGATCACCTCCTGTGTCACCTTGTCTGGGTCTTCACTATTTTCGAGGACTTTTCCTATCTGTTCGGTGTAGGCCTCGAGCAGAGGGATGACGGAGAGGTCGATGAAATCCACAGGGCTGATCTCATTGATATCTCCTGCCTCCCCTTCTCCTTCACCGTCGGCCATCTCTTCGTAGCCACCTTGGGGCTCCATGTATTCTTCTGCATGCGCGGGGCTGATGAGAGCGGGCGTCGCGATTGCGCACACAAGCGCAGTAAGTATTGAATGTTTCATATTCTTTATAATAAGTGAAAAAGGAAAAGTTTTCAAGCTTCTTTTTTCCTTGTTATTCAGCCTAGCTACTCTCTCTCACGCGTGCTCGGTGTGGCTCGAAGCATGTATCTTCATGGGGGAGGGGAAAGACCTTGTCTTTTCCCTCCCCATGAAGGGTATGTACTCTTGTGTGGTACTTCTCTAGACGATGTTACGTGTGCCAGCTTAGACCAGCTTGGGCAGGGAGGCGGCGGCGACGGCTTGGCCGTGGCGCTTCATCTTCTCATCGGGGACGCAGAGGGTGATGCTGAGCTCGGGGAATTCGCCCGCGAGGACTTCCTTTGCCTTGTCGATGATGATCTGCCCCCCCTGTCCCGTGGCGACGCGGCCGAGGAAGAGGAGGTTGCGTATGTCGTAGTAGCTCGCAAAGTGCGCGATGGTGTAGCCGAACTCGATGCCCATGCTCTCATAGATGAGCTTGGCACGCTCGTCGCCTTCTTCCATCGCCTGTTGCACGAGCTTCAGCTGCTCGGGGAAGGGCAGCTCGCCGAACTCAAAGCCCGCACGAGGCGCGAGGCGTGCCACTCCTTGTTGCGAAAAGTAAGTCGCCCCCAGCCCCTTGTCGCCTGACCACTCGTCTATGCCCGCATCTTCTTGGTAATCGACAGGGGCAAAGCAGAGCTCATTGATCCATGGCGTGATGTGTCCCTCGCCATCGACGTAGCCCGCCGCAAGGGATGTGCCCATGGCGATGCCGAGCACGGCGTTGTCGTTCATGGACATGGCACCCGCGAGGGCGGTGACTTCGCCGTCGTTGACGACTTCAAAGGGGACTTCCTTGCCCATGCGCTCGCTCCAGCGTGCCTTGAGATTGGCAAACATAGGGCGAATGACCTGATCAAAGTCCTCGGGAGAGATACCGCGGAAGAGCGAGCCAACGCGTGGCTCACTATTCACATAGACGCCCGCAGCTGAGCCTCCAATGGCATCGACCTGCGGCAGGTGCGCGGCGGCGCGCTGGAGCGAGTCCTCGACTCCCTCGACATGATAGCTGGGGTCTTGCTGATGGTAGGGATCCCAGACGACTTCTTCGGAGTAGATGACTTCTCCCGCCACGACGGCGGCGCATTTGCGGTCTGAGCCGCCGAGGTCAAAGCCGATGCGGTTGCCCTCAAGGTTGCGCCCTAGGGGCATGGAGCTGCTGCTTTCTGCGGGGAGCTCGCTGGGGGAGTCCACGGTCACAATCGTGATGGGCTGCCCAAACATGCGCTCACCGATGAAGTGCCATTCAAACTCGCGCTCGCCGCCTGCGCAGTAGGTGCTCGCCAGCATCTCGGCGACCTCTGGGGCTCCGTAGATGGTGATGGTGGAGCCGCCCTTCATGAGGAGGAGGAACTTGATGCTGCGCTCGACGTAGAGGTTGTTGAGCGCGATGTTCTCCCCGACGTGGGGGAGCAGCTTGCTCGACCAGCGAAAGCAGGTGCCATCGAGGCGGCTGAGTGCGAGCTCGATGGGGGTGGAGTCGGGGTCTTGGGCGACGCGGGCTTGGAAGGCCTTGTTCCAGAGGACGGGCGCGACAAAGTCGGGGTCGAGGGCGGGGATGTAGAGGGGGGATATGTTCATATGTGTGTGATTACGATGAAAAAAAAAGAGCGCTGCGCGCTTGGAGCTTCTCTCGCCTTAGCGCTCAGTGCGGCGTATGTGCTTGAAGGTGGCGCGGCGCAGTGAGATCTTGGACTTGAGCGGTATGTCGCATTCATAGGCCCAGATCATCACGCCGCCCATGCGCTCTCTCTTCGCGAGGATGCACTTCTCCTCGATGAGGGCTGCTCCATTGAAGTAGTGCCTGCGCCCATTGAACATGGTGTGGTTGTCGCGTGCCGTGAGGCGTGGTCTGCCCTTTACAACGTCGTGGTAGCCTTTCTGCGCGCCCCAGTCGCGCGTGCCCTCCATATCGTTGGTGTAGTAGGGCAAGCCCATGATGATCTTTTGCTTGGGCATCATCCGGAGCGAGCGTTCTATATCTTCTTTGAAATGCGCCATCGTCGCATGCTCGCCGCCTCTATCGTAGCTCATGATGTTGACGTAGTCGAGTACGTCAATGGCTAGCTGATTCGGGGCTTGGTAGTTCATATTCACCGCCGAGCTCACCGTGCGACCACTCGCGCCGAGCTCTTCGCGTATGTCATTGATCATGTAGCTAAAGTAGATCCACTGCTCGTCGTTATCAGGGTATTCCCAGTCGATGTCCACGCCGTCGAGCTTGTACTTCTCAAGGTAGGCGGCTATTTGCTGGGCAAAGCGGCGGCGTGCCTCGGGGTTCGCCGAGGTCGCGGTGAAGCCGGGGTCGCTGTGGGCGATGCCGAGGATGATGTCAACGGGCTGCTTGCCTCGGAGTTTTTTGAGCTTGTGGATGCCCGCGATGAATTCTTGTTTGTCACCACCGACGAGGTTGCCTGAGTGATCACAGGTGAGGTTGAAGTAGATGATGTCGGTGATGTACCTGAAGTCTCTAGGCGTGAGCTGGTCGGGGAACCACTGCATGAGCTGCTTGTCTCTATAGTAGGGCACGATGCGCTGGGCAAAGGGATAGACCTCCAGCGTGCCTTGGGGGTCGCCGGCGGTGATGGTGGTCTCGGGGTCGCTGGTCTTGACCTGCGTGAGCTCGGCGTCCACGCGCATGTTGCCCGCAGCTGCCTTGGTGGTGCTGCCGGTGAGCCAGATGAAATTATCGCCCTTTTTGAGCTTGAGCGAGCCTGTGAAGGTCACGCTGTCTTTGGCGCGCTTGGGGCTCATGCGTATGGTGGTGCATCGCTCCTGAGTCCGAGCGGCGCGGAGGCTAAAGAGCCTTGCGCGACCTTCATTGCCCGCGCGGTAGAGGCTTAGTGCCTTGAGTGCTCCGCCTCCCGTCACCTGGAAGCGCAGTGACTCCAGTGTGGTGCCTTCCTTCTCGCAGTGGATGCGCAGGCGTAGCAGAGGCTGGGTGTCGAGATCGGCGTAGAGCAGGGAGTGGAGATGCTGCGCCTCTATCTCGACCTTGGCGGCGAGGGGAGAGACGAGTGCGCTGGCGAGAATGAGGGGGGCTAGGAGGGGGAGTCGCATGCTGTATGTATGTATGTGTGAGGTGGGGTGATCTTGTGAAGATCTTGAGTTGTTGGTGAGTGCTAGAGCCTGGGAGCGAGCATTTCTGCGCGGGGGCTTAATGGCAGAGGTGACGCCTCTTGTAATAAGAGGCGTCACCCATTCGGATAAATTTTTAATATGTGCTGGTTATAAGAAGGTATGGCGTAATTGATCTCCTACTCGTCTCGGAGCGAGTTTTAGCGCTAGCCTTCTACTCGCTCTATGACTGCCTCGGCAATCTCATAGGGCTCTGCGAGGTCGCCGTATTCGTCCACCTCGGTGTTTTTGAGCTTTTTGACCTGCTTGATATACTTCTTCATCTGCCTGATCTGCTTCTTCGTCCATTTCTCAGAACGAGATTCATCGTAGGCCTTTCGGGCGAATTCTTTGTTGTTCTTTTCGCCTGCTTCAATGAAGAGACTGATGTCATGAAAGGTCGTGTCGTAGGACTCCATGGTTATCCTTGCCTTTTGATGATTGATTTTTTTATCAATGAGGTCCTTGAGCGCGTGGCGTAGGTCGTGAAGCACCATTTCTCTATCTTGGTAGGCTACCATGTATTCGACCAATTTTTCATCGCCTTGCTGCTTGCCAAATCGGAAGAGATGGATATATTCCACGATGGGGGCTAGCTTTTGCTCATACTGGTTACAAAGTTCTTTGACCTTGTCGCTACCGTAGTAATCCGCATTGTCTCTGAGGATGGTTTTTGCGCGGCGATACTCGAATAGGGCGCGTCGCAGCTCTTTGCTATTTCTGCCATTCTTGAGATAGGCGACGAGCGCGGCTTCAAACTCAGGAGAGCTATTCTTGATCACGTCCTCACAAAGAGCCAAGGCTGCGCCAGACTCATCCGTGAGGGGCTTGAGAACAGTGAGCATCTCCTCCTGTGATTCCGATTTTGGTAAAACTTGCCTTACCTGCTCGGTATAGAACTTGACTAAGGGGAGGATGCCTGCTTTGATGAATTGATCAGGACTTATGTCATCGCCACCTTGGGGGTCCATGTCCTCCTCTGAGTCGTCTTCACCTCCACCTTGGGGCTCCATGTCCTCCTCTGAGTCGTCTTCACCTCCACCTTGGGGCTCCATATCCTCCTCTGAGTCGTCTTCACCTCCACCTTGGGGCTCCATGTCCTCCTCTGAGTCGTCTTCACCTCCACCTTGGGGCTCCATGTC
>CAYJJA010000036.1:0-4927 GCA_964370355.1 uncultured Akkermansia sp. | reverse complement strand
TCACCTCCACCTTGGGGCTCCATGTCCTCCTCGGAGTCGTCCTCGCCGCCTCCTTGGGGCTCCATGTCGTGTTCACCCAGTGCAGATGCGGATACGTTGGGGTCGGGTGGTGGAGGGGTGACTTCATCTGCGAGAGCGGGACTGACGAGTGCCGGTGTGGCAATAGCAAGCGCAAGCGCTGTAGGTAATAAATGTTTCATATCTTCCATCTTAAAGGAAAAGGGCGAGATTGCAAGCTCGTTTTATCTAATAAATGGCATAGCCTTATAGCTCGTGATATTAGTTTACTGCTTGAGAGTTATTCTATTTTCATAAATATGAGTCGCCCGCTCTCTGAGAGAAAGCGGGCGCGTGAATGAATGATGCTGTGTTGCGACGGATGTTTATTCAGAAGCCTTGTCATACATTTCGCAAGCTGCCTTGAGCTCGGCGCTGCCGTAGTATTCGCGCTTAATGAGAGCTGCCTTTACTTCTTTCATTGCATTTTCGATTTGCTCGATAGCTGCGACGAATTCAGGATCAGAGAGTTGCTTCTGGATTTCGGCTTGCTCCTCAGGGGTCATGGTAGCTGCCAATTCCATCAGTCCTTTTTTGATCGTCTCAACTGTTGTGGCGAGTTCTCTGATGGCTTTTGCAGCCTCGGCGGGAGTGGCTTTCTTTTCTTTGACGGTCTTGAGAATGTCGAGATAGGTCGAGGCTGTTTCTAGAATGGCAATTGTTTGATCGCCGAATTGATCGACCTTGGAGACTTCTTCTGCAGCTGCTGTTTGGACAAGTGCGGGTACTGCGCACAAAGCGAGAATATAATTAGTTTTCATCTCTGTAAATTTTATAAAAAATAATAACTGTCGTCAAGATTAATCTGATAGGGAGGAAGAATAAATTTACATCAATGTATTCTTGTTTGACGCAGCGTCAGAAAGGCTGCGCTTGCGTGCGTCATAGCGTGATGATGACAAAAAAGCACCCCCACATTCTCTCAGAGTGTGGGGGTACTTTGCTAATTGATAGAAGTGAGACGTTTTATTCGCCGGCCTTGTCGAGCTTTTCGCAAGCGGCCTTGAGCTCAGCGCTGTCGAAGTAGTTGATCTCAATGAGGTGTGCCTTGACCATTTCCATGGCTTTGCTCATTTCCTCAAGGGGCTTGGCGACTTCGGGGTCTGCGAGTTGCTTGCCGAGCTCGGCTTGTTCCTCTGGGGTCATCGAGCCAGCGAGTTGCTTCATCGCTGCTGTGAGTTTGCCGAGAGTGTCAGCGAGCTTGTCGACGAGGGGGGCTGCTTCTGCAGGAGTGGTTTTTCCTTCCTTGAGAGCATTGAGAATATCAAGATATTGGTCAGCTACTTCAACGGTGGCACCCATGAGTTCGCCGAAGACTTCGAGCTTCGATTCTTCTTCTGCGGATACGGTGAGTACGAGCGCAGGTGCTGCGCACAGGGCGAGGAGATAATTTGTCTTCATCGCTTGAGATGATATAGTAAAGTGCAGGGGTTGTCAAGATTATTAGGTGAGCAGCTAAAAGTTAAATTCTTAGATCGGCGAATTTTGTATTGAGCTTATTGATGACCGTCGTGCTCAGTAGGTGAGCTGGACGGGGGCAGCCTTTTTCTCGGGCTTCTTGTGGGGCTGAGTACTGCGGTAGTAGCGTACGTAGTCGATCTCAAAGCGCGCGGGGTAGTCGCTGGCCTTGGGCTGCTCGGGCCAGGTGCCAGGGCCTCCTAGGGCGGTGTTGATGATGAGGTAGGCAGGGGTGTTGAAGGGATTCACCCCATTGGGGTAGGTGGCAACTTTGCTGTCGAAGTTGGCCACCTCGACATCGTTGACAAAGACGCGTATGCTATCCTTGTGCCATTCCATCGCATAGACGTGGAATCGCTCGTAGGGGTAGCGCAGCCAGCGGGTGAAGCCCTTCGACGTCGCCTTGCGCTCGCCTCCTTTGCCCCAGTGAAAGGTGGTGTAGCAGAGACCCGGATGCTGGGAGAGATGCTCCATGATGTCGATCTCGCCATTCGTCGGCCAGGGCATGCCGTTGTCGCCGAGCAGCCAGATGGCGGGCCAGGCTCCCGCCGCCTTGGGGAGGCGTGCGCGTATCTCAAGGCGGCTGCCGGGGGTGAAGTTCTTGATGCGGCGCGTGGTGACGGAGCCGCTGGAGTAGGGGCGTGAGGGCATGTGGAGATTCCAGCCGCCCTTGTCCTTTTTGGGGTCGTGTCGCGAGTTGGGCGTTTCTGCGTGGCGGGTGGTGAGGACGAGCTTGCCGTCTTCGAGGGTGACGGCTTCTTTTGTATAGGTCTGTGAGGAGCCGTGGTTGCGCACGACGCCGAGCTCGTAGGCCCATTTGCTCAGGTCGAGCTTGTCGCCTGAGAACTCATCGTGCCATTCGAGCTGCCAGCCGCCCGTGAGGGTCTGCGGGACGCTCTCGGGGGTGGAGGCGTGGAGTGCCGGCTGACTCAGCAGGGCGAGAAGGAGGCTCGTGTAGCGGTGTTTGTTCATACTGGGATAAGAGTGTATCATCTCGTAGGGGGTGAGATCAATGCTATTTCTGTGCATGCAGGGCTCACGAAAGAATGGGCTTGTCATGGGGGTGGCTCTGTGTTTATATAGTGGGCTATAGAATTATTTTATGATGACTTTCTCTTCTTTCTCTTCTTTTCTCTCAACTCATCTTTCTGGCTCTGCGCGTGTGGGGCTGGCTCTCGGTGTGCTGTCTTTGTTTTCATCTGCCGCTCTGGTGGGGCAGAGTGCTGCCTCGTCGCAGGAGGCGCGTCTCAAGTCTCTGGAGGCTCGTGTGAGTCAGCAGGAGCGTGCCGTGGCTCTGCTGAAGAATGAGAGCGAGGTGCTCGCGCAGAATATTTATTCAGTTTTGGAGTGCGCGTCCTTGGATGGCATGATTCTCTCGCTGATAGCTGATAGAGCGCAGGTCTTTTCGTCGGGCTCGTCGGGGGTGCATTTTTATGCCATGTCGCGTATGCAGCGCTATGAAGAGTGGCCGTGGCGTGATGAGGAGCTGCGCCCTGAGGATATGTGGGGATCGCATATCGAGTTTGGCAAGGACAAGTGGCGCAGCAGCGATGAGGAGGGGACTTATACGATGCAGCGTGTCGGCGAGAGTCGGCTGTATCTGGAGCTGGAGGGCGAGGAGTGCGGCATGATAGCACTCTTGCTTGATTTTAATAGCTCAAGCTCGGGAGTAGCTGTGAGTATCGTGGAGCATGGGCTGACAAAGCAGCCTTTTACGCTGAATCCTAAGCTCGCGCCCGAGCCTGAGCTCGGTGATAGCGTTCCCGAGTCCTTTCATGAGGCTATTTTCAATATAGACAATCATGTCGTCTATGTGAAGGGGGAGAAGGCCTACTACGCGCGCCCCGAGCTGCCGCTGCGCTATCATGAGGTGAAGCCCCAGATGAAGGCGGGGGCGAAGGCTGGGGAGTTTGTCGATCAGTATGGCACGCGTTGGAGGCTCTGCGAGGAGTTCCTCTATGAGGGGCTGGGTCACGAGGCCTTGCTGCGCGTGTCGGTGGAGGGACCGCAGGGCTTTGAGCTGGGTGGAGCGATCTATCACCGTGGCAAGGAGGGTGGCTATGTGATTGCGGATGTCCCCGCGATCGTGGAGCTGCGCTCGGGCTCGGGCAATGGCTATTCTGGGGAGGTGACGGGATACGCGGGCTCGTCTGATGCGACGGGTGGTGCTCCTCGTGACCTGAGTGAGATTCATATCACGGACTATGCCCCGACTACGCCTGCCGAAGCGACCGATGCTGATGCAGCGGAGTGAGGCAGGGGGAGAGCTGTTCTATTATATTATAGTGGTATGGCTGTGATGCGTACGCGATTCGCACCCTCTCCGAGCGGACCGCTGCACGTGGGGCATGTGCTCGCTGCCGTGGAGGCGCGTGACTACGCCCAGCGTGGGGGAGGGGAGTGTCTGCTGCGCATCGAGGATATTGATGCGCGCTGCAAGCCCGAGTGGGTGGAGCTCATGGAGCGTGATCTGCGCTGGCTGGGGCTGACCTTTGACGGCGATGTGCTCTGGCAGAGTCGTAGCTTTGATCGTTACGCGGCTGCTCTCGCGCGGCTGCGTGAGGGGGGCTTTCTCTATCCCTGCTTTTGCACGCGCGCGGAGATACGTACGCAGATGCTGGAGAGTGGGCGTGCGCCTCATGAGGAGCTGGGATTCCAGTACGAGGGGCAGTGCCGTGCTCTGCCGCCTGAGCTGGTGGAGCAGCGTCTGTCTCGTGGGGAGGCGCATGCGTGGCGGCTGGATATGCGCCGCGCGGAGGATGAGCTCGGTGTGCTCTCATGGGTGGATGAGCTGCAAGGGGAGCAGTGTGTCGTGCCCAGCGCGTGGGGTGATCCTGTGCTGGCGCGCAAGGAATTCCCCGCGAGCTATCATCTCTGTGTGGTGGTGGATGATGCGATGCAGCAGATCAGTCATGTGACGCGGGGGCTGGATTTGTCTTCCTCGACGCATCTGCATCGGGTGATTCAGGGCTTGTTGGGACTGCCCACCCCGCTGTATAGGCATCATGGCTTGATCTGTGATGCGCAGGGCAAGAGGCTGGCGAAGAGGGATGGAGCGCGTTCTCTCGTGTCGCTGCGCGAGGCTGGCTTTACGGCGCAGCAGCTGCTCGATTCGCTCCAGCGAGCCCTAGAGAATGGCGGGATTTGGTCGCTGTAAGTCGCGGTGGAAAAAAAGTTTATCTTTCCGTACAAAAAGGCTTGCAAAGTGTGGCGATTAGAGTACAATGCTCGTCCATCTGTCTGTGCTAAACAGCATAGTAGTCAGATGATTTTATCGGGTCGCCGCCGGAGAATCGGTAAGTTTCCTCTAGAAGAGATGCTTGCTAATTGTTTTAAAGCGCCTGAATAACAATAAACTAGAAGGAAACATGCCGACCATCAATCAGCTCGTCCGAAAAGGACGTATCGTACC
>CAYJJA010000035.1:12167-22110 GCA_964370355.1 uncultured Akkermansia sp. | reverse complement strand
CTCTCTCATCCCCCCGTCTTTGTTTCATCTCCTATGAGTAACACCCCCTCTCCCTCCGCAGAATACACGACATCTCTAGCCCTTGGCAGCATGCTCGCCACCTACCGCATCGAGGCCGTACTCGGGCAGGGGGGCTTTGGCATCACCTACCTCGCCTACGACAGCGAGGAGGAAAGGCAAATCGTGCTCAAAGAGAATCTGCCTTGCAGCTACGCCTTTCGCGAGCCGACCTCGAGCCGCGTACTCGTGCATGGCAAGGCGGAGGACTTCGCCTGGGCGATGAAGAACTTCATCGGCGAGGCACGCCTCCTCGCCGAGCTGGATCACCCCAATATCGTCAAGGTACACCGCGCCTTTGAAGCCAACAACACCGCCTACTACGTCATGGACTACGTAGGCGGGCAATCCCTCGCCCAATGCGACCAGCAGCGCAGCGGCAGCCCCAAATGGAGCGAGAGCGAGCTGCGCGAGCTGCTCATCACCCTGCTCGGAGCACTCGACTACCTGCACAGCAAGAATATCCAGCATCGCGATATCAAGCCTGACAACATCCTCATTGATGAGCAGAACAAGCCCTACATCATCGACTTTGGCACGGCCAAGCAGATGTATGCCCAGCACACCCAGACCGTCATCGAGTCCATAGGCTACACCCCCATTGAGCAAATCTCCAGCCAGAGCAATACAGGACCGTGGAGCGACCTCTACGCGCTAGGTGGTACTATCTACAGGCTCATGACAGGCGAGCGACCCGCCAAGAGCGTCGATCGCATCTCTAGCGATCAAGATCCTGTCACCCCCCTGAGCAAACGAAAAGACATGGCAGGCTACTCCCTCTCCTTTCGTGAGACAATAGACCGCGCCATGGCTCTGCGCCACACGGCACGCTGGCAGAGTGCGACCGAGTGGCAAGCCGTCCTCCAAAAGCAGCGCGACGAAGAGCAAACACGCGCCACAGCAGCACCGAGCGCCCCCTCCCCAGCACCAGCTGCAGCCCGCCGCATCCTATGGCCCTGGGTCGTTGCGACGGTGATTGGCTGGATGCTCGTGCTGCTGCTCATCATCACAGTAGGTGATCAGGAGGGCATCATGGAGCGCATGCGAGAGAGCAATCTCGAGGAGGAGCTTATACGCTTCAAGCCATCGCGTAGCGATCTCAATGAATGCTTCAATGAAGCTCGTCGCGCCGAAGAGGCTGGAAATTATGCTGAGGCACTACGCCTCTACAAGCAAGCCGCCGCTCAGGGTGAGGCCTCGGCTCAGAATAACTTAGGCAGCTTCTACCACAACGCCTGGGGCGTGGAGCAATCCGATGAGCTCGCTTTCAAATGGTACGAGCGTGCAGCCTTGCGTGGTGTCGGCTCAGCTATGTTTGGCATGGGGCTTGCCTACCACTATGGCCGCGGTGTCTCCATTGACAAGCAAAAGGCGAAGGAGTGGTATAATAAATGTCTGCAAACAACAGACCCTCGCTATCAAGAGGCTCGTGAAGGCGCAGCGGCCAATCTCAAGCTCTTGGAGGATTAAAAGCCTCGTTTTCCCATCTCCTATCATCCCCCCGTCGCCCATGCTCAGCATCTCTCATGACCTCTCCCACCCCCTCACCAGAATCACCGAGTGCCGACTACAGCTCCGCCTTAGCCCCTGGCAGCATGCTCTCCACCTACCGCATCGAGGCGGTACTCGGGCAGGGCGGCTTTGGCGTCACCTACCTCGCCTACGACAGCGTCGAGGAGAGGCAGGTCGTCATCAAGGAGAACCTGCCCAAAGATTACGCCTTCCGCGAGCCCAGCTCAAGCCGCGTACACGTACATGGCAAGGCCGAGGACTTTGCCTGGGCGATGAAGAACTTCGTCGCCGAGGCCCGCCTCCTCGCCGAGCTAGATCATCCCCACATCGTCAAGGTACACCGCGCCTTTGAGACCAACAATACCGCCTACTACGTCATGGATCACGTAGGCGGGCAGTCCCTTGAGCAATGTGACCAGCAGCGCAGCAGCACTCCTCGGTGGAGCGAGACCGAGCTATGTGACCTCCTCATCACCCTACTCGGAGCCATCGACTACCTCCATAGCAACAAGATCCAGCACCGCGACCTCAAGCCTGACAACATCCTCATCGACGAGCAGGGCACGCCCTACATCATCGACTTTGGCACGGCCAAGCAGATGTACGCCCAGCACACCCAGACCGTCATCGAGTCTGCTGGCTACACCCCCATCGAGCAAATATACAGTCAGAGCAATACAGGACCTTGGAGCGACATTTACGCGTTAGGTGGCAGCATCTACAGACTCATGACAGGCGAGCGACCAGCCCAGAGCGGTGCTCGTGCCGTGGTCGATCAAGACCCTGTCGTCCCCCTCAGCCAGCGAGAGGATATGACTCATTACTCACTGCCCTTTCGCGAGTCGATAGACCGCGCCATGGCCGTGCGTCACACGGCACGCTGGCAGAGTGCTACCGAGTGGCAAGCCGCCCTCCAAAAGCAGCGCGAAAAAGAACAAGCTCGTGCCGCCGCAGCAGCATCACCAGCCCGCCGCATCCTATGGCTCTGGGTCGTCGCGACGGTGATTGGCTGGATGCTCGTGCTGCTGCTGCTCATCATCACAATGAGTGATAAACTGATCATCATCACAAGAAATAATCAGAAGGCTAGCGTGCAGCGCATGCGCGAGAGCAATCTCGAGGAAGAGCGCATTCGTCTCGGCCCTTCACGTACAGATCTCGTAGATTGTTTCAATGAGGCTCTTCGCGCCGAAGAAGCTGGAAATTATGCTGAGGCACTACGCCTCTACAAGCAAGCCGCCGCCCAAGGTCATGCAGGTGCTCAGAATAATCTAGCTACACTCTACAACAACGCACAGGGCGTGGAGCAATCCTATGATCTCGCACTCAAGTGGTATGAGCGTGCTGCCTTGCGTGATAATGGCTTTGCCATGTTGAATCTCGGAAAGGTCTACCACTATGGGCGCGGTGTCTCAGTAGACAAGCAAAAGGCGAAGGAGTGGTATAAAAAATGCCTGCAAACAACAGACCCCAGCGATCAAAAGGCTCGTGAAGGCGCGGCTAAGGATCTCAAGCTCTTAGAGGATTAGACCCTCTGCTAGAGCCGCAGTAGCATTTTCTCCCAAGAAAGCGGAGGCAGCCTTGTGACCCAGCCTTGAAACAAGTGTGACACAAGGGAGCTTTCGGCTTGACTTTTCGTGCTAGAATTTCTAGCATAAGAGACGCAATAGTTGCCTCATTCTCACACCCCATCCCCCTCTTACCCTCATGCGCTGGAATAGTATCAACGAACTCAAGAAAGAAGCCCAAGCCACCCCTGTCCAAGGCAGCCTCTACGCACAGCTCACCCAAAAGCTCGAAAAAATCACCAAGACAGGCAAGCCCTACCTTGAGCTCCACTTCGCCGACATCACCTCCAGCTTCGCCCTCAAGGTCTGGGACAACGCCCCTTGGTACGACGAGTGCAGCCAGCTCGTGGAGAAAGTCAGCCTTGAGCTACGCGCCAGCTGGGAGAATGGCAGCTTTGGCATGGAGGTCCGAGATCTCAGCCTACGCCCCCTCAGCTCCGAGGAGGAGCGAGAGCTGCTCGCGGGCAGTGCCCCCCTCATCGCCAAGCAGCAGCAGGACTGGGACTACATCGTCGAGCGCGTCCACGCGCTGCGCGACCCACGTCTGCGCTACCTCTGCCGCAGCCTGCTGGATACCTTTGAAGAGCGCTTCCGCCGCTGCGCTGCCGCGAGGAGCTTTCACCACGCACGCCGCGGAGGCCTCGTCGAGCATGTCGCGGGCATCATGCGCGCGGGGCACGCCCTTTGCGCCATCTATGAGCAGGTGAATGAGGATCTGCTCATCGCGGGCATCCTCTTCCACGACTGCGGCAAGATGTGGGAGAATCAGTACGAGGAAAAGGGCTTTACCATGCCCTACAGCGAGGTCGCCGAGCTGCTCGGGCATATCCCCATCGGCATGGAGATGATCAATAAGTTCTGGAGCTTTGTGATGACCCCCGAGCGACGCGCTGAGTGGAGGCAGCTAGAGCCACCCACCGAGAAGGTACGCCTGCACCTCCTGCACCTCGTCGCCTCGCATCACGGAGAGCTCTCCTTTGGCTCGCCCGTCGTGCCCAAGACCCCCGAGGCCGTGCTGCTCCACTACCTCGACAACATGGATGCCAAGCTTGAGATGTTCCGCGACGCCTACGAGAGCAGCCCCGAGCTCGCCCCTCACGTCTACCAACGCCGCGCCCCCCTCACGGGCAACGAAGTAAGCCCCCTACCTCACTACCAAGAACCAGCCGAGGAATAAGCCGCCCTCCGAGACGGAGGCGCAGCCCTCGGCGACTATCCCCACGACCATGTACCTCAATCGCGAACTCTCGTGGCTCGAATTCAACGAGCGCGTCCTCCACCTCGCCAGCCGCCCAGAAAGCCCCCGGCTCGAACGCCTCAAATTCCTCGCCATCTCCGCGAGCAATCTCGATGAGTTCTACCAAGTCCGCATCGGAGGGCTCACCCTCCTCGCGCAGGCGGGCAACCGCAGCACCGACATCTGCGGGCTCACCGCACGCGATCAGCTCGACCTCATCCACCCCCGCGCCGCGGCCATGGTCGCGCGGCAGTACCAGATCTACAACGAGCAGCTGCTACCCCTCCTCCGTGAGCAGGAGCTTGCACCCACCCCGCTCAACGCGCTGAGCGAGGAGGAGCTCGCGGAGCTTGAGCAGTACTTCCACCACCACATCGCCCCCGCGCTCACGCTACTGGCGCTAGGCGATCATGCGCACACCCCACTGCCCTCGCTCAAGCTCATCGTCGGCTTCGGATTAAGCTCGCTCGCAGTGTCCGATCTCGGCGTTGAGCTCGAGCCCCAGCTCCGCTTCGTCGCCATCGTGCTACCCGAGGGGCTGGCACGCCGCCAGCAGCTCCCGCTCAGTCAGCACAAGGGCTATATGCTACTCGAAGATCTCGTCCTGCGCTTTGCCCCTCAGCTTTTTCCCTCAGAAAGAGTCCTCTGTAGTAGCACCTTTCGCCTCACGCGCAATGGAGACATCATGCTCGAAGACGAAGATGGCGACATGGTCGAGGAAATGTCCGAAGTCCTCATCGCACGCAAATTCTCCGACTGCATCCGCCTCGAGCTCCCTGTCTGCACGCCCCCGCTCTTGCGCCATGAAATAGCCCGTATCGTCAAGGCACGCGAAGAGACTATCAGCCTTGTCGCGGGACCGCTACGCCTCAATGACTTCATGTCCATGGCCTTTGAATCGGGTAACGACGCGCACAAAGCCCCCGCGTGGAAGCCCGCTGCAGCGCAAGGAGTCGATGCGCACATCAGCATGTTTGAAAACATCATCCAAGGCGACATCCTCATCAACAACCCCTTCGAGTCCTACGAGCCCGTCATCCGCCTCATCGAGGAGGCGGCACGCGACCCGCATGTCATCGCCATCAAGCAGGTGCTCTACCGTACGGCGAAGAACTCGCGCTTCATCGCAGCACTCTGCCGCGCCGCCGAGGCGGGCAAGCAAGTCACCGTCCTCATCGAGCTCAAGGCCCGCTTTGATGAGCAAAACAACCTCACTCAGGCCGAGCGACTCCAGCGTGCGGGCGTCCAGGTCGTCTACGGGGTGAAGGGCTACAAGACCCACGCCAAGATCCTGCTCATCGTACGCCGCGAGGGCGGGCAGCTGCGCCGCTACTGCCACTTTGGCACAGGGAATTACAACGAATCCACCGCCCGCGCCTACGTCGATCTCTCGCTGCTCACCTGCAACGACAAGCTGGGGTCTGACGCGAGCCAATTCTTCAACACCGTCACCGGTCTCACCCAGCTCACGGGATTTCGCCGCATCTACCCCTCGCCCGACATGATGAAAAAGCGCCTCATCGAGCTCATCGACGCCGAGGCCGCCCGAGCACGCCTCGGTGAGTACGCCGAAATCAAGGCAAAGATGAACGCCCTCAATGAGAAGTCCGTCATGGACGCGCTCGAGCGCGCCGCCGAAGCCGGCGTGCACATACGCCTCAACATACGCGGCATCTGCTGCTGGGTGCCTAGCTCCCTACGCGCACGTAGCAACACGCGCATCATCAGCATCGACTTTTACCTCGAGCACGCGCGCATCCTGAGCTTCCACAATGGCGGGCGTCCCCTCACCTACATCGCCAGCGCCGACTGGATGAGCCGCAATCTCAACAAGCGCGTCGAGCTCATGATCCCGCTAGAAGACCCCGCTCTCGCGCAGCGCGCGCGCGACATCCTCGACACCTGCTTGCGGGACAATACGAACTCCTTTCTCCTCATGGATGACGGCAGCTACAGCCCCACCGCCGAGCTGCACACCGAGCTCCCCAGCCGCCCGCTACGCATGCAAGAGCAGCTCCAGCTACGCGCCGAGGAGCACGCACTCACGCAGGAGAGCCGCTCTCATCACACGCTCACCCCACATCTACCCACAGCTGCCGCAGCGAGCGCAGCTAGCGAGTCCTAAAGCTCTCGCTCGGCCTCGCGGCATCGAGCTATTTCTTGCTCTCAACATGAGAGTGGAAGAGAAGAGGGAAAGCGACGCATTCCCCAAAAGCTCCGTATTCATAGGCAAGTTGTGAAAGATTTTGCATCCAGATGAGCTCGATCATCATGCTGAGCTCGACTCCTAGGAGGGATTCAAAGTCATCTTCCCATTCTGCCTCTCTATTCTGATAAGCTTGTAAACCAGAACGATAGGACTCTTCTAATTGGGCAAGGAACTTCTTATTCTTCTCACTCAAGCCCCCACGATCCCATTGGAATAGGGGCTCATAGATCGCACGCAGTCGAGCATCGGAGCTCAGGGGCTGATCCTTCGTTGCTTGCTTGTATGCTGCGATATGCGCAAGCATCTTTTTCAGATATTGCTTCTCGGCCTCAGGGAGCTCCCCCGCGTAGAGAAAATCCGCAGTCATACCCGATGGGTCGAATAAAGCGTCACACTCATCAGGATAGAGTGCTTTCAGGCTAGAATCTTGACCTGCGAGCGAGTCCGCCCTGCTTTTAAACTCATCACTCAGCGCGAGCAAGACATCACTGATGCTCTGCTTGGGAGCAGTATCATTCTGCTGCAAGAACTCGATGAGCCCCTGCCCCGACTGAGACATGAGCAAGAGAATAGGCAGCTCCATGGGAGCGTCCATGAACCATGGGATCTCGTCAGCATAATCCTCGACATTGTTCGTCACCTGCAAAGTATTTTCATGAACCAAGAGATGCAAGGTCACTTCCCCCGCGCGTTTCAAGTTGGGAGGCAGGCTGGTATCAGACTGGAGGCAATTCTTGAGAGCCTCCCTAAAAGCCTGTTCCTTGATGCTTTCCAAATCCTCACCCTGCTCAGCTTTCAGATGAAGAGCCAACTCTTTGAGGTAGTTAGCATAGAGCAGCATCATGAAGCACGCCGCATTTTTATCGGCTTGCCCATCGGGTGATAGTGCCTCTAATACGGGCGCGGGGCGAAGGCTGTACTGATAGGCTGGTGCTTCTCCTCGCTCAGGGGGAGCTAGCACTACAGGATGCTCTCCACATGGCATACTCGTAGGAGTAGGGGTCGTCGATGATAGGATCAATAATGATAGACTGGTGAACATGATGTGATGAATGGATTGTGGATGACATGAGCCCTTTGCCCTGCTGGCAGCACTCGTGCGCGAGTGCTGTCAGCAAAGAGACTCTCTCACAGGCTCAGAGCTCAGCGTGATAGATCTCGCGCGGCCTCTTGGTAGGCCTTGCGCAGATCGGGATAGGTCGTATGAGACGCGGCTTGTTGGTAATAGGCGGCCGCCTTGGCCTTGTCAGCGGTCACGCCGTGCTTGCCTTCTTTGTAAATTTCTGCGAGCTTCCCGAGCGCGCTGCTCAAATTCTGCTTGGCCGCCTGCTCTAGCCAGTAGAGTCCGAGCTTGGCATCATAGGGCTTGCTATCGACCAGCTTTGAATCACTGAGATAATCATTAGCGAGTGCCAGTTGAGCCTCGGCATCGCCCTGCTGAGCCTTCTTCACGTACTCTCGCTGGGGACGGAGACGGGGGTAGTCCTTGAGGAGATGCTCCATCACATCATCATAGATACAGCTCCTGCCCTCCTTGCCCTTCCCCTCCCTTTGATAGACATAAGACTGGAGGTGACGCATATTCACGGAGAGAATAGCGCGACCCTTTTGATCAATGAAGTCGATCGCAACCCAGTGCGTGGGGAGGGACACGCTGATCTTGTAGTCTGGTCTGTCAGTCATTGTCATCCAATCCTCAACGGCAAGCCAGCGATCAATCAAGGCATCCCAGTCAGCCTGACGCTTGACTTGATAGACGAGGTGCTTTGGCTTGCGCCTCGCATCATTGGGATCGAGTGTTTCGCGCACGCGTAGGGCGTAGCCATTCTGCTTGATATCCATGAGCTGTTGGCGCAGCTTGGTGAGCTCTTCGCCCTTGACGCTGGGATAGAGGAAGGGGTCGGGCTGCCCAAAAGTGGGGTCGGGCTGCTGACTGCATGAGCACAATGTACCCAATGCCAAGAGAGGAAGCATGTATTTTTTCATATGTATAAAAGATGTTATTACTTTGGCGATAGTTCGTGTGATAAAATGGGCGAGCACTTGTACTAGCGTCACCATATCATAGCTTCCTTTTACTGAATGAAAAATCTCATTTTTCATTCAATAAAAGGAAGTACATGCTCTTATTACTTTGGCAGTAGTTAATGTAACAAATTGCAGGATTTGCATAAATGGGCATATCTGAATATCAAAGCTTCTTTTTGTTGGGTGAAAAATCTTATTTTTCATTCAACAAAAGGAAGTACATACCCTTAACTTGATTAGATAGAGGCTGTCAAGGAGTAATCTGTATAAAAGCGAGCTAGCGTAGCGACGCGAAGCGATTATGCCAGATTGCGACTTGATGGGCTCTATCTAATCAAGTACGCAGACCGTGTTTCCTTCATTAAGTATTGCCAAAGTAATAAGCAAGACGCCGTTGTGGCATTATCGTCTGCCTAAGTAACAAAGAGAATTACTCTCCTAGGGATTAATATTTCTATCATAATTCTGCGCCGTGCCGCCACTCTGCATATGCTTTTGGAGTCTCTTGCGCTCAGGCTCGTACTCCTTATCGTGTAGAGCATCACTCTTCTCCTTGTTGCGCTTGGCGAGAGCCTGTGCCTTGACCTTGTCGCGATCGCTCACAGGCTTGATCGTCTCTTCTCCCATGATGGGGGCGAGGTGCTTGAGCTTCATACGCTGAGAGCCAGCGAGCGTGCTATGACCGCGAGAATGCTTATTGGGCGGAGCCACTAGTCCAGCTTGCCCCATGAGGCGCAGCATGTAGTGATCCATCGCATTGCTCCACCTGACGAGAATCTGCTGCTCGGGGGTCAACCCCGCCTTGTCAGGTGAGGTCTCAGGCAGCACACCCTGTTTCTTGAGCATCCCTTGGAGCTGCTGCTGGACATAGTAGAGGTAATCCGCCTTCTCCATGAGCTGGGTGCGCACATGCTCCTGCTCCAGCTTTGCAAAATGCTTTGTCGAGAAGACGACGCTGGGCTTGTACACATTCCCCCCAGGGTGAAAGTAGACCTGCATCATGCTAGAAGGAGTCGTCCCGCGGTAAGCCTCCTGAGCATAATAGACCTGAGGATGCTGGCTGAGCTTCTCATAGCCATGATAGATGTAGCCCAGCGCATTGCGCACAGCCACCTCCTCACTGGGGAACTGCGAGGGGAAGAACTGCAACTGACGCTCATAGAAGACCACAGGCGTGTTGACCATCTGGCCCATGTAGCCGCCCTTCGCATACTTCTTGGGCGAGAGATGGTAGACAGGAGCCATCGCGGCGACATTCTCGTTAAGAATGCGGTGCATGAGCTTGATTCGCTGCTGGTCCTCCTTCTTCGCGATCTTGGCGAGCAGCTCCTC
>CAYJJA010000035.1:0-12157 GCA_964370355.1 uncultured Akkermansia sp. | reverse complement strand
CTCGGGTAGGCTAAAGTAGGGCTTCTTCGTCGCGGGATTGATCATCGTGACAGGCGCGAGCGCATGCGTCACGCCATCCGCGCCGGCCTCGTAGCGCGTGAAATTGATCACATGCTTGTCATCCGTGCGCTTGATCAGCGAGATAGCGAGCCCCTTGTCGAGGTAGACGAGGATCTGCTCGGCGATGCCATGCTGCGGGTAGCGGCCGAGCATATTGAGATCGGCGATGGTCTCGGCGGTGACGAGCTTGACCAAGGCGGCGGGGATTTTTTGAGCCTTCGCCTGAGCTCGGAAATCGGCGAGAACACGCGCGGCAGCCTTGGGGGCGAGCTTCTCTTCAAAGGTGCTGGCGAAGATCTCGCGCAGCTTGTCACTGTCCTCACTGTGGATGGTTGCAGAGGCGGGCATGATGCCAATGAGCGCGGCAAGCGCAAGTGTATAAATGGATGCTTTCATAAAAAAATCTGTTAATGAAGATCAAATCTAGAAATAGCATAGTTGTTGGGGTGATACAAGTCTAAAAGGGCTAGATCGTTCTTGTAATATGTCATCAATAACAATCCTCGCGACTGCTCCCTACCCTATGGGCTGCTGCTTATCTTCCTCCTTGGGGGAGCTGACATCACCCGCTCTCCCCTTGCGCTCTCTTTCTGCACGATCCGCTGCACGAGACTTGTGCGTGAAAATAATGATCCCTCCTGCCCCTTGTCTCGCGCAGTACGTGACAAGGGGAGGAGGGAGTATCAGGAGATTTTTCTAGAGGGACTCTCCTTGATATCTTATTGAGATTAGCAGCTAATAGCTTTGCGACGGCGACGTGCGACTAGCCCTGCAAGTGCGAGGAGGCTCATCGTGACTGTGCTAGGCTCGGGGATGTAGAATACGACAAAGTTTTCACTAGATGTTGTTGCGCCCAATGCTACACCATCGTATAGTATCGCAGCACCATCCATGACCCTAATGTCTACATCGCCATAATAGCCGTTATATGCACTGATGTTTGCTAGCTCAAAGCCTACTGGACCCTTGCTAAACTTTTCTTGAAACTCCGTAGCCCAGTCTAAACCACCTGCCAGATCGACGACGAGCGTGAGACTTCCAGAGAGCTCGACGGTCTTGACATCAATGTTTGTCAGGCTATAGATAAGCTCAATATCGCTAGAAATGGCCTCTGTCGTTTTAGCGGTGTTGCTAGACTTGACAAGACTACCGGCATCAACAGATGCTCGAATGGTCGAATCTGCGATTTGCAACGTTGCATCGGTGTTTGATATGCGACTATTCTCGTCGATGACAACATTGGTAAGCGTTAAGGTTGATCCACCTCCTAGCGTTACTTCCGTATTGATCAAGGTGCTATTGCTGATCTCTCTCGATGTCGAGCCTGTCGTTGTCAGCGAGAGATTCGTGTAGGTGCTAGTCGTACGATCTGCATTATAGGAAAGACTGCTGCTGCTGTCTTTTCCTCTAATCGTCAGATTGTTGCCCACGGTGAGCTCCGAGCTCGCATCGACGAAGTTGACAGAGCCTCTACCTAAAGATGTATCCAAGGATGCGGCTGACACCTTGGTGTTTGCAGCTATGTTGGTGCCCCCTTCGTAGGTATTGTTACCGCTCAGTACAAATGTCTGTCCCGCTTGTCCCTGAATGGCGAGTCCAGCAGCGCCGGAGATCGCAGCACTCACAGTCACAGTCGCATTAGCTTCGCTGGCGCTGAGGGTGACATTGCCAGATCCGGTGAGCGCGAGGTTGTTGAGCACGTTTGTGGTGGCAGCGGTGGCGTTGACTGTAGCACCGCCTGCGATATTGGCGTTGATGGTGCCTGCACCGCTTGCCGCGGTGTTGCCAAGATTTAGTGTAGAGCCATTATTTACATTGAGTGTGAGAGTGTTGGCTGCCACTGAGAGACCGTTGGTGAGCGATAGAGTACCACCGCTGAGGACATTGAGCGTGCCCGTACCTGATTCTACAAGGAGCTCAGGGGTGCGGACCTGACCACCGTCGCCGACGACAAAAGTCGCACCGCCCGTGATGCCTAGACCCGAGATGTTGGTCGCGCTGCTCGATGTCACCGTGAAGGTATTCTGTCCTGCTTGGAGCTTGCCTAGGAAGCCAGACATATCGCCAGATACGGTGAGGTTGTTCACGTCATTCTTGCGTAGAATGGTGTCTGTGCCACCGACGAAGCTCGAGGCGATGACGTGATTCCCGTTATCTTGGGCGAGGTAGCCCGTCGTGCCCGCCTTCACTTCTACAGTGAGACTTGCACCAAATGAACCTGAGCCTCCAGTATTGAGATACAGACCGCTATTGCTTCCAGATCCAGAGTTGCCGATGATGATTGTTTTCGCACCACCGAGTCCGCTGTAGGCAAGGTTCAATCGACCTTCTCTCACCTCGATCGTGCCTGTGAACTCATTGCTAAGGTGGATGCGACCATTGTTATTGTTATGTGAGTCTCCGGTCTGACCGACGAAGGCGACGGAAAGGACGGTGCTGTCGTCACCTGTGACGTTATTGAGTTGATGGTGGTCAGCATTACTGAGAATCTCAGTCAGGTGCAGGGTCGTGTTGGCGGCTAAGTTCAATGAGGAGAGGTTGTCAAAGCGCTCCTTGTTGGCTGATGTGAGAGTCCCAGACTCCACGGTGAGCGATCCTGCAAAGCCAGAAAAGTCGTACCCAGCGGCGATGTTCTCACCCGTGGCGAATATGATATTGGAGCTCGCGCCCCCAGTAAATCCGGTAGAGTTCGCGGTGAGGACATCAGCAGAGATGTCTAGTGTGCTGCCAGCTCCCACAGTGAAAGACCCCGCCTCTAGCGTAGCACCAGCCTCAGCAAGACCGAGAGTGAGCGTCGCAGAGTCAGCGATAGCGACGTTATTTGCCTCGATGTTCCCCGAGACATTGGCTGTCGTCGTGGCTGAGAAAATCACATTATCCCCATTCGCAAAGGTGTCAGTAGCGTCACCAGTGGATTCTGCATTTACTTCCCAAGTCAGGTTATCACTACCAGCGCTATTCGTCCAGCTGTTTGCGATGGTGAATGTGAGGATACCCGTATCACTAAAGCTGAAGTTGTGTGTGGATTGGTTGATCCCTGTGAGACCTGTGAGATTCGACCAGTCGAGGGATGTGAAGCTGGAAGATATACCACCTGTGAAGATCGTATAGTTGAGCTCTGATGTCGCGCCACCTATAGTAGAGAGGTCGATGAGGACATCTGCCCCAAAGCTCAGTGATCCACCACTGCCGATGGTGAGACTGCCACCT
Source organism: uncultured Akkermansia sp. (assembly GCA_964370355.1). GTDB lineage: Bacteria > Verrucomicrobiota > Verrucomicrobiia > Verrucomicrobiales > Akkermansiaceae > Akkermansia. Next base: position 8,887 of record CAYJJA010000035.1, on the reverse strand, counting down.
CCAAGATCGAGCTCGCCATTGAGTGTGAGAGAGCTATTAACTGTTACCGCTGAATCTGCACCTAGGCTGAGTGTCTGATCAGCGCCGATTGTGACCGCATTGTCCACGATGAGATTGCCCGCAGCAGATGTGGTATTGATCACGTCAAAGGTAGACATCGCCACCTTGGAGCTGTTGAGCGCGCCACCTACATTGAGGGTGGCGACTTCCGATATGCTCGCGCCTGCGGTGGCGCTGATCTGATTGCCGATGATGCCACCGTTATAGTTGATCGTCACACTCCCCACGTGGGAGGAGCCTTCCTCACCAGCGCCGAAGACACTGGTAAAGGTGCCGCTGTTTATCGTGATATTGGTATCACCCGTGACCTTACCACCTCCGGAGTCTTTCTTGACGATGCCTGCGTAGATGGTTCCTGCAAAGGTGAGTGCGTCATTATCTGCGCCAATCTCACCGAAGGTATAGTTGATATTACCAACGATTTGGGCTGCCTTCGCACCAGCAGCTAGCGATACTGTTGAAAACCCCGAGTCTGTGGGATTGACAGCTACGTGACCAGCGGTATAGGTGACATTCTGGTTACCGTAGAATTTGCGGTTTGCATTTGAAGATGAATTTGCTTCAATGGTCAGGATGAGAGAACTTACAGTGCCTGTCGTATCGACATTAATGTTACTATTCACATAGGCATTGGTCGTAATACCAGCCACTGCTCCACTCCAGCCGTAGAGTAGGGAATTACTCCCAAAGGTGATATTCGAGCTACCTGATACATTAATAGCGAGATTGACGGGGTTTGCCTCTGTCGCAACGTCGAAGCTCGCGCCACCTGCACTTAGGTAGGTGACATGATGCGTCCCGCTTTCCACATTGACGGTCATGTTACCATGAATCCCTCCAGTTCGCGTGCCTTGAAAAAAGACAGTTCCTGTATAATCAACAGTCTCTGAACCATTACTAAGTTTCTTTGTACCGTCTAGCTCTGTGAGGGTATAGGTGCCTGCTGCGCCTTCAAGATTATTGCTGAGGGCGTGAAGGTTGTAAGCAAATGTGCCTCCAATGACAGTACTGATCGCTGTCAAGGTAAAGATCGAGGCGCGGCATGCCTGCAGCATTGTGCGCAGTGCCGAGTTTATCCTGAGTTTCATTTGTAATGAAATAATGTAAGATTGGATTAAGTTATTGATAGACAGGTCGCTACGAAACTCTCATCAATGAGAGTACAGAGTCTACCGCTTGCTACTTAATTTACACTAATCTTTTAGCGATGTAAAGAGGCTTTTTGCCACGCTTCAAGATTTAAAGTGTCGAAAAAACAAAAAAGCGCGGCTCCACGCAAATTACTTTATCCTTGAGAGCAGATTGGGCTTGCTTCTTCGTGCCCAAGTGGTATGATATCCGCTCTTGTAGGTCGATTGCCGCAGCCACGAACATCAACCCACATACCATAACATACACATGAGCAACATTAACCTCAACGACTTCAAGATCAACGAAAAAGACACAGGCTCTACCGGTTTTCAGGTAGCGCTCCTCACAGGTCGCATCATCGACCTGACAGCACACATGGCCAACAACAAGCACGACTACGCCTCCCGTCGCGGTCTGCTCATGATGGTCGCCAAGCGTCGCAAGCTCCTCAACTACGCCAAGCGTACCGATCTTGCCCTCTACCAAGATCTCCTCAAGCGCCTCGATCTTCGCCGCTAATCTGAAGTTTTCTGCAAGGCAAGGCAGCACTTATGCACCGCCTTGACTGATGCACATGAACGGGCGACTCTGCACGAGCAGAGTCGCCCGCTTTGCCGTTGGCGAATTCCTCCCTATCTACCAACGCAAACGCGGCACCCAAAGCGGCAATGTAAAGGTGATCATCGCTCCCAAGAATCGAAATTCGAGAGCTATCTTTCGCTTGCGTCGCCTTCGATTGCATGCATTTTGTGGCATCCTATTTTAATTACTACTGCCACAAGCCGAGAGTTTATGTTTCTGTTATCAAAAACCTATGCTATAATCAAGCATGAAGTGGAAAGAATGATAAAAAAATATCTATTAAACTCACGACATTTAACAATCATAAGCCAAATAAAGACATAAGTGAAGACGATAACATATTTAGAGTTAGGGGCTGTTGGCGAGCGGGCAGCGTCGATTTATCTTTTACTGGCGGGGAAATTCTGCTACTCTTCATTTAGCATTCATCTTCGCTCGACCATGGCAGCCCCAGAAACTAGCACACGTGACCAAGGATTTCACCTCTTACACCGCTATATTTGGCTTATCGAGACGATTTTACGTTTCGACGGGGTGAGCTTTGCGCAAATCCAAGAATGCTGGGCGGCGTCCTCCCTCAACCCCAAAGGAGAAAAATTCCCCCTCAAGAGCTTTCATAATCACAAGACGGCTATAGCCCAGCTCTTCGGCATCCACATCACCTGCAAGCGCAAGGGCGGCTATCGTTATCATATTGAGCAATCGGGAGAGCATGATAACAGCCAGCTCAAGGATTGGCTCGTGCAGGCTCTCACGCTCAATCAAATCACAGAAGACGCCCGTGAGCTCAGCGATAGCATCCTACTCGAGAGCATCCCCGGCAATACGAGCTACCTCCCTCGCATCATGACGAGCATGCGCGACGGCAAACGCCTCATGATGAGCTACCAGTCATTTTGGAAAGAGCACGCGAGCAGCTTCCCCATCGCCCCATACTGCCTCAAACTCTTCAAACAACGCTGGTATGTACTCGCCCAGAGCGACATAGCAGAGCACTTGAGCATCTACGCACTCGACCGCATCCAACGCCTAGAGCCCACGGAGGATGACTACACGATACCCAAAGATTTTGATGCAGCGAGCTACTTTGCCGACTGCTACGGTATCATCCACGATGGAGAGGTGGAAGAGGTGCGCCTCAAGGTATTGCATGAGAACAACAAGCATCGCTACCTCGACGCGCTCCCCCTCCATGCCTCGCAAGAGTGTCTAGAAGAGACGACAGACTACAGTATCCTGCGCTATCACCTGCGCCCTAGCTATGACTTTCAACAGGAGATTCTCTCACATGGTGCCGACATCGAGGTGCTCTCTCCTCCGTGGCTGCGCGAGAGCATCGCGGAGGTCTACCGCAAGCAGTACCTACTCTACGCCCATGGGGTCAGGGTCGATGCCTGATACTTCCCTCTAGCGAGTCGAGTGAGAGGGGCGCATAACAAGTCTTATGCAATGATAGACAATGTCTCATTTCTCTGTTGACAGTTTTCTGCTACACTGTATCATAGGGGAATGATGAAATTATTGTATATTTTTTGCCTCGCGCCTTTGTTGATGCAATGCAGCACTGGTAAACATTCTGGAGCGAGTAGATTTATTGACAACAGTGTCAGTAACGCTCTCGGAGCTGTCTGGAAGATGGAGAAGATGTTTGTATCCACCCCCTTCAAGTCTCTCCCCGAGCTGCGCCAGATGAGCACGAGCTCGCCCATCTCAGCCTCCGATGCACTGCAACGCGCTCTCCTCTACCTCATGAAGGGCAAGTCCGAGGTCTTGGACACACTCTCCCTGACCTGCCACTCCTACAAGGAGGGCGAGTACGCGGGCTATTACTTCTTCCCCTCCTACGGGCTCAACAAGCACGATGTCATCAAGAATCGCGTCTCCCCCTCAGGCGTCTTTGTCAACGCACAGACGGGCGCGACACGCTATATTCAGCACGATGGTGCCTCCCAGAGTAGCAAGCTGGATGGGGATGACCACAGCTCCATCTATGGAGGAACATCATTCGTGACGACCTACACCCGCCGCCTGAGCAGCGAAGACGGGGGTGCTGAGTATAGCAAAACTCACGCGACGCTGCGACGCTACCTCAGCCGAGCCTACCCCACCATGAAGGATCATTTCAACTTCTGTCTTGAGAAGGACGGGCACTACTTCTTCCCCATCGACACCTATTCTGGGCGTGTCATGGTGGGATTCGATGTCAATATGCTTGACGGTAAGATTTCTCTGCTCATCCAGCCCATGGGGACATACACATGGGGGAGCTGAGGCTAGCCCCTATTATTTTCTTGCAGGTCTGGAGCAATTATGATAGCTTGACAGCTTATGAATCGCATTGTACGCATGTATTGGCCTGAGCTCAACTTTGTGGGCTCGGGTGCCATTGAGAGCATTGCCGCCGAGATCAAAAAGCGCGGCTGGCAAAAAGTCCTTTTCGTCACCGACAAGCCCTTGGTGCAGTTCGGTGTAGCGGGTATGGTCGAGGCTGTCCTCACCAAGGCGGAGATCCCCTACGTGATCTATGACGAGGCTGTGCCCAATCCAACAATGAAGAATGTCGATGACGGCTTGACTGTCTATCAGCAGGAAGGCTGTGACTCCATCGTATCGGTCGGTGGCGGCTCACCACAGGACTGTGCGAAGGCTATCGCCATCCTCGCGACGAACGGCGGCAAGATTAGCGACTACGAGGGTATTGAAAAGTCAGCCAAGCGCGGCGCACCCATCATCGCGATCAACACCACAGCAGGCACGGCCTCCGAGGTGACGATCAATTATGTGATCACGGATGAGGTGCGTCTGATCAAGATGGTGATGGTGGATCCGAACTGTCTGCCTCTCGTCTCGGTGAATGACCCCGATCTCATGCTCAGTGTGCCCAAGGCGACGACGGCGGCGACGGGTCTCGATGCGCTCTGCCATGCAGTGGAATCTTACGTGACGCAGGGGGCATTCGGGCTTTCTGAGGCTCTGAGCTATGAGTCGATTCGTCTCATTGCGGGCTCGCTAGAGCAGGCGGTGAATGACGGGCGTGATCTCGATGCACGCACGCAGATGGCTTGGGCTTCCTATATTGCGGGTCTTTCTTTCTCGAATGCGGGCTTGGGTATTGTACACTCAATGGCGCACCAGCTCGGCTCGGAGTACAATATTGCGCACGGTGTGGCGAATGCGATTCTGATGCCTTATGTGGAGGCCTTCAATGCGCAGCACTGCCCTGAGAAGTTTGCCAAGATTGCGATTGCGCTAGGCAAGGATGTGACTGGTCTGAGCGATGAGGCAGCGGCAAAGGTGGCAGTGGATGCGATCATGGAGTTCTGCAAGAGGCTGGACACACCGGCTCTCAAGGATACGGCCTTCAAGGTGGAGGATATCCCCAAGCTCGCCCAGCAAGCTCTCGTCGATGCCTGCACAGGCGGCAACCCCCGCCCCGTGACGCTCGCCGATCTCGAGCAGCTTTACATGAATTGCTACGAGGAGAAGATTTAATTTTTTGCATCCTTGCTCTTCGAGCTTTCCCCCGCGCCTCAGCTTCCCCCACAAGCTGAGGCGCGAGTGTGATGTAGGGTGCTGACATGGTAAAGAATTGGACTCGATAACAGCCCTGCTTCCACATAAGCGTCAAATCCCCTCCTTGCTTTAAGGCAAAGCGATGCTGCAATCTCTCCCATGGGAAAATAAGGGCGAGTGAGAAACAGAACAGGGGGAGATCTCGCTTATTTTACACTATTTTTATCCTATAGCTCAAAGTATTACGGATCAATACAACAATAAGCCTATTGCAGTGTATGGGAGAATCCTGCAAAGGGACATATACCTCCCTCTCTCATAATCCATTCAAAGCTGTTCGTTCATACCTTTGATGAATTCTTCTAGCCGCGCTCGGTTCTCATTTGCCTGATCAGCCTTGAAATAGATTTCGATAAAAATAACCGATCTCTTTTGAGGTAAATAGACAAAAACAACTCGCAACCCTGAATTCACTCCACGCGATTTCAGCGCCATATAAGCGATCTTTCGCACCTTGTAGGACTTGTGCTCATCGTCGCAGAAATGCGCAATAGGCACGATGGATCGGTTATCTATACCATGGAGAAAATAGAGCTCGATGGCAGCGCGTTTCATAAGCTCGAAATCTTTTTTGAGCGACTTGTAGCGTTTTTCGAGTTTTTTGAAATCTCTCTCGAAGGCAGGAATGGTGGAGTAGTCAAGGCTCATCTGGGTACTGCCGTACGGATGTTTCGGGAGTTCTGTAGAAGACAGATTCGTAGTCGATGGCTTGTCTATCAGCTGTGATGATCCATGGTACATCGAGATGGGAGTAGGCGGAGATCTCTGTTGCGTTCTTGTCGGAGTGGCGATGCAGCACGGTATTGATGCTCTCGAGCTCACGGCCTGTGAGGAGGCTCAGATCGGGGCGGACGATGGGGATGTATTTCTTCATTCGTTTGTTGAAATGCTTGGTCTCGATTTCTTCAAGTTGTCCTGCGCTTTCCATCTCGCGGATGATGCGGGTGAAATCAACGGGGGTAGGCCCGTAGGTGTTTTTGATATAGCTGAGTCCCATGAGCTGTTCTTCGTAGAGCTCGTAGTAGTCGAAGTCGATGAAGTAAAGCAGCTTGTAGAGTACTGTTTGCCCGATGTTGGGCTTGGCTCCTACTTCTTGGAGGATGTAGAGAAAGACTTGTTTGAATTTTTCTATGTTCTTTTGAGGGATGTTGATACGCATCTCGACAGGTTCGGACTGGTCGGATGGGCTGATTTCGTAGTGGTGGCTTTTGGGAGCTTCGTTGAGTAGGATGCAGTTGCAATCGACGTGAAAGATCTCGGCGAGTTTTTTGATGTGCTCGGGCTTGGGCTGCGTGATGCCATTCTCGTACTTGCTGAGGGTCTGTCGCGAGATGCCAAGCTCACGCGCGAGCTCAAACTGCGTGTAGCAGTGCTGCTCCCGTAGGGCTTTGATGGTGTTGGGGGGCATAGTGATGTTATATTATATTGACGAAGTTGTGTCAATTTTTATTGGCGTAATGGGGTGGGGTATTATTTATATCTTTACTCTGCTAAGTATTGCGATATAATACGAAAATATATTCGATTCCTCAGACATGAATAGCAAAGCAGAATTTAGCCCGATTGCCTCTTATAAGATCATTGCCACAATGCAAGATCGCCATCTGGTGAAAAGTCTCTATGCAAATGGCCGTGAGGTGCTATCCTTCTTCAAGATTCGAACAATGGACGACATCTGCGCAACGATACAGGCTGGAGCCCCCCTTCACTTGGATGGTTGTTATATCAATGAATTTAGCTATGAGATAATTCAGAAACGCTGTGGTAGCGATACGGTACTGCGTGGATTCTCTGCGCGAGGGGCGTTCTTTGACGGGTTTACAGATTTTTTTGATGCCCGATTTGAGGCTGGTGAAAAGAATTTCTGCTATGCGCGATTTAGGGGAGATTTTTCGTTCGCCAAAGCTCAATTTGACGAGGGAGATGTTTCGTTTCTCGGTATACACACAAGCAATGGCTTTATATTCGATAGTGCAAATTTTAGAATGGGACGTGTATCTTTTCGTGAAGCAAGCTTTGGTCAAGGAAACGTTAGTTTCAGGTCAACAGAATTTGGCGTTGTAGATGTTGATTTTAATTTTGCACAATTTAGAGGAGGGAACGTTTCCTTTTATGATGCAAGACTTGGCACGGGGTGCGTATCTTTTCACAAAGTATGCTTTGGTGATGGGGACGTTGTTTTCAAAGCGACAAGATTTGGCACTGGCAATGTAGATTTTAGCTTTGCAAATTTTGGCACAGGCAATGTAGATTTCGGTCACACACAGTTCAACAAAGGGGATATCAATTTCCACCATGCTCAATTTTCCGCAGGTAAAATTGATTTTAACTCTGCGTCATTTAATGATTGTCGTGTTTATTTCAACGATACTCATTTCGCTAATGCGAATGTTTCTTTCACGCATACTCGATTTGGGAATGGAAGGGTATGCTGGGGGGTAATGCAATTTAGCAAGTGCACTATTTCTTTTCAAAGTGTAGACCATAAAGATTTGATTTATGATTTCATAGATAATCAAACATTTTTAGATCAATTTATTGCAAAGTCTCGCGAGCCACTATATAATACTGAAAATAATGTCATCTATATTTTCCATTCTATCACATTTGATCGTGAGCTAGATCTATCACGCATGTACAAAGAAGACACTAGTATTCGCTTTGAGAATTGTCGATTTCTGCATCACGATAATCTACGAGTTGGTGCACTCTATAGGCTAGAAATAATAGACTGCATTCTAGAACGGTCTATACTTTTGAATGATACACGTGAAGAAAGAGTAAGCATTCATCAATTATCATTCGAGAACAGCAAGAATCAAGGCATTATCTACATTGATTGGGATACCGCACGAAAGGGAATCCATGCTCATGGGAAAGAAACTATCCAAGCAATTAATGACTGTGCGCAAGCACAGACGGAAAAGTGTCAATCTATAAAATCCATTTATAAGCAACAAGCAAAGCAATTCCAAATACTCAAGGAAAACTTTCACAATCTAGGGGAGTATGATCACGAGGATGAGGCATTTGTTGAGTTCATGCGCAGTGATCGCAAAACGCGTCATTGGTTTTCGTGTTTTTCTCTCTGGGTACTCGATAAGATCGGAGCCTATGGCACGCGTCCATGGAGATTGTTTTATTGGATGCTAGGAATTGTGTTTGTTTTCACGCTGATTTTTAATGCTCTTTATTTCTGGGATACGCATTATGGACTTGATGGGGTTTCGATGCAGATCTTGGGGATGGACTTCTCTTTCAAGTCTAAGTTCTTTGAGATTACAGGGAAGTATTACTGCTGGCCTGATTATACGATTGGCCTTTATATCAGTATTATTTCTTTTCTCACAATTGGCGATAGTCAAGTGTCGCCGACGCAGGAATTCTCTTCGCTGCTGGTGAGTGCGGAAGCTTTTATTGGAATTTTTCTTATGTCCTATTTTATTGTGTCGCTAGTGAGGAAGACGTTGAGGTAGTGTGTGGCGACGGTGTGTGACGCTTCGCGTTTGCCACGGTGGGGAATTTGTCGCCCTTCGGGCGC
>CAYJJA010000034.1:4885-22351 GCA_964370355.1 uncultured Akkermansia sp. | reverse complement strand
TCTCGCCAAAATGCTGCAAAAGACGTGCTGTGGCGCTCATTTTCGAAATCTGCAATTTCTGAAAACTAATTTTGCAAGGTCCCCTCTAGGTGAGCACTAGATCTGCCACTAGGCCAGAGTCGCTGCGCCCTCTAGCTAGCCCTTATTGAATCACGGATTCACGTACCCCTACGAGGGTGGAGGCTAGAGAGGGGCATCTGTATCTCTGTTGTGAGATAGAGGACTCTTCTAAAGAAGGCATTTTTTTAACTAAAGCTTCTTTTGGCGAGCCGTCTGATGCGCAGCCATGAGATAAGCGCGGGGATGATCCCCATGAGCAAGAGGTAGACCACATTGCGCCAGATGGTTGAGACAGATCCCTCATCCGAGAGATGCTCCATTTCGTTAAAGGGACGAGGCTGACGTGCGGCGAGGAAGAAGCCCTGCGTCTCCTTTTGCCTTGTGTCCTTGCGCGCGCTGATAATGCCCTCGCGTATGCTCGTGAGCTCACGATTCGTATAGTAAAACTCAAGGGGCTGTGCGTTTGGATTCGACCTCATCTCCTCTTGGATCTTTGCCAGATTGTCCAGGTAGAAAGCATCGCCTTTAAGGGCCGCTTTGCGAATGCGTTTTAAGGTTTTACGTGCCTCTGTGGGTTCATCTGTGAGAGAGTTGAGCGCGAGGACGGCTCGCTGAACAAAGCGCAACTTGTCCAACAAGCTCCCCTTCTCTTCGCTGCTATTATCTTCTTGAGCGGCTTGCCTTTTGAGAGCTTCGCGCTGCTCATTGATGATGGCGAGCTCTTCCTCCCATTGGTTCTTCTCCGTCTGGGATAAGAACATGAGCTCAAAAGCATAGCGTAGCGGGCAAAGCTCTGCGATGAGCGGTACAGGCTTGTTTTTGATGTCGTGAGTCTCTTGATCTTGGTAGGCGACGCGGTGGCGGAGCTGATCGAGCTGGGAGATGGTGTTTTTCGGAAGCGTGGGGATGAAGTCATTCATCTCCTCAAAGCGCACGATAGCTCCCGCTAGCAGGATCTGAGGCACAAGGATGAGTGGCACGATGTTGAGCGCGACGCGCTCACTGCGTACAAAGGTAGAGACCATCAGCGAGATGGCGATGCCGACAAAGGCCGTGAGGCTCATGATGCCCAGATGCTGGGCGAACATGAGGTGTATATCCAGTATCCAGTGACTCACCAAGAGGTAGAGGGCGCATTGGATGCTGGCCATGAGGGTGAGTATGAAGAGCTTTGCCAGCAGGTAGCCACTGGCAAAGATACCGTAGTTGCTCTCGCGCTTCAGCGTCGGGCGGTCGCGTATCATTTCACAGGCTGCAATCATGAGCCCAAAGAACATCGCGAGCACGAGGGAGAGAAAGAGGTACTCTGAGATGTGCAAGGCCTTGTAAAAACTATATTGATCCTCAGAGGCCGCGCGTAGTGTACTGCCTATGAGCAGACCGAGCACGGGTCCCTCGGCGAGTAGGGCATAGAGCACAAAGCCAGTGCGGAAGCGGTTCAGGACGGTGCGTGCCAGCCAGACGTAGAAGAGCTTGAGGTGGTCAAGGGGGGTGTGTGAGGGACGCGCGGTGATCTTGCGATGTTTGCTTGTCGTGTCATCCTCGCTAAAGGGATGCTCGCGGTAGATGCGCTTTCCAAATCGCTTTTGCCAGAAGCGCGTGTCCTTGTTGCGATAGTTGCGCGAGTGGCGCGAGCGTCCCTCCAAGACCTCAAAGGCATAGTCCGCACCGCCCGCCGCGACGCTCTCTGGCGGGATGTGTAGCCCGAGCTCGGTGGCGGCCTCTTGGAAGTATCGCTGCATCTCCTCGGGGCTGCCCCAAAAGGCCATCTGCCCACTCTTGTCAAGGACAAGCACCTTTTCAAAGCGATTGAGCAAGGAATTGGCTGGGCGGTGCAGGGTGCAGAGCAGGATGCGCCCCTCGGCCATATCTTCCAGTGTCTTGATGACGCGCTCCGCATCCCCCGAGGATAGCCCGCTGATGGGCTCATCAATGAGATAGACCTCCGCTGTGCCCGTCAGATCAAGACCTATATTGAGACGAGATCGCTCCCCATCCGAGAGCGTGCGCGCCCCAGTGCTGCCGACGCGACGCTCCGCGAGATGCGAGAGACCGATGAAATTGAGCACCGCTTGCACGCGACGCTGTCGATCATTACTAGAAAGGCGCGGACGACGTATGACCAAGGCATGCCTGATGTGCTCCTCTACCGTCAAGCTACCATCAAAAATATCCTCTCGCGGGATAAAGGCGATGTGGCGTCGCAGCTTATGCGCACCAGGGCTCATGAACTCGCCGTTGAAGAGAATCTTGCCCTCCGTGGCCTTTTGATGCCCCGCGAGCAGAGAGAGCAGCGTACTCTTCCCCGAGCCACTGGGCCCAAGGATGCAAGCCATCTCACCGCGCTTGAGCTTGAGTGCGACATTATCCAGCACACGCCGCCCTCGGGGGTAATCCTTGATGAGTCCAGTCACCTGAATCTGCTCTATACTGCCACACTCCTCCTCCAGACTCCCTTTGGAGAAGCGGCAGCGCAGCCCCTGCTGACTACTGAGGCTGATGAGATCATTCTCCTTGAGCTCGGCGAACTCGCCCTTCAGAGGCTGCTGATCCACCATGAGACCAGCACAGCCTTGCAGGACGCGCAAAGTGCCAGCAGTTGTTGATGGTGAATACATGACCTCAAAGATGCACTCAGGAGCCAAGCCTGGTGTGAGCACGAGGGCACCCTCGCGGGTGAAGCCTAGGACATTGGAGACGATGATTTTCTTCTTCTTTGGGTTGAGGAGGAAGCGCTTCTCCTTGCCTATTTGGTTGGACATATCCGCAAAGATATAGGGACCTTTGTCGTCTATGGTAAAGGGTGAATAGTAGCTGACACTCAGTGGGATGTTGGGTCTTAATGCTTGATCGTCTATGACGAACTTTCTACTCCGCTCCAGCAGGTTGATTTCAATAAAGAGCCCGAGGCGCAGCCGCGCAATAGTCGCGCTGTTTTTTTGCCGCGAGAGGCTCACCTCGCCATTCTCAAAGTGTAGGTAGATGACCGCCTTGAGCCCTGTGTACTTGGAGGTAAAGAGGAAGCCAAGATGATCGTAGCTAATACTGCGTCCCGAGATTTCTATTTCTTGACCCTCGTGTAGTTGGAGTATGTCGCCGTGTTTGAGCTCGCGCCCGCGCACATAAATGGGCTGATCTGCGATATTGGCAATGAGCAAGAGATTGGCACAGCGCAGAGCGTGTACGCGTATCTCCTCCTCGCTCTCCATGAGCAAGAAATCACCCTGACCTAGCTTTGAGGAAAAGACCAGACTCTGAAGGAAGCGCGTGATGTGTGTGGGCTGCGCATTGGCGATGAAGCGCTCAAAGCCCTGAGCATCCAGCGTGATCCTCAAGCCCTTGCATATCTGGTCAAAGAGGTCGCGATGGGCAATGTGCTCCTTGATGTAGTTGAAAAGGGCATAAATTTTGAATGCCAAGGCATAACGATCCTCCACGCTACGCCTCTTCCCCGCCAAGGCAAGCATCCCATCAAGGGGGTACTGCGCCTCATAAGCCTTGTCAAATCGCTCAATAAGCCACTGATAGTCTACATTGGGGAAGGTGTAGCGTAGCACGTCAATCGCCGCGTCAATATCGCGCAGCTCTCCCTCCCCGAGGCGGCGCACGATGGTCGCAAAGAGATCAATGATGATACCTGTGTACTTGCGCTGGGAGGTGATACGTGGCACGATGCGCTTGGGAGCCTCAAAAAAGAGGCGTGCTGAGGTGACTCGTAGCCTATGCCCTGCGCGGCGTAGACTACGCCAGAGCTTTGGGAGAAAATGTGACATGGGAAGAAAAATGTAAAAAAAATCGTATCAAGGCGAGCTGCATGGAGACGCATGCACCCCAGCTCCGGGGCAGCGCTGCTCCCAGCCGGGGAAGCTCCACTTGTAGGGGAAGTCGCGGCACTGCTGGGGCTTCACCGCTTGTATACGGCAGCCTGAGCTCGTGAGCATGATGCAGGCGCCCACCTCATCGTCGATGAGGGAGAGGCCCTGCCTATTACCGCGTAGGCGACAGAGTGTGTTGATGAATTCCAGCTCATCGAGACCGAGGTAATCAGCGATTAGGGTGACTTCTGCCTCTGTCAGGCAGACATCCCCCTCCCAGCGGCAGCATGCACCGCATCGCTGGCAGCTATGAACGATCCCTTGATTCATCCGCAACAGCATAGCAAAAATGCCCTTTTCTGTAAAGGATAGCTTTTTAGAAGCTCCGCACTTGATTCTCCTGCTATGATTTGCTACACTGCTGCCGTGATTTTTCTAAAATCTATCTTTAGGCTGCGAGAGAAGGCGCATCAGCAGCAGAGCCAGCCCGATGACATGAACATCCTTGATCACCTCGAAGATCTGCGGCGCACCATCATACGCATCGCCATCACGTTGATTGTCTCCATGTGCATCTGCTTTGGCTTTGCACCCACTCTCATGGAGCTCGTCAAAGGCCCCGTGGACGCCGTCTGGCAACGCTATGAGCAAGAGCATCTCCCCACCGACATTGATGTAGACGACTGGGTCGAGGCCAAGCAGCTCTCCTCCGTCGCCATCACGCTGCCCGAAAAGGCGCGTGAGCTGCTGCTGCGCGAGCAGAGAGCCGAGGTCTTGCGCCTACAGCCCCTCATCCCCATCCTCAATGCCGCCAGCCTCCTTGATGAGAGCAAGCGTGAGCCCTACATCCGCGAGGCACTTGCCGAGAGCCCGCAGGCCGCCCAGACAGCGCTGGCTCTGCTTGAGAATAAAGCCGTCCTGCGCAATGCACGGGGTCGCGAGGCCCTGCAGCTCATGGGAGCTTTCCACCCCGCAGAGGCCTTCATGCTCTCAATCACCCTCTCCTTCTTTGGCGGTATCGTGCTCGCCTTCCCCCTGCTGATGTATTTCATCCTACAATTCGTCCTCCCAGGGCTGCATCAGCATGAGAAGCGGCTGCTCTACAAGTGCGTCTTTTGGGGCTTTGGGCTTTTTGTGGCGGGATGCAGCTTTGCCTACTTTGTCGTGCTCCCCCGTGTGTTGAGCTTCTTCTACAGCTACTCGCTGAGCCTTGGCATCTCCAATGACTGGCGCATTGGTGACTACATCAGCTTTGCCATCAAGCTCGTCTGCGTCTTTGGCGCCGTCTTTGAGCTCCCCGTGCTCATCATCCCCTTTATCAAGCTGGGCGTGCTCAGCTACGAGCTCATGAAGCGCACACGCGCTTACGCGCTCATCGCCTGCCTCTTCATTGCGCTGCTGCTCGTCCCAGCCCCCGATCCGGGGACGATGCTCATCATGGCGGCTCCCATGTATCTGCTTTACGAGCTATGTATTCTCTACGCATGGTATGAAAATCGCGCACGCGAGCGTCAGGGCCTCACTGTCATGGATCAAGAGGAAGAAGAAGAGAAAAACTCGTGAATAATTTGAGATTCCTCTTGACATTAATAGCACAATGCTGTAAATATTGCCTTCACAAAGTTATGGCTAAGAAAAGCTGGATCGAAAGAAACAAAAAAAAGGCAGCAGTCGCGGCTCGCTACGCAGAGCTTCGCGAAAAGCTGAAAGCTGAGGGCGACTACGTCGGTCTCACGATGCTCCCACGCAATGCATCCCCCATTCGTCGCGTCAACCGCTGCGAGCTCACAGGACGTCGTCATGCCTTCCTGCGTCGCTTCCACCTTTCACGTATCGCCTTCCGCGAGCTTGCCAATGCTGGCATGATTCCTGGAGTGACAAAGTCGAGCTGGTAAGCTTGCTGGATTTACACAGTATCAATTTTCGCGGGTCGCTTTGTTAGCAAGCAACCCGCGCTTTTTTATATGCCCATCTATCAATACATCTCCGAGCACCCTGACGATGAGAGTCGCTCCTGCCGGCAATGCCGCAAGGGCTTTGAGCTCATGCGCCCCCTTGATAGAGCCCCTCTCACACACTGCTTTTACTGCAAAAACCCCATCCGCAAGCTCATCAGCCCTGTGAATAGCCCCAAGCTCACCGCCCCCATCTCCATCACTGATGCCAAGAAGGCGGGATTCACCGTCCTTGAGCGACGCGACACGGGCACCTTTGAAAAGCTCTGATCAGCGATCACCCCTCAATAAGCCATGAAGGAAAAGTTACCTGTCAACGAGGATGTCATCTTCAACAAGCAGCTGCTAAGCATTGAGCGCTCACAAGAAAACAACAAACGCACGCGCGTCGGACACACGACCATCATCTTCTGGATGGCCTTTGCCGTCATCCCACTGCTCTTCTGGACCTACAGCCTCATCTACCGCTCCTTGGTGGAGTGAGCCCACAGAGAGACAAAGCCCCCCACTCACCCCAAAAAACAGCACCTCTATGATCAACTCTCCCTCCCTCTGCTGTGCCCTTCTCTGCCTGAGCTCCGTGAGTGCCTCCCCGCCCCTGAGCTGGGAAGAGCTAGAGCGAGAAGCTCTCGACCCACGCGGTCGCCTCGAGTCTATCTTTGAGATCGCCGAATACGGCACGCGCGATCAGATGGTCAGCGCACTCGCGGCAGATAGTGAGGCTCTCAATCGCCTCGATGGTCAAGGTCGCTCGCTGCTTGAGCTCGCGCGCCTCGGCAAGAATACACGCGTGCTCGCCCTGCTCCGCAATACAGCACGACTGCAACGCGCACAGGCACGAAATCAGCAAGACCAAATCCAGCGCAACAGCGCGGGGGCGCAGCATAGCCTCCCGCTTGCCGCACGCGCTGTATCAGCCATCCAGCTGAAGGATGCCGCTGTGCTCAAGCAGCTTATAGAAGAGGGCTTTCAAGTCAATGGCTACTATCCCTTCATCAAGGCAACTCCCATCGAGGAGGCCATCAAATTCGACGCACTAGACTGCCTACGCCTCCTCGTCGAATCAGGCGCGAATTGGCGCGTCGTTTCCAAGCGCGAAGATCACGCCAAGACCATGCTCATGGTCGCCACACGCTACAATCGCGCCGAGATGGTCGAGTATCTCATTTTCCTCGGCGCACATCCCATGGGCAAGGGCAACAACGATGCCACCGCTTTGCATGACGCCTGCTACTACCATAGCCTTGACGCCCTACGCGTCCTCCTCCCTCACTACAAAGAGATGAACTTCTCTCCTTGGGGCTCGCGCAATGAGTTCCCCCTGATGCTCTCCCTCATCTATCAAGATGGGGCTGCGCAGGCCATCGAGATCTTTGCCGAGGCGGGATTTGACCCCGATCACTCGATGTTTTCCGAGACACCGCTCATCAGAGCAGCCAAGCTAAACAAGCTTGAGGCGATCAAGGCACTGCTCAAAGCCGGAGCAAGTCCCAAGAGACAGGATGAGCATGGGAATCAAGCCCGCGACTACGCCAGCCCAGAGGGTCGCGAGATCCTCGATGCGCATCGCTAGTGCCGCTTTTTTTAGCGCATCTGCCGCAATGAAAATCGCCCCTGTCACGGCATGAGCTGTGACAGGGGCGAGAATTTTGCCTTGCTGCAATCAACAAGGTCTTAGACCTTGCGACGGCGGCGACGCGCCAGCAAGGAGCTCAGGGCGAGCAAGCTCATCGTTGCTGTGCTAGGCTCAGGGATAAAGAGATAGACACCCGTCTCATCATGCCTGATCTCAAAATTCGGATTATCCTTCACCTCCTTACCATCGAGGAAGAGCTTGTAGGTGATATTCGTTTTGTCATCATCGAAATTCGCAGTCTTTGTAGCATCAATGAAATAGAGAGGTGACGCACCTGCGTAGTCCTCTTCGGTACCTTCGAGATGGATATTAATGGTTAGAGATTTACTCGCGCCTTCTCCATTGAGGTCTAGTGTCATGCCAGTTCCGAGAATGAGCACAGAGGAGCTATGTGTATTCTGCGCGTGAAAGTTCAGCGTGCTGGAGTTGATCACCAGCTCTGATCCCAGATTCTCAGCGATACTTGTACCAGCATCGCGCTCATTCACCGTGAGTACGTCTGTCATCACAACGCGTGCGACGCTGCCCACACTACCAAATGTGACACCATCCTCCGCATTCCATGACTCTGATGTCACCGTGAAGTGACCTGACTCAAAGATGAGCTTGCGCTGCCCTGCCATCTTGCTGCCAGCAGCCGTATTGAGAAGATCTCCCCCCGTCGTGATGTTGCCAATGAGACGCGTCGTGTTGCCCGCATAGGTGCTATTGGTCGTGATGATGGTATCACCTATCAAGGATTGAATTGCATTGCCGAGGCCGACGAGCTTTTTGCTACCATCGCTTTGCGCGTCATAGATGAGAGCTGAGACGCGTGCACCTGCGGCATCGCCATCTACAGCCGTAGCGTTGAAGCGTATCTTATCAGGCCCGTCCTCTGCAGAGTCTAGCCTATAGCCGTATTTTGTACTATAGACCGCATTCCCATCAGCATCTGGCTTAAAGTGGTCCTCGTTCACCGATCCGTAGTTGAGAATACCTGTGACGACATTGCCAGCATTGAGCTCACCTGACTCATTAGCCGCGTCGTTAATCTGAGCTGTAATGACGCCGTAAAAGGCACCCGCTTCCATCGCAGGCTTGGCTGGCTGAGCTTCTACAGCCTCTACCCCTTCTGAGGCTTCTACCCCAGGTATTGCCTCTGTCGCCTCTCTCTCGGGGGCGAATATGGTTCTGTAGTGCTTGTAGCCTTTCGTATCATCACCAAAGGCAGCACCAATTTGAGCACCAACGACCATAGTCTCTAGAGATGCTCCCTCTGTTTCTACAGTAGCACTGATGGTACCCGCGACAATATTGAGTGTTGTATCAGCATTGGACTGGGTCACATAATGGGTACCTGGCAGATCACTACCACCAGAGCCCATGCCAACGGCAACCCCTTGTCCTACATTCACGATGAGCTTTCCGAGTAGAGCACCTTCGTCGAGATTGACCCCATTGAGCCATATAGCTGCCGCAGTACCAACTCCGACACTCATTTCAATCTTATTGCTCGTACCCAACACGGTGTTGTTCAGACCAAGACCATTGACAAATTCTGTCCCGACGATGGTAGAGCCCACGGCAAAGCCATAGTTACGATGGATCTTCATGTTCGTCGAGCTCCAGTCGAGAAGAAAGCCTGTCGAGGTATTGGCAAATTTGAGCGTAGCATCATCATTCGTGTTTTTGAAACCAAGAGAGGCAGTCGTCGAGAGCAGCTGTGAGCCGAGGAGGTAGCCTACGCTTACATTAGCACCGTCAGCCTGATCTGCTGTGTTATCCGAGATCATCTCAAAGTCACCAGAAATCAGACCTATCCCACCTGCAGCCATGACTTCTGGGGTGAGAAAGGCATTTGCAAAGCTCAATTGCCCATTCTTACCTGTCACCTTGACGTCGGCATCCCTTACGATATAGCCGTCATTAGGTCTTGATACTTTGTTACCCGATTCGTCAATAATAGGAAAGGCTAGACCAGCCCCATTACCGAGCTGCAGAGCGGTTGCACTCGACGTTGCTCCATTTGTCACGATATCGACGTCCAATTTGTTCATAAAGCCGATTTGAGCATAGGGATCTTTAAAAGTACCACCCGCTCCTATCTTGATGCCCACGGCGGCGGCACCTGACGTGACCTTGATCGTTGCATTTTCCATTTTTTCTATGGTACCATATTCAAGATCAATACCATATGCTGAGCCAATTGTACCAGTTGAGGTGACATCTATAGTACCAGTAAAATTACCAAGAGTAGCCCTTGCCCCCTCTGCTGAAAATGTTGCTCCACTAAGACCCAAGCCACGAACCTCTTGGGTTGCGTCTACCTTGAGCGTGCCGCCAATATGAGCTATATTGACATCACCGGCGATACCTAGAGCTATAGCACCCGAGTTTGCAGCTCCATTATCCACCGTAATGGTCTCGCCTTTGGCTAAAAGCGTGCCTGTGTGCTCAGAGCTCCCAGTCATCCCGACAACGACACCGACGAGATAGTGCTCACTAAAAGACGTTCCTGGAGTAGAAATAGCGAAGTTAGTTTCCGTCTCATCAACAGAAATATTTCCTAAAGTGCCAGTGAGCTCTCCATTTTCTACTTGGTAAATAAAGGGCTTATCGCGAGTTAAGACTACTTCGCCTGCTGCAGGTACTGGATCGGAGGTCGGTACGGGATCAGAGCTCGGCGCGGGATCGGAAGTCTCTGCTTGGGCAAAGATGCCTGTAAAGCCTCCAGCAACGAGCGTTGCGCATAAGGCGGGTGTTATTTTTCTTAAAATGATAGGGCTAGACATAAGATTTTTTCTAAAGGTTAGAATATGCGCCTATCCTATACTTTTCGGGATTTTAGTCAAGAATAATAAATACAATCTAACAAATGATTATATTTATGTATTGCTTCGATATCTAAAATATAAAAAATATTAGAACATGCTATTTGTATACAAATCGCTCTCCTTGCTCTTTAATTTAAATCCTCCTATAGCGACCTAACAAGGTGACTCAACCACCCTCGTTTTCTCAAGAATTCACAGCTCATTAATTTCCACTTTTTTTTGAGGCAGCAAGTCAGACAAATGGAGACAAAAACGCCAAGGTGAGTGATCACACGGCACCTTGGCGTTTATCATGAGCATCTCAAAAATGAGCTACTCGCACTTGATTACTTCACATCAAAGCGTGTGGAGAAAACTAGCACCTCGAAGGGCGCTAGCTCGATGCTCACACTCCCCGTCTCAGGCAGCGAGAGCTCCTTGATACGCTGGTCGCCGTAGGGGGACTTGAGCATGATCGCCGCCTTGCGCGTCGGCTCAAAGAGGGCTGTGGAGAGCTCGATGCTCTGGGCCTTGTCGTCAGGATTGCGCAGGGCGAGTGTCGCGCCGCGATCGCCGCGCCATGCGGCGTAGCCGTAGACCTTGCCCGCCTCGGGGTTGCCGCCCACCCAGTGCACATCAGCCATGACATCCTCGTACTGGTCTGCCCAGCGTATAGCCTCGGCGATGTCGTCCCATGCCTTGTCATTCATCATGCCCGGGGTGAGGTAGAGCTCCTGGAGCCCTGCGCCTGAGCCCATGAGGATGCGTATGTCCTTCTTGAGATCATTGTCCACGGGGAAGTCGTAGCTGTCGCGCGTGGGGTCGCTGACGAGCTGGGTGCTGGCGGTGGAATCGTCGATCTTTTGCTCTCTCTGATTCTCACTCCAGACATCCTTGGCGCTGCTGTTGGCATCCACAGGGCCTTGCTTTGTATAGAGACGCTTGTCGCTGCATCGCGGGGCTTGAAACTCGAGCCCCAGCACGATGCCATGATGCATGACGGAGTTGAGCGGGTAGAGGGGATTGTGGCGTGCAAAGCTATTGTAGCAGGCCGCGTCGCGGAAGTTGATGTACTGCTCGCGGTTGCTCCCCTTGCCAATCCAGAAGACATCGGCCGTGCCTGTGCGCCAGATGCTGTCAATATGATTGAGCCAGAAGGGGCTCGGCCATGTGCCCACAGTGGTGTTGAGGAAGACCTTGCTGTTGACCTGACGCAGCTCATTGGCGATGTTGAGCAGCCCCATAAAGTGGGGCGAGACGCCCTCGCCAGCGCGGTCCCACTTGAAGTAATTCACCCCGTCTTGGGTCATGAGCTTTTTGTGCAGATTCAAGAACCAATCGTAATAGCCCGCGTAGGCGAGGTCGAGCTTCTTGGCATCTTGAGGGATCTGTCCGTGCTTTTTGGCGTAGTTTGCACGCTCTTTGTCGCCGTAATAGCCACCAAGGGGGGAGACCCAGATGCCGAAGTGGGACTTGATCTCCTTGATGGCGCGGCTGAGATTGGCAAAGCCTTGGGGGAATTTCTTCTTGTCGGGATGCCATGGGATGTCGTTGTAGTTGTCCCAGCCGTCATCGAGGACGAAGGAGTCGAGGATGATGCCGCGCTTTTCGGTGAGCTCCTTGCCGTAGTCCTTGACGGTGGCGAGCATGTTTTGCTCATTCGGGTTGAGCCCGTGATCGTACCAGCCATTGTATTGCAGGAAGAAGCGGAAGGGGTGCGCGCGCTCATTCTCCAGATAGGAGAGGAAGCCACGGCGCAGCTGCCCCTCGGGGTAGACTCCCTGCACGGTGCTAAAGCTATAGCACTGTCCTACGTGCATGGGTAGCTGGCAGTCAAAGCCTATGCTCGCGCCCTGCGGGGTGATCTTTGCCTGACCTACGGGATTCTCAATGCCGAAGAATTGACGCCTGTCGCTGTGGATGAGCGGTGAGCCTACGGCCTGCCCCTTGATCTCAAAGCCCGTGCCTGCGAGATTGATGAGATCGATGTGGGTGATCTTGATGGGCTTGGTCGCAAAGATCGTGTAGTTCTGCCTGACGTAGTGGGCATCATCACGCAGCTCGGCTTGCCACTTGATGGATATACCGGCAGCCTCATTGCTCAGGGTGGCCGAGAGGGCAATACCTGTACTGCGGGTGCTCTGGCGCACGCCTAGGGGCTGTGCCTCGATGCGTGCCATAGTCACGGGGCTGACCTTGAAGCTGCTGGCGGGGTAGACTCCCTGCTCGGTGGTGAGGGAGAAGCTGGGCTGGGCGCAGGCTGTCGCGGGGCGCCCCTTTTGCTGGAAGGTGAAGCTAGTGGGGGATGCCCCCCGCGTGCCCCAGGTGAGGATGTTGTTGGAGAGGGTGTAGCTGTCGTCACTGTACAGGGTGAGGTTGGCTTTCTCGGGTGCCTCTCCGGGGTAGGGCACGCTGTTTTCAGCGAGGGCGCAGGGGCTGAGCAGGAGGGCTGCAGCAGCGAGGGATCGGAGTATTTTCATGGATGATATTGAGATGGGGAGTATAGGAGCGGAGGTCTAAAATATCAGTTCAAACCTGCTCTAGATAGATTTATTACTTTGGCAGTGGTTAATGTAACAGATTGCAGGATTCGCGCAAATGGGCATATCCGAATATTAAAGCTTCCTTTTGTTGGGTGAAAAATATTATTTTTCACCCAACAAAAGGAAGTACATGGTCTTAACTTGATTAGGTAGAGCAAATCAAGGAGCAATATGTATACAATCTGCGATGGAGCAGATTGAGACGAAGCAGCATGCTGAGGATGCCGAGCTAGCGTAGCGTATCCTCAGCCTTATGCTTCGTCTCAAATTGACATGCAATTTGTGCCGGATTGCGACTTGATGGGCTCTAGCTAATCAAGTACGCAGACCGTCGTTCCTCCCATGAACTACTGCCAAAGTGATAAGACAGCTAAATTACTTCTCTTGGTAGATGAGCTTGTAGGGCTTATCGCTTTGGATGGGGATGGCGTAGACTGCGGAGCTCTTGTTCCACGGCAGACCCGCGATGGAGAATTGAGGGCGGTCAAAGTAGCCGACGATCTTGCCATCAGTCTTGACGCAGAAGGCTGCGGCATTCTCGCCCTTGCTCACCTGGATGAGCTCACCCTGCTTGACCGCGCTGACGTCGAGGGAGAGTTGGGCGTTTTCCTTGTACTTGGTCCAGTAGCCGTTGAGCTCGCTGCCCTTCATGGTCTTTCCCCAGAGATTGACGGTCTTGCCATGCTGGTGCATGAAGGCGATGCGGTACTTGGGTTTGGGGAAGTTCTTCGCCTTGATGTAGGCCTTGGCGGCATCGGCCATCTTCTTGGTGAGCTTGTAGTGGTAGTCGCCGTATTGATGCTTCTTCACATCAATGGGGACGAACCAGTTGAAGGTCTCAAAGTCCTCGGTGAAGTCGGTCTTAGCCTCCTCACAGATGCGAATATACCAGTCGAGATGCACACGCGCGGGGTCGGACCAGGCGGCTTCATTGACGGGCTTC
The DNA here is from genome assembly GCA_964370355.1 of uncultured Akkermansia sp. Lineage (GTDB taxonomy): Bacteria > Verrucomicrobiota > Verrucomicrobiia > Verrucomicrobiales > Akkermansiaceae > Akkermansia. The sequence goes on along the minus strand of CAYJJA010000034.1, from coordinate 8,604 downwards.
TTGCGCAGCGACTCAAAGAGATCGGGGTAGAAGCTTGGGTTGATCCCCAGCTTGTGGAAGTAGAGGTAGAAGGAGTACTGCGCAAAGCCCCACTGCGCCCAGCCGTTCATGTCATGGAAGGGCACGCCCTTGACGGCCTGCTCAAGCAGGTACTTGCAGGGATTCTCCATATCGGTGGCGGTGGGGTTCTTGTCAGGGGAGTAGAGCACCCTGTCGAGGATGAGCTGGGCAAAGAAGTTGTTCGAGCTCTCGGTCATGCTCGGCCAGTTGAAGGCCGCCTGATTGCTGTGACCCACCTCATGGCCAAAGCCCCAAGCGCGCTTGCCCTGCATGATGCCAGGGGCGACGAGCTCGTTTTTCAGATTGTGCCCATCAGTTCCATTGCTATAGCCGCAGCCATACTCGGTGGAGAACATGTGTGCGCCGCCCTCGGTGGAGAAGCCCAGCATGCGGTTGTTGATGGGGTCTTTGTACTTGTAGAATCCCATGATATCCCACATGGCGTGCACGCAGTCGTCCCAGAACTTCACAGAGACGCTGATCTTGTCGGGGCTGTACTTTTGCAGGTACTTGGTGGTGAGGATCATCATGGCGTGCTTGCCCACGATATCAAAGGTGGGTGCCGTAGCTTGGGCGATGAGACGCTTCCAGTCCGCATCGTCGTGCCTTGCGATGTCAAAGTAGCCGTTCACCGTACCGCTGCCCTCGGGGATGTGGATGCTGATGGGCTTGTGCTTCTTGGTCATGTCGGCATGGTAGCCTATGTAGAGTAGACCGTCGCGTGTGATGCGTACCTTGTTGATGCCCTCGACGAGGGGGTAGTTGGTCTGATGCAGGCTGAGGGGCTGCGCGCTGATGAGATCCACGATGCCACCATGGGTGGGACCGACAAAGACGTAGATGTCCTCGCCCTGCTTGGCGTAGATGCCAGTAGGGTTGTCAAAGGGGTTGAGGGCTTTGATCTGCTGGAGATCGCGTGCGAGCTCGGGCTGGGAGAAGGCCTTGTAGCTGCCGATGCGGAATTCACCGCCTGCATAGACTCCCTTCTGCATCTTGGTGGCGATGTCGCGCAGCAGCTGGGGGAGAGCCGCGATGTCGGCAGCAGTCGCGCCTGAGCGTAGCTTCGTGCAGCTCAGATCGGTGAATACCTTGGTGATGAGGGCTTGCTGGGGTGTCTTGCCCTGCTGGTAAAACTCGACCTCACGCACAGAGAAGGAGAAGTTCTTCTTGTCCTTGACGGTCATGCGCACGGCTTGGACATCCTTGACGCTCTTGGGGAAGCGCAGGGCACGAGACGCGCCGAGGGTGAAGGTGCGGGGCTTGAGCCACTTGTCTTTCTTTTTGAGCTCCAAGGTGACGGTGCTAAAGCTCGCTCCGGCAAAGGTGATGCCGTCGAGTGTCACGGGCTTCTCAAAGAGGAACTCGCCCTCGACGCGCGAGGTGGAGGGGATGTGCCAGTTCGCCGACTCGAAGGAGCGGTCGATGGCCTGCTTCACCGTATGAGCTCCACTATACGCGGACTGGGGGGAGGTCGCGCGTGTGGGGATGTGGAGGACGGGCTTTGCTGGTTGGAGCGTGGCATGGCTGAGCGGGATGAGTCCCAGCCCCATGAGGAGGAGTGCTGCTTTTGTTGTCATAACGTACATTCTCGGTATTAATACCTATTACGAAGCCATTACTATATCAAATCGTACAGGGGAAGGTCAACCCTAAAGCGAACGGTTCATCTACTGACGCTCTTTGCTTGACAAATCAAGGGATTTGTGATAGGGGTTTTACTCTGTAGACTCCTTTAAAAATCATGATGAAATACCTTTCTTTATTCAGTGCATTACTCCTCGCTAGCTGTAGCAGCAGTGCTCCTAGCAAGACAAGCGACAGTCTTGACTCTGACAAGACGATGACGGGTATCCTCTACCGCGTCTATGATACAGAGCTCACGGCCTCCCAGCAGCAATGGGAGAAGGCTATAGCCAAGAGGGCCTTTGAGCCTCCTTTCTGGAATGAAAAGCGCACTCAGGCCGTCGCCTACATGCGTCTGCGCGATAGCCCCACCCAGGTGACTCACCAATTCTACTACTACCGCGCGAACAAGGAGGGCTGGATGGAGCTCTACGGTGTGCGCGAGATGACCTCAGATATGTACTCGATGGTCAGCAATATCACGATCGGTGATGACTCCTACCTCATCTCCTTCTGGGAGGATGCCAGCGGGGGCTCTAGCTCGGTCACTTTCAACTTCCCCTTGGAGAATGCGCATAGTGTTGTCGAGATGATGAAGGGCAAGTCTTCTAAGGAGTCGAGCCGTGCCTTTGATGCCAAAAAGATACGATTCCCCCATCTCGATCTGAAAAAGCCCTCACCGTGAGTCTATTTCCCCAAGCAGAATTGGGAGAAGATGACCCCGAGCAGCTCCTCTGTATCGACCTTGCCCGAGATCGTCCCTAGGGCATCCAGCGCGTCGCGTAGCTCCAAGGAGCTAAACTCGGGGGAATCCCCCGCAGCTATGGAGTGCTGTGCTGCGAGGAGCAGCCCATCTGCCCGCTCCAGCGCATGGCGGTGGCGTAGATTGATCGCAGCATAGCTGTCGCTCTCCACCGCCTGCTGGACAAAGAGTCCTGCGATACGCGCCTCCAGCTCCTCGCGCCCCGCTCCCGTCGTGCAGGAGAAGGAGATCGCCCCCTGCTCTCCCTGCCAGTCGGGATGAATGGCTCGGTCAGATTTATTAATGATAAGGATATGCGGAGCTGCGCTCACGGCATCGAGCTGGGTGCTCGGGGCGGGCATGCTCCCATCCACGACGTGCAGGACGAGATCGGCCTCAGCTCGCGCCTGATGCGATCGCTGCATGCCCGCACGCTCAATGAGGTCATCGCTCTCGTGGATGCCAGCGGTGTCGATGAGACGTAGGCTGAGCCCACCTATATTGATGCGCTCCTCGATGGTGTCGCGCGTCGTGCCTGCGATCTCGCTGACGATGGCGCGTTGGAAGCCCAGCAGGCAGTTGAGCAGGCTAGATTTACCCGCATTGGGAGCTCCGATGATGGCGGTGCGCACGCCCTCGCGCAGCAGACGTCCCTCGTCAGCCGTGGCGAGGAGCTGCGCGATGCCTCCGCGCAGCGTCGCGATGCCCTCTAGCAGCGTGTCCATGCTCTCCGGGGATATATCCTCCTCGGGGAAGTCGATGTAGGCCTCGAGATGCGCGAGAGTATGGAGGAGCTGCTCGATGAGCCCTGCTACGCTCTGGCTGATCGCGCCGCCGAGCTGATTCTGCGCGGCGCGTAGGGCGAGATCGGAGCCCGCGCTGATGACATCCATGATGGCCTCGGCCTGCGTCAGATCAAGCTTCCCATTCTCAAAGGCTCGTTGGGAAAACTCACCCGGCTGTGCATGCTCCGCCCCACATTGCACGAGTCGCTCCATCAGACGACGCACGACGAGCATGCCACCATGACAGGATATCTCCACGACAGGCTCACCTGTGAAGCTCGCGGGCGCGGCAAAGTAGGTGGCGACGACCTCGTCGAGCACATGTCCCTGCGCGTCATAGAGTCGGCAAAAGCTCGCCTCACGCGCACGTAGCTGCTTGCCCCTTGCGCAGCTAGCAAAGATCTCGTGTGCCCGCGCTCCACTCATGCGCAGGATGGCAAGGGCTCCCGTGCCTACGGGAGTAGCGAGGGCGAGGATGGGGTGCTCTGTCTGCATGGCCACCGATTATA
>CAYJJA010000034.1:0-4797 GCA_964370355.1 uncultured Akkermansia sp. | reverse complement strand
CCTCATCCCCTGCTACAACACGCGCCGCTATATCCGCGAAGCTGTCGTGGGTCTCTTGGAGCAAACACGCCCTCTCGATCTCATTGTCGTGCTCAACGACTGCTCCACGGACGGCTTTGAAGATGAAATTTCCGATCTCGTAGAGAAGCATGATCATCTCGTTATTCACAATAATCCACGCAATCTCGGTCGCTCGGGCTGCCGCAATGAGGGATTTGAGCAGTACCCCGCCGATTACTACATCCTCAATGATGCCGATGATGTATCACTGCCCGAGCGCGTCGAGAAGAGTATAGCATTCATGGAGGAAAATCCCGACTGCGGCTTGACAGGGGGCTTTGTCAAATACATCGACTCCAAGGGGGCAGAGTTCGGCCAAGGAACGCACATTTTTACCTTTACAAAGGAGGACTCGCAGCGATACCGCGAGAGCTTAGAACCCATAGGGATGTTCTGCTCCACTATTTGTATTCGTGGCGAGGTCATTCACCGCGATGGCTTGCGCTTTGATACGACACTGCCCGCCAGCGAAGATATGGAGCTCTGGAATCTCATCCTCGAAAAGGGCTGGGATGTCATGGCGATTCCAGAATTTCTTAGTAAGTACCGCTTTCACGGTGACTCCATCTGCACCGCTCAATTCATCTACTGCAAGCACCATCATGAGTATGTGATAGACCGTCTGCGCCGCCGTCGCTCGGGGCTTCCCCCTATCACGCTTGAGCAATACCTTGAGCAGATCAAAAAACAAGGCATGATCGCGTGGCTGCGCTTCAAGTACCCCATCTATGCAGAGTACTTTTATCGCACGGGCGGCTATATGCTTGTCGAGAAGAAGTACATACGAGGAGCTCTCATGTTTGCCACTTCTCTCGTGATGCAGCCTTACCGCATTCGCAAGTTTATCAGTCAAAAGTTTGGGAAATAATCCCCTTAACGCTTCCATCTCACAGTCGGTGAGATGATCTCATGCGAGCGGCGCTTCTGCTCACTCGCATGATAGAGGCTATATTCCCGTGGGCTTGCTTGAAAAAGATCAACCACGCGCCGCTTCAAATTCACCCAACGGTAGGCTGGGATAAAGATAGATCTATTCCATGCGGGTACATCAGGGTGGAGGGCGAGCCACTCGTCATGTGCCTTTTTCGTCCATGCGAGATTCTCACCTGTACAAACAAAGGTAGAGGTGATCACGGGAATGGTAGCAAACTTGGTACGACGCTGAATGAGATCGCGATAAAAGACGAGATCACCCACACATTTCCAATGCATGTCATAGCGTACCTCATGTGCTCGGAAGGCGGAGGCACGAAAGAAGGTCGAGTTGGTGATGCAGGCACAGTTTAGCCACGATGACCAGAGCTTGGGCTTGACGGGGCGGCGGTGACAGATGTAGTCCAACTCATTATTCAAGATAATGTAGGTGCCCAGCAGTGCTTCTGCATGGGCATACTTTTCAAAATAGGGGGCGACAGCAGCAAGTGCCTTTGGGAGATACTGCTCATCACTATTGAGGTGCGCCATGGCATCGGCATCGGCTGGCATTTTCTCCCACGCGAGATTGATGGCATGATACATGCCCTCATCTTTGCGACTTTCGTAGCTAAAGATATAGTCCTGAGCTCCAGCACTCTCTTGCTCCCACTGCTCCAGCCATGCGGCTGTCGCATCTGTCGAGCCACCGTCCTGCACGTGATGATGCACGGTGATTGAGCCTCCAGCCTGATCGCGTACGGAGCGCACGCAGCCCTCTAGCCAGTTGAGATTGTTAAAGGTGGGCGTGACGATGTAAAATTTCATAAAGATCTGATGACTTTTGGCATACAGGAGAGCTCAGCTGTTTGATAAGCTCGACTGGGGGATGGAGGACTCTTTGGGGTCAAGGAGATAGCGGTAGCACTCCTCAAGGTAATTCACACGCGCCTCCCAGGTCATATCGCGGCGCAGCCATGCGATGCGTCTCTCATGCCAAGTATGCGGGCGAGGGGGGGCAGCCGCTTGCTCGTGGAGAGCATTGGTAATGGCAGAGAGGAGCTTCTTTTGCCGAACAGGAATCTTGCAGGCGAACTCAGCAGGAAGCCAGAATTGCTCAGGATTATCAAAGCAGATCGAGGGCAGCCCCAAAGCGAGCGCTTCGAGAAGAGCCATGCAACCCGAGTCGCGGAAATTCAAACAAAGAAAAGCGCGCGCACATCGCATGAGAGAGAGCAGCTCCTCACGCGGAATAAAGGGGAGCAGCTCCACGCTGCTCTCGTCAAGTCCCTGCTCGCGTATACGACTTGCCATGGCAGATGTGAGCTGCGGAGGCACCGCCGCGATGACGAGGCGCAATTGACCTCCCTGACGTCTATACTGCGCAAAGGCTTGCAGAGTCAGATCAACTCCCTTTTCGGGGCGACCTCCACCTGCCGCGCAGATGAGATAATCCCCCTGTTGACCCACTGTCTCGGTGACAATCTCTTCCTCATGGATGGCAATGATAGGGCTGAGAGCCAAAGGCAGGGAGGAAGAGAGCTTTTGAATACGGCGCAGCGTCTGTGGGCCTGAGAAGAGCAAGAGCCCTTTGTTACTCATACGGCGCATGCGAGCGATGAGAGGCAGCGCATCAAAGGTGACGTAGCGAGCCCATTCCTTGAGACAGCTTTTGAGCGGAAGCTCCTTCCAAAAGACAGGTGCTATAGTTTCCGCGCCACCGAGTGGACCTAGCAGATGCGGAATGTCGATGTGGAATACATCCTCTACACCCCTGTATTGATTAAAGGTCAGGTGATGAATCAGGTCGAACTGCTCACGCTCATGCAGCTCGCGTAGAGGCTCTCGGATGAGCCTTTGCCAGCTCCTGTAGGTAGCTCCAAGGGGAAACTCACTCAGCCCACAATCCCACTCCAGTATATGCAGATGATGAGCCCAAGATTGCCCCTGAATTGCAGCATGATTAAGTGACGAGAACTCACTCGTGGTGATGACCCAGACCTGATGCCCTCGAGAGGCCAAAGCTTGAGCTACATTCCACCCCACACCTGCCTCACTGCCACGATGAGCCCCAAAGCTGTAGGAGGAAAGAAGAATTTTCATAGCACGACTATAGAATCTTCCCCCCCATGAAGCAAGCAAATTATGCTCCTTCATCCTAACAGGGCACAAAAAAGCACAGAGGCGGCTAGTAGCTCTACCTCTGTGCTTGTTATACTGATAATTAAGCGAAGACTCCAATGCCGTCAGCCGCACACGCGATCATGTAGTCGCGGTTGAGCTTGGCGATGTTGTCCACCGAGATGCCCTTCGGACAGGCGGCTTCGCACTCGTATTGGTTGGTGCAGTTGCCAAAGCCCAGAGCGTCCATTTGGCGTACCATGGCGAGCACGCGCTTGTTCTTCTCGGGCTGACCTTGGGGGAGTAGATTGAGGTGAGCTGCCTTCGCGGAGGTGAAGAGCATCGCGGAGCTATTCTTGCAGCTCGCGACACAGGCACCACAGCCGATGCAGGCCGCCGCGTCGAAGGCAGCCTCAGCTGTCTTCAGGCGCACAGGCATGTTGTTCGCCTCGGGAGCAGAGCCCGTGCGTACGTCGATAAAGCCACCCGAGGCAATGATATTGTCGAGAGCCTCACGATCGACGACGAGGTCACGCAGCAGGGGGAAGGCCTTCGCACGGAAGGGCTCAATCCAGATGGTGTCGCCGTCCTTGAACTTGCGCATATGCAGCTGGCAGGTTGTCACCTTGGACGCACGGCGTCCACTGTGAGGCACGCCATTGATGGTCAGCGAGCACATACCACAGATGCCTTCGCGGCAGTCATGGTCAAAGTGAATGGGCTCTTTGCCCGCGTGGACGAGACCTTCGTTGACGATGTCGAGCATCTCAAGGAAGGAGGCCTCTTCGGGGATGTCTGTGGCACTGTAGGTCTCGATGCGACCTTTGGCCTGAGGGTTTTCTTGACGCCAGACCTTGAGCGTGAGATTGAGTTTAGCCATAATTGAAGTAGAAATGGATAAGGGTTGGTAATGTGTAAAACGCTTTCAGTCTTTACTTGTACGAGCGCACAGCGAGGTGGATATTCTCGAAGGTGAGCGGCTCCTTGTGCAGGGTTGGCAGCTGACCGACACCGTTGAACTCCCATGCGGCGACGTAGGCGTACTCCGCGTCATTACGCGCAGCCTCACCGTCATCGAGCTGGTATTCCAAGCGGAAGTGTGCACCGCAGGATTCCTCACGAGCGAGGGCATCGTAGCACATCAGCTCGCAGAACTCGGTGTAGCAGGCGAGACGCCATGCCTTCTCCAGCTCCATATTCATGCCCTCTGAGCTGCCCGCGACGCGGACATTCTTCCAGAAGTCATCACGGATGCGTGGGATCTCGGCGAGTGCCTCAAGGAGACTCTCACGCGTACGACCCATGCCGACCTTGTCCCACATGATCTGACCGAGCTCACGGTGGATCTCGTCAGGTGTTCTCGTGCCCTTCACATTCATCATGGCGTCGATGCGAGCCTTGACTTCATCCTCGACGAGCTTGAACTCGGGGGCATCAGTCGTGACAGTCCCAGGCTTGATGCTCGTGAGGTAGGTGGGCAGGGTGGAGGAGATGACGAAGTAGCCATCGGAGAGACCCTGCATGAGAGCAGACGCACCGAGGCGGTTCGCGCCGTGGTCGGAGAAGTTTGCCTCACCGAGGACGTGCAGACCAGGGATGGAGGACATGAGGTTGTAGTCCACCCAGAGACCACCCATCGTGTAGTGGGAGGCGGGGTAGATCATCATAGGCTCTTCATGGGGGTCTTGGTCGGTGATTTCTTCG
>CAYJJA010000033.1:0-22403 GCA_964370355.1 uncultured Akkermansia sp. | reverse complement strand
AAGCATATAAAGTCCGCCGAAGGCGGCGAGCGAAGCTCGTTTATGCTGCTTTTCGTCTTGATGCGACGCGAACTCTGTGGCACCCAGCCGCGTTCACCGAAAGGAATAGGCGAGTCGCCACAGAGCGAGTCTAAACGCAGAATCCTCTATCTTAGCGTCTTCTCCGCTGTGTACCCCATTGCTGGGTGCGGCTGCGGCGTTGGGTTGCTTGCTGCCTTGTACGGATGGTTTGCTCACGCTGGATTTTCTTCTCGACGCGAGTCTCTGTGGCTTCTTCTTCGGCTTCTCGCGCGGCTTCGATGTCGTCTTCTGTATAGGCTTCGACATCAACCTCCACCTTGCGTGCCTTCGGTTTGAACTCAAAGGGATCTTTCTTGAGGGCGAGCTGGAAGCTCTCGCGCACATTTTCAAAGAAGGCCTTGACGATGCTCGCTGCATAGACACCACCCGAGATTCTCTGCCCAGGGCTGCCTTCGTAGAGGGCTACATAGGCATAGCGAGGCTTGTCCGCTGGTAAATAGCCTGCAAACCAAGCGAGACGGCTATCATCAGAGAGCTTCCCCCATTGGGCAGTGCCTGTCTTGCCCGCATTGCTAATGTAGCTCAGCGCAGCACGACGCCCCGTGCCTCCGTTGACCACACCATGCATGCCTTTGCGTACGACGGTGAGGGCTTTTTGGAGATCCTGGAGGTTCTCTTGCACTTCGGGTTTGAATTGGAAGATGACGTTGCCATCCCTGTCGTGTACCTGACGGATGAGCTGGAGCTTGGGTAGATAGTGTCCATTGGCTATGCCTGTCATCGCATGGGCGATTTGGAGGGGCGTGGCGAGGAGTGCGCCTTGACCAATGGCGAGGTTGGCAGCATCGCCTTGCTTGAAGCCACGGCCGTAGTTTCTATACATCCAGTTCTCATCGGGGACGTTGCCCGCCTTGTCAGGGATGGGCAGTCCTGTACTTGAGCCGAGGCCAAAGCGGCGTGCCACGCCGCAGAGGCGTGCAGCTCCTAGCCTGTTTTCGCGTGTAGCGGCGATTTGATAGAGGAAGGGATTGTTCGAGAGGACGAGGGCTGTGACACAGTTGATGGAGCCGGAGAAGGAGGAGTGATTGCGGAATTCGTAGTCACCAATGCGTACGCTGTAGGGGCAGTAGATGTAGGTGTTCTCTGCGATGATGCCATAGCGTAGGGCGGCGGCCACCGTGATGGTCTTGAAGGTGGAGGCGGGGGGGTAGACACCGGCAAAGGCGCGCGAGACGAGCGGATTTTGCGAGTCGAGGCGCAGCTTGTCGTATTCGGTCTGCGTGATGAAGGGAATGAATACATTGGGGTCAAAGCTAGGGACACTCGCCATGACGACCACCTCACCCGTGTGGCAGTCCACCATGACGAAGGCACCGCGCCCATTGGTATGCTTGCGCAGGGCTTGCTCGGCGGCCTGCTGCCATTCAAGATCAATGGTGGTGACAAGGCTGCCACCGGGGCGGGGCTTGATCTGGAGGGCATCGAGGATTTTCTCACCTCGCTCGTTGAACATGAGACGCCATACGCCATCATTGCCCATGAGTTGTTCGTTAAAGCTCTGCTCCAAGCCCGCGCGTCCGACGTGGCGCTCAAAGATGGGGTCGTTGTGATTGATGGGGCCTGTAGGTAGCTTGGCCTCTATGCCCGTGTAGCCGAGGATGTGGGCTGCTGTCGTCTTGGGGGGATCGCGGCGTACGTTGAGTGGGGTGTTCGGGAGGTTGGGGAGCTTGGTGTGCTTGGCGCGGAGACGCTTGTACTCATTGACTCGGATGACGGAGGAGAGGGGGAGTGGGAGCCAAGCACGGTCGCGGTAGTGATCGAGGATTTGCTTGTCGGTTTTTTCCCAGACTTCAAGGCCTAGCTTTTTGATGGCACTCTGTGCGTCTTTTGCTATTTGGAGCACCTTGGCATCGCTCGCGTCGGTGAGCTGCCCAAAGAGGATGGAGGGCTGGTAGGCCACCTCAGAGGAGGCAAGCGTGGCGCCATGTCTGTCGGTGATGAGTCCGCGAGGTGCAGGGATGCTCATCGACATCGTACGTGCGGTGAGTCGCGTCTGGGCGTAGGCGACGCGCGAGGGGTCGTGGATGGAGGGATCATCAGAGACTGTATCATCGACGACTGCTTGTGCGTTGTTGACGGCTGGCTGTGTAGGGGGAGGCGGGAGGGGGAGATCAGCATCGTCACTCTCTTCTGCGCCTGGTGCGTACTCCTCTGCCCGAGAGACGCCCTGATTGGCACGCTGCGCCTCTTCATTCTCCCCTCCTAGCTGGACTGTCGGTATGATTTGTTCTGTGTCATTTTGTTGGTTTTTGTTTTCTTGTATTCTGTGGTGTGGTGCACGCTGGGCGGGGCTCTCTTCTGGGTTGACTTGTGGTGTGGCTGGGCTGGGGGCATTAGGGGAGCTGGGGGCTTGCTGTGCTAGGGCAAGCGTGGATAATCCGACAATGCTCAGTAAACTGGCTTTATAATAATAGCGAATCACGGTTTTAATACTAGCTGATGTGTGGTGTATTCTCAAGCTCAAATTGAAGCATTACTTAGTGTGAGGCTTCTTGGAAAAAGCCGCCGCCGAGAAGCAGGGCTCCCTCTTCGCCCTGCCCTGCGCGACTATGAGTCTCATAAAAGGCGCAGACCTGCCCGAGCGCGAGGGCTCGCACGGGCTCATCAAAGTGCAGCTCCACACTCTCTTCATTGATGTAGTGGCAGCTCGCGGCTATGGCTTTGGCTCGGTAGCGTGGCTGGATGAGGAGACGCTCAGGGAGGGGGGTGAGGGTATTGCAGATCTGGCGCACGATGGCGCGACGAGCGTAGAGCCCTTGGGTGTCCTCGCCTTCATAGCCGAGGATGAGCTCATTGCGCTCTAGATTCTTGCCTATGACGACGTAGGCGATGCCCTCGCGGGGGGAGGCTATGCGATGTCCCTTGCGCTGCCCCATGGTAAAGAGATGCAGACCGTCGTGACGCCCCAGCACGCGACCGTGTATATCGACGATATCGCCAGGATGATCGGGGAGGTAGTGGCGCAAAAAGTCGCTCATCTTGACCTGCCCGATAAAGCAGATGCCCTGCGAGTCTTTTTTTTCTGCATTGGGGAGGGCAAAGCGACGCGCTATGTCACGCACGCGTGGCTTGGCGAGATGCCCTATGGGGAAGAGTGCCTTGGCGATCTGCTCGGGGCGCATGAGGGCGAGAAAGTAGGATTGATCCTTGTTGCTGTCCAGCCCGCGCAGCACGTAGGAGCCCTGCTCGCTATCGAAGCGCCTCGTGTAGTGGCCTGTGGCTACTGCCTCAAAGCCCTGCTCAAGGGCGTAGTCGAGCAGCACGCCAAACTTCATCTCGCGGTTGCAGAGGACATCGGGATTGGGCGTGGCACCCGTGCGGTAGCCCTCGATGAGATAGTTGACGATGCGCTCGCGGTACTGGGAGATGAGGTCGATGACGCGCAGCTCAATGCCCAGCACGCGGCAGACGGCGAGGGCGTCTTCGATGTCTCGCTCCCATGGGCATTCTCCGGGGATGTTTTCCTCGTTGATCCAGTTCTTCATATAAGCTGCCACCACCTCATGACCCTGCTCCACAAGTAGAGCCGCAGCTGCGGCACTGTCTACGCCTCCACTGAGTGCTATCAATATACGCGCCATATGTGAATACTATATAGCTAATGGGGCTGGATGAAAAGAAAAAATTCTCATTGATGAGTCGAGAAAAGTGGAATTTTCTTTTAATTTGCTTGACAATAGATCTAGATGAAGTAAACTCACTGCCACAAGAAACGTAAAACCTTATTTCATCATCAATTTTTTTTATGGCACACACTCTGTCCGCAAAGAAGCGCATCCGTCAGACCATTACTCGCACCGCAGCTAATCGCGCGGCCTATTCACGCGTACGCACTCTTCGCAAGAAGGTTTACGCTGCTGTTGAAGCCAAGGATAAAGACCTTGCTCAGCAGGCTTACAACGAATTCGCCTCCGTCATCGACAAGGCTGTTAAGAAGAACGTGATTCCTGCGAATCGTTCCGCAAACTACAAGAGTAAGGCTGCGAAGGCTCTCGCCGCTATCGCCTAAACTTTCTAGGTTTTCGTTCTGTTTTAAGGGTATCAGTCTTGCTGATACCCTTCTCTGCTTTACTAAAAAACAATAATCATGAACAAAAAGGATCAACTCAAGCACTCTGAGGACTACATTGAGACTATTCTGGAGTCTCCTCAGCACTATAAGATATGCCTCATCTGCAAGATGATTATTGATAGTGATCTCTCCAGCTGCCCTCATTGCTACGGCTACCGCTTTGAGACGGGAGCAGAGGCTGTCGCCAATCACGTACTCACGATGGCCAATCAGAACAAAACTGGCATCTGTCTCGACGAGCGTTACGAAGATTAAAGGGCAGCTCTCTTTCATTCCTCGGGCTCAATCCCACCAGCTGAGCAAGGCGATCGCTGGGGCGAGCTCTTCTTTTTCATCCTCTTTGCCACAACTAGCTCGCGTGCTCTGTTGGGCGAATTGACCCATTGATAGTTTTCTAAAAGGTCGCTTTAGAATCCTTCTCATCTCATGTGCTGTTTATAAAAAAGCAATTGGCATTGAAATTGCTTTGCCTTTATGATAGCATGTTCCTTACGCGAATTATGGGTGAAAACAAGTCAAAAAGCAAAGATGATAATCAGGCATTTATCTATATAATTAAGCACTATGCCGTTCACTTTAAGCTGTACTTGTTTTTGGCACTCGTAGCAGGTATTGTAGCTGCGGCAACAGCGGGATTTGGCATCCCCTTTATCATCTCCAAGATCTTTCCCGTCGTCTTTGACCCGAGTAAAGCTCCTGAGTTTTTTGATCATTGGGTGAGAACGCTCGTAGGTGGGGCAAATTTGGAGCAGGCTTATTTGTGGGCCGCTGTCTTGTTTATGCCTCTTATGATGGGGTTGCGTGGGATTTCCATCTACATCAATACCTTCTTATTGACAAAAGCAGGTATGGGCATACTCGCAGGTCTGCGCCAGGATCTCTTCGCTCGTCTGCAAGAGCTGCCTATGGCTTTCCTTGATTCCAAAAAGCGAGGGGAGTGGATGACTTATATTGTGCAGTTCACAGATAATATCCAGCAGATCATGATCTCCGCGTTCAATGATCTCATCATTCAGCCGCTCACCCTCATCTCCGCGCTCGTTTATCTCGCCTATGCTGCTCTGAGCAGTACTCAGGCGGCATCTCTGCTGGTCAATCTCCTGATTATCGTCATTTGCGTCCCCCTTGTTCGCTTTGTGGGCAAGCGCATTATCTCACTGATGGCGAGCTCATTGAGTGGACTCGTCGAAATCAATGCGACCATAGAAGAGACTCTTTCTAATCAACGTGAGGTACGCGCCTTCAATCTCCAAGAGAGGCAAAAGATTATCCTGCAAAAGCATATACGTAATTTTAATCAACTCTTAATACGCTTTGCTAAGTGGAAGCAGGCCTTGAGTCCCGCTATAGAGGTCGTCAGTGCCTTTGGTCTGAGCTTTGCCCTGTATCGTGGCTCCAGTGACGGCTTGACTTTGGAGCAATTCTCAGCCATCGCGGCTGCCTTTTATTTTTGCTATGACCCAGTCAAGAGATTGGGGGCGGTGGTGAATCAATTGCAGGTTGTCAAAGTCATGCTCCCCACACTTTACAATATTTTGCAAGAAGATTCTAAAATGCCTGAGCCAGAAAATCCAATACCTCTAGGCGAGCGCGCCCGCGGTGAGATTGACTTTAAGGGGGTCTCCTTTGCGTACCATAGGGGTAATGATGTCTTGCGCGATATCAATATCCACATCCCTGCAGGGCAGACCGTCGCACTCGTAGGCCCCAGCGGTGCTGGCAAGACGACCTTTATCAATCTGCTCTGCCGATTCTACGATATTAGCAAGGGGGAGCTGCTGATTGTTGATATTCGCCAGCTGAGTCGCCATGACCGCATGCGTAGTATATGGCTTGTGTCGCAGTATCCTGCCTTGTTTCGCGGGAGTATACGAGAGAATATTCGCGTGGGTGCCCCGCAGGCTAGTGATGCTGAGGTGGAGCGAGCTGGGGGACTGGCTCTCGTGGATGAATTTGTCACTCAGCACGATGGCGCTTATGATTTTGTCCTCGGTGAGGGGGGCAGCGGGCTTTCAGGCGGGCAAAAGCAGCGCGTTTCTATCGCGCGTGCCTTGTTGAAGAATGCCCCCATCGTGATTCTCGATGAGGCGACATCTGCTCTAGATACCGTGAGTGAGGCGAGCATCCAACAAGCTTTGGAATCTCTGACGGAGCAGCAGACCTGCTTTATCATTGCTCACCGATTCAGCACGATACGAAAGGCACAGCGTATCTTAGTCTTTGAGCAGGGGCGCATAGTCGCGGATGGAACACATCAGCAGCTCTATCAAGAGAGCTTGCTCTACAAGCGTCTTTGCGACGAGCAGACCAGCAGCGAGACCCACACGAACTCAATTCTCACCCCCTCATCAATATGAAAAGCCTCTTGCGATTTATCAAACTGTTTATGCTGCCGCATTTGCGATTATTCTTTCTCGCCTTGCTGACAGGTTTTGTTGCAGCGGGCGCGAGTGGACTGGGTCTTCCCTTTGCGATCTATGCGGTGTTCCCTATTATTTTTCAGGGGACGGATGCGGCTCATGAGTTCCTACGCCCCTTGATCAGTGGCATGGATGAGTCTAGCATACTCCTTGTGGCCTGTTTGACGCTTCCGGTGATGTTTTTGATTCGCGCACTAGCCATGTGGCTCAATGCTGTCGTTGTCAATATACTCTCTCTGCGTGTGCTTGAGGGATTGCGCCTAGCTGTGTTCAATCGTATCCAACAGCTGCCAATTGCTTTCATTGACAAAAAGAACAAGGGCGATCTGCTCAGCCGCGTTGTATCAGACACGCAGAATGTTCAACAAGCCATTTCGCAGACTTCCAACGAGATCATCAAACAGCCCATTACGAGCATAAGCGCCCTTATTGCCTTTTTCATTCTGATCTTACAAAAGGGGAATGGCGGTGATTTTATCATTAATATTTTCTTTGTTCTCGTCGTCATCTACCCTATTATTATCTTCGGAAAGCGCATTGTCAAGCGCTCGCATCAGGCGCAATCGGAGCTCGGCGAGATGAATACCATACTCCAGCAAAATCTAGAGATTCAACGTGAAGTGCGTGCCTACAGTCTCGAAGAGCGCCAGCTGGAGGATTTCTCACATGCGACAGATACCTACGGGAAGGCGATGGTCAAGATGGTGCGCTATCAGCGTGCTTTGGTACCTCTCATGGAGTTCATTACGGCCATAGCTCTCGCGGTGCTGCTCGCTCAGGGAAAAATGAGCGGTATGGTACTCAGTGACTTTTTAGCCCTAGCGACGGCTCTTTACATGGCCTTTAATTCGATGAGTCGAGCGGGGCGCGCCTTTAATACGATTAATTCGTCCCAAGGGGCGCTCAAGCGTCTCTGCGAAATCCTCGATGAGCCCAACACGATCACCGATCCCCACGAGCCCAAGCAATGGGGTGCTCCTATCCAAGGCCATCTACAGATCAAGCAGATGAGCTTTGCCTACAGCGGGGATAAACAGGTACTCAAGCAGATCGACCTTGATATTCCCGCAGGACAAATTGTCGGTCTCGTCGGCTCCAGTGGCGCAGGAAAGACGAGCTTTGTCAATCTCATTGCTCGTTTTTACGATGTGAGCGAGGGCTCCATCATGCTCGATGGCATTGACATACGAGAGGTGGCGCAACACTCGCTGCGCAAGCATATAGCCTATGTCGGGCAGCAGGCTCTACTCTTTGGAGGTACGATAGGAGAAAATATAGGGCTAGGAAAAGAAGGGGCGAGCCAGCAGGAGATAGAAGACGCAGCACACCATGCCTCTCTCGATGAGTTCATCGCAAAATCTCCAGACGGATTAAACACAGCTGTAGGAGAGGGTGGTAAAGAAATCTCCGGCGGGCAGCGTCAGCGCGTCGCCATCGCGCGTGCCTTTATCAAGGATGCACCCATCCTCATTCTCGATGAGGCGACAGCCTCGCTTGATGCCAAGAGCGAGCGCGAGATACAGCAGGCTCTTGACACACTCGCGCAGGGGCGCACCACGCTCATCGTGGCGCATAGATTTAGCACTCTGCGTCATGCGCAGCGGCTTCTCGTCTTTGACCACGGGCGCATCATAGCCGACGGCACGCATGAGCAGCTCTATGCGAGCTGCCCGCTCTACAAGGAGCTCTATGAGCGACAGTCCATTGACTGAACACTGCTGACTCGCCAACAGCCCCCCCCTGATGGAGTATCAAAAAACACCCCTTAGATGAACTAGGGGGTGTTTGCTATGGGGGAAAGTATTGTAGGGGGGATCTAAAACCTCGTTTTGAAAAAATCTCCTATTAGTAACCCCTCCCAACAGCCTGAAATCGCGAGAATTAAGATCCCCCCTGTATCTTTTTTAGGAAGGCACGTAGCTCGTGACCAAGCTGCGTATGCGACCATTGACCTCAGAGAGTCGTGAGCGCAGGATGGCGCGGTACTCCTCCATATCGGGCATAGGTCCTTCTGCGGCACCTGACATGATAGCCGCCTCAGCAATAGAGGGGCAGATGTACTCAATCATGCGAGGGTCAAAGGGCTTGGGAATGACATAGTCGCGACCAAACTCGAGCTCTACGCCACCATTGGCCTCAACTACCTCGGCAGGCACGGGGAGGCGTGCGAGGTCGGCGAGGGCACGAGCTGCCGCTATCTTCATGGCCTCATTGATCGTGGTCGCTCCTACATCGAGTGCTGCGCGGAAGATGTAGGGGAAGCAGCTCACATTGTTCACCTGATTGGGCCAGTCACTGCGGCCTGAGCCCATGATGCAGTCGGGATTGCCCTCCTTGGCATCGGCATAGGTGATTTCTGGGTCAGGGTTCGCGCAGGCAAAGATGATGGGGCTCTCGGCCATGCAGCGCACCATTTCCTTCTTGAGCAAGTCCTTCTTGGAGAGACCTAGGAAAATATCGGCTCCTTGGAGCGCGACTTCGAGGGTGCAGTCCTCACTCTGAGCAAACATCGCCTTGGTCGAGTGCAGATCCGTGCGTCCTGTGTGAAGAAGCCCGCGTGAGTCAAACATATAAATATTCTCACGACGCACGCCGAGAGCCATATAGAAGTTCGCACAAGCGATGCCAGAGGCACCCGCCCCGCTGACCACACATTTCATATCCTGGAGCTGGCGACCTGTGAGATGCGCGGCATTGAGCAGTGCAGCACCGGAGATCACAGCTGTACCATGCTGATCATCATGGAAGACAGGAATATTCATCTCCTCACGCAGACGCTGCTCTACGATGAAGCACTCGGGGGCTTTGATATCCTCCAAGTTGATCGCACCGAAGGTAGGCTCCATCGTCTTGATCACCTCAATGAGCTTCTCAGGAGAGCTCACGTCAAGCTCGATATCGAAAGCATCAATATCGGCAAATACCTTGAACAAAAGAGCTTTCCCCTCCATGACGGGCTTGGAGGCAAGTGCCCCGATATTGCCCAAACCGAGGACAGCCGTGCCGTTGCTGATAACGCCGACGAGGTTGTTGCGACCTGTGTATTTGGCCGCCAATTTGGGATTTTTTTCTATTTCAAGGCATGGCTCGGCAACGCCTGGTGAGTAGGCCAAGGTGAGATCTTCCTTCGTATAGCATGTTTTGCAGGGAAGAACTTCGAGCTTACCTGGGCGTGGGTGTTCGTGATATTCCAACGCGCGTTCCTTCAGAGTATTATTATTCATATGAGACAAAAAAAAATCGAAGTCACTATATTAGCACTTTTTTTTAACATTGGCAAGCATCTTTCCAAGCAGCTGCTTAAGGAAGGTAAAGACCTCGCCTCATGCGCACAGCCCAGAATCATGGGAGAGATCAGCGCGTGATTATCAGACTCTCTCGTAAAGGTCAGAAATGTTCATCTATTTTCCATTGACAGTCTTCTGGCATCTCGTTATCATGCCTCCATGGACACACGCCTCATCTCAGTAGATCCCCTTGACAATTTAAAAGCCCTCTATGAAGAAGTCGCCTGCATGATGAGAGAAGGCGCAATCGTCGCGCTGCCGACAGAGACAGTCTATGGACTGGGTGCGGATGCTTTTAATGCTGAGGCTGTGGCAGCCGTCTACGAGGCCAAGCAGCGCCCGAGCTTTGACCCGCTCATCTGCCACCTCGCCAGCGCACGCCAGCTCAAGCAAGTCGCCATCATCAGCGAGGAGCTCAGCGAGCTCGTCGAGCAGCTCACCAAGCAATTCTGGCCAGGACCGCTCACACTCGTGCTGCCCAAGCAAGACTGCATCCCCGACATCGTCACCAGCGGGCTTGCGACCGTCGCCTGCCGTGTCCCCGCACATGAGGTCATGCGCGGAGTCGCCAAAGCCCTAGGCCACCCCATCGCCGCCCCGAGCGCCAACCGCTTTGGGCGTATCTCGCCCACGAGTGCTGCTGCGGTGATGAAAGAGCTCGAAGGTCGCATCCCCCTCATTATTGATGCAGGAGCTTGCAGCGAAGGGCTCGAGAGCACCATCCTCGCTCCCTGCATTGATGAAAAAGGCAAGCCCGCCGTCCACCTCCTGCGCGAAGGTCCCATCGCACGCGAGCAGCTGCGCAAGATATGCCGCGTCATCCGCCCCAAAAAGCTCGGAGCTCATGCAGCAGCTCAGCTCAAAGAGCAACAGCAGCAAGGCAATGAAGAGCAGCAGCAAGGCAATGTCGTCTCCCCTGGGCAGCTCGCGAGCCACTACGCCCCCTCCAAGCCCCTCTATCTCCATAGCCCACGCGAGACCTTTACCCCCGAGGAGGATGTGCGCTACGGTCTCATCAGCTATCAGGGAGAAAGCCCCCTCGCCTCCCTCGACTGCTGGGAGGAGCTCATGCCCCTTTCACCTGGTAATGGGCGTCTCGCCGAGGCCGCCGTACGTCTCTTTGCCGTCATGCGTGCCATGGATGAGTGTGAGCACGTCGATGTGATCATCGCAGAAGAGCTCCCCGAGACGGGGCTAGGCTATGCGATGATGGATAGACTGCGCCGCGCGGCACACGGCTCACAACAATAGAGCTCAGCTGCGAGCCATCGCGTAAAACGTACACATAATTGGATTGCAATTGGCGGGATCTATCATGTATAATCCCCCCACATGTCCGCTTCTCCGCTCGATCTGATCATTCACGTTCTCTACATTCTAAGCCCCCTGATCACCATCCTACTTAGCTACCTGCTAGGCTCTATCCCTTTTGGTTATATAGCAGGACGGATCAAAGGCGTTGATCTGAGGGAGCATGGCTCACGCAATATAGGGGCGACCAATGCCATACGCGTCTTGGGCAAGGCGTGGGGCATTCTCGTTTTTATACTGGATTTCCTAAAGGGCTTTCTCCCCGTCCTTGCCGTGAAGCTATCCGCAGGCGGGGATCTCGGCAGCATGTCCTCACAGCAGACTCTGCTGATGCTCGCAGTCTTTCTAGCTGTGGTTTTGGGACATACCTTCACCATCTTTCTAGGCTTCAAGGGAGGAAAGGGCGTCGCCACGACCGCAGGTGGTCTCTTTGCCCTCTCGCTACTCGTGGGCTCAAGCGTGATCATCGCTTGGGTGATCTGCATGATCATCACGCGCTACGTCTCGCTCTCCAGCATGCTTGCGGGCATTGCCATGCTGCTCGCCGCCTTCTATGAGACCGTCATCAGCGATGGCTCAGCGAGTAGCTCTGACTGGCTCATCCTCGGCTTGCTCGCCATCATCAGCATCCTCGTTGTGGTCAAGCACCGCAGCAATATCGCACGCATACGCGCAGGAACAGAACCTAAAGCATTTACCAAGAAAAAATAAGCCATGGAACGCCCATTTAACAAAATCGCGGTCATCGGTGCAGGTGCATGGGGCACCGCCCTCACCCTCACAGCCAGCTACGAAGGTAGCCCCGTCGTCCTGTGGACGAACAGCGAAGAAGAAGCCAAAATCATACGCAACACGCGCAAAAGCCTCGCCCCCGTCGATGGAGCTCGCGATCTGCCTGCTCATGTGCTCGTCACCAGCGACTGGCAAGATGTCGCAGGGGCGGATCTCATCATCATCGTGGTGCCCAGTGTGGTGATGCGCCGCGTCGCCGAGCAGCTCGCCAAGATTGAGCTCAGTGAGAATGCTGTCATCCTCTCCTGCACCAAGGGCATTGAGCAAGATAGCATGAAGCTCATGAGTGAGATCCTCAGCGATGCTCTCCCCTACCCCGTCGGTGTCCTCTCTGGCCCCAACCATGCTGAGGACATCATGCTCGAATCCCCCAGCCTGACGCTGGTCGGCTTTGAAGACCTCGATATCGCGCACGCTGTCCAAGAGCGCCTCAGTACCCCCTTCCTGCGCATCTACACCACCAGCGATATCGTGGGTATGCAGCTCGGAGGTGCGATGAAGAATGTCTTTGCGCTCGCTAGCGGCATCTGTGCCGGACTCGGTCTCGGTGACAATGCGCGCGCCGCCCTCGCTACGCGAGGACTCGCCGAGATGGCACGCATAGGCGAGGCTCGCGGTGGGCTGCGCGACACCTTCATGGGGCTCTCAGGAATGGGCGATCTCGTAGTCACCTGCTACTCGGAGCACAGTCGCAACCTACGCGCAGGACGTCTCCTGGCCAAGGGCGTGTGCATGCAGGAGTGCATCTCCCAGATCAAGCAAGTCGTGGAGGGCATCCCCAACACGATCTCAACCTATCAACTCGCCCAAAAACTCGGTGTGCGCACCCCCATCACCGACGCCATGTATGAGATCCTCCACGAGGACAAGCCCGCGCTCCAAGCTCTCAATGAGCTCATGACTCGCGACCTGCGTGAGGAAACACTCATTGACTAAGCTCATCCCCCAAGATAAAAATCACTTATTCCCTTTAGCATCACTATGTCCGATGACATCCCCATCCCTCCAGCTCCTCAACAGGCAGATGAAAAATCCCTCCTCTGGCTCGCAGAAGAATGGATGCAACACCGCAGCCGCCTCCAGTCCCTGCTCGGCTCGCGCATGCCTGCCGTACTGCAACGCCGCCTCGGCGTAGAAGACCTCCTGCAAGAATGCTACCTTGCCTGTGGCAAGCGTATCAACTTCTTTACCGAGCAGACTGAGATCCCTATCTATGTAAAATTTCGCCGCATCGCTCTGCAAACGCTCGCCGACATGGAGCGTCACCACCTTGGCGCCGCCAAGCGCGACGCGATGAAGGAAGTCACCATGGAGGACAAGGACGATAGCAGCTCCTCCAATCTCGACGCATGGGAGCGCTTTGCCGACACGATGACGAGCCCTCGCACCAGACTCGTCAAGCTTGAGCGTCAAAATGTCACGCGTCGCGTCCTCGAAGAGCTCAGCGAGAATGACCGCAAAATCCTTGAGCTACGCCACTTTGAAGAGCTCAGCAACAGCGAGTGCGCCGCTATCCTCAATATAGAGCCCAAGGCCGCCAGCATACGCTACGTGCGAGCACTCAAGCGATTCCAAGAGCTCATCATGCAATTCAGCCTCTTCCAATCCTAAGCCCCCTCAAAAGCCCACCGTGTCTACCCCCGACTCACCCTCAACGCTCAGCAACCCCATCAGCGAAGAAGACATCGCCGAGCTCGTCGAGCTCTATCTGGAGCAGACACGCACAGGGCAATGCAAGCTCAGTCTCGAAGAATTCGCCGCTGCCCACCCTAGGGCTGAGCAAGAGCTGCTTGAAATCCTCAGTGCTGTCTGTGCTGTAGAAAAGCTCGGACGAAGCAACGCGCACACCACGCATGCCAACATCCAGCCCTCCCATTTTCCCAAAGAGCTAGGCGGCTACACCCTCATTGAGAAAATAGGACGCGGCGGCATGGGCACCGTCTACCGCGCCCGCCAAGAATCCCTCCAGCGCGAGGTCGCCATCAAGATCCTCGCCCCCTCGTGGAATGACGATGAGGAACACTGCGCCGCCTTTGAAAACGAGGCTCGCCTCATCGCCCAGCTACGCCATACCAACATCGTTGAGGTCTATGGTGCGGGTCATGAGCAGGGCTACCGCTACTACGTCATGGGACTGGTGCGCGGCAAAGTGCTCTCCCCGCAGGGCATACGCCAGACCTTCCCTCCGCTGAGCTACGAGCAGGCACTGACTCAGGTAGGCATTCAGGCCGCCAAGGCTCTCTGCTTTGCCCACCAGCATGGCATCCTCCACCGCGACATCAAGCCGGGCAACCTCATGCTCGACAACGAGGGCACCCTGCATGTCACCGACTTTGGCATCGCCACCGTGCTCAATGAGGGAGAAGTCGCCCCCCTCGTCACACAGAGCAACGACGGCACGCTGCGCTACATGGCACCCGAGCGACTGCTGCATGGCAAGAGCAGCTACGCCACCGACCAATACGCCCTAGGTCTCACCCTCTACGAGCTACTGGAGAACAAGCCCGCCTTCCAAGAAAGCGAGCCAGGGAGTCTCATCCGCCGCATCTGTGAGACCCCGCTAGCGCCCCTCCAAAAGCGTGGTGATCTTGGCGCTATCATCAACAAGGCCATCAGCTTTGACCCCAAAGACCGCTACCCCAGTATGCAAGAGATGCTGGAAGATCTCATGCGCTACCAGAATGGTGAGCCCATCCACGCCAAGCGCATCGGTCTTCTGCGTCGCTACAAGCTCTGGATGAAGCGCAAAACCGCCATTGCCATCTGGCTACACCTCTCGCTACTACTCGTCATCGCCCTCTTCTTCACCGGCGTCATCGCCTACGCGCGCATCCTCACCGCATGGAAGCAAGCCGAGGAGCAGAGTGAGCGTGCTCAGCGCAATGCGACCATCGCAAGCAATGCCATCTCTCGCATCATCAATAGCCTCTCTGTCAGTGAGCAAGATGCTGTTGAAAACGATGAAATCCACCTCCCAAGCAAGGCGGATGTACGGCTCATGCAGGCACTTCTCCCCTACTATGCTGAGCTGCTGAACCAAGGAGCTGTCAACGACAGCCACATGGGCGAGGCCGCGCACGCCATCGCGATGATAGCGATACGCTCAGGTGACTACGAGGACGCCGAGCGTCAACTCATCCTAGCCATGCAGTACTATCAAAACGATCAGACCGAGCTCATTCGCCTACGCAACAGACTGAGTTTTGCCTACTTCTTGCAGCGCAAACCCCAAAAGCGACGCCTTGCCATCCTTGAGCTCAAAAAGAATCTCAGCCTCCCGCGCGAGAATCTCAGCTTTGCCACACGCATCGAGCTCTTTTACTCCCTTCAGCTCGCCTTGCGCCTCAATAGAGCGATGCTGCGCAACAAGAATGCAGAATTTCGCAAGAACACAATTGAGCTCGACTCACTCCTCACAGACTACGCCAACTACCTCGCGGAGATGAGAAAGGAGCAGCCCGACAATGCACAGCTCCAGCTCATCCATGCCAACCTCATTCACGAGCTTCGCGATCACCCTCGCTACAATAAACTCTTTACTCCCCACGGAGAAACAACACATGAGCTGCTCGACAAGCTCCTTGAGAGCAATCCCGACTACCTGACCGCCAAACGCTCCTACACACGCTATGCGACGCGCTACCGTGGTGTCAACCTCAGAGGAAATAACAAGAGAAATCCTCAAAAAAACACAGATAAAAACCCCTTCTCCCTAGAAAAAGCGGCCCTCTATGCGCAAGAGATCCTCGCGGCCTCGCCAAACGACACCCTCAGTATCCTGCAATACCTCACGGCTCGCCTTCTCTACGTCAACGAAATAGAGCGCAATGGCGACGACTTTGCCGCGGAGCTCGCCCATGAGCGCACCTTGGGCGTCTTGGAGCTGCTCCTCAGCCGCTCCGACATAGCACCAGAGACACGCGAACGCCTCCTCTACCTGCTCAGCGATCGCCCTGAGGATCAGGATATCCAAGCACAGGCCAAAGAATGGCAATCCCTCATGAACAGTCACGATGCCAAGCGACTGCGCAACCTACGCAAGCGCATGGAGAATATTCGTCGCAAGAAAAGACGCCCACATCCACCGCACAATCCTAGATGGCGTCGTTAAAAAAAGCCTAGATGACGCCCTTTCTGGCAAGGTGGTTAGCCGTTAATGACGCGCAGCTTGCTCACGCTGCCCGCCCCTAGCTTGGCATTGAGCTTGGCGAGCACCTGCGCACGACTCCTATTGAGCTCAAAGCGCACATTGGGATGCAGCGTACGAATCGTGGCTATACCATCGCAGAGCGAAAAAAGCTCGGCCTGAGTCGCAAAAAAATCCCCCATGGCATCGCGCCAAGCCTCGGCGAGCAGCTCGGGTGCGAGCGATTCTTCGCGAATCTGCAATCGCTCACTAATCTCGCTCAGGATAGAGGACATGCTACGCATCGAGAGACGCTCAGAGCGGTCGAGAGGCACCCCGAGAAAGTCCGCCATCACCTGCTCCCTCTGCTCACGTGCTCGTGTACCCACATGTGCAATACGCCGTGAGCCATCGGGGAAGGTAACAAGTGAGTAGCGACGACGACCGAGCTTCTTGCATTCATGCATGAGCTCGGCCTGATCATCCTTGTGCTGCTGGTGTGATGCCATAGTCAGCCTAGCTTATCAACTCTCTACGCGCAAAGCTAGAGAAATTAGCACGACAAGTCATATTGCGCTATTTGTTTTTGAGAGCTAATTGATCTACCAGACTCTTAAAGTGAGGGATATACTTCTTCGCTACACCTAAAACCGATTTTTTACCTCCCGAAGGAGGTGTATCAAAATAAACGAAGAATATGGCGCGCCCATTGATGACGATGACAAAACCATCTGCGACTTTCGAAGATTCAACGAAGCGATACAGATTGCGATAGTGCCCGACAAATTGTTCCTTTAGATCCAGCAGCACGCCTACCTTGCGATCTTGCAAAGGAGTGTCGCTCGGGTAGGTAACACGATAAAACTCCCCCTTTTCATCAATGTGAATTTGCTCAAATGATTTTTCCGTGATGACTGCATCGGCAGGCAAGTATTGGCGTTTTAAAACAAAAAAGCTCTCGCCATTCTCAAGAAGAACAGAATTATAATGTTGCAGCTCAGAGACATTCTCCCTTATATTGTCCAAGTCGGGAGAGGCAGGTAAAAATTCGAGTATAGCATTTTCGCTAGCCTGGATGCTGTCACTTAAGATCAGATAAAAGATTGATGCGAACCCCAAGAGATAGAAGAGACATTGACGTAGAATATTCATATTTTGTAAAAGGCAGTTACAGAGATATTAGAAATGAGTGACCGTGTCAAGTTATTATTCCTTTTTCGAGTCGTCTTCTTCAAAGAAATCTTGCTGCAACTCCTGCGCACTCTCGCCCTCGGCGACGCGGTCAAACCACTTGCTGCGACTCGCATTCTTCCTCTTAAACATAGCCTTTGTCCCCGCAGCGCTAGGCTGAAATGGGATGACATTGCCCCTATCCACAGACAGAGTGGCGGCCACTCTCTCCACATCTTGGTTTGCACCAATATAGGTAAAGACCCAGCCGCGCCCCTTGAGCTCATCGACGAGTTTTTTGATAGCGGCTCCGCTATACTCCTTGGACGCATTCTCTTCTCCATCGGTGATGATGGTCACGAGCACCTTGTGTTTTTGTTTCTCATTGAGAGAATAGCGTATTTTGCTCAAGGTAGTCCCCATCGCGTCGTAGAGAGGAGTTCCCGCGTTGGGTTGATAGCTCTGCGCCGTGAGCTCCTTGGCATCAGAGCTAGAGAGATTATTATACACAACCCTAGTCTCTGAGCTATTGAACAAGACGAGCGTTACGTAGTGCTGCTGACTTGTCGCATGCTTTTTATGAGCAGCCTTGATCGTTTGGACTGTCTCATTGTAGCCACTCATCGCCTCTCTTTTGATGCTATCCATAGACCCGCTCTGATCGAGAATCACGATGTTGTAGATAGCCGTTTTATCATCCGGCTTTCCGGTATCTGCTCCAGCTGTTATACATGATGTCAGCATGGATGCAATGAAATAGATGGTAGAATTTTTCATATCAAATAGCTTGTTTGGTTGAGTAAAAGCATTAAGCTCTCTTATAATACAAGATAAAACATCATCTATTGAAAAGCAAGAGCAATTGAAAAATATGACACAATAGATCAGCTCCGCATCGACGGTCGAATGCGGATCGGTGTGCCACTCGGAGAGCTCGCTACGGCGACAAGGAGATCTCTGGCAGGTGTTATTGCATACTTGATTAGCTAGAGCATGTACTTCCTTTTGTTGAATGAAAAATAAGATTTCTCACCCAACAAAAGGAAGCTCTGATAGTACGACCCTGAGTATCAGTACTCGCCCATTGCATGCCTAAGTCATCAGAGAAGCCGTCTTAATTCTGTGTCTCTCGACGCTCTATCTCAGCATCAGCCTGAGTCATCATCCCCAGTACTCGACGGTACTCCATGGGGAAGACCTTGACAAAGTGCGGCAGCTGCTGCTCAAAATCCGCCAAGATCTCCCTAGCCCGCAGCGATCCCGTGCGCTCAGCATGCTCCTCGATGAGACCGCGGAGCTGCGCAATGTCTTGCGGCTCTACCACAGGGTCAAGGTCGATCATTTCGAGATTGCAGTAGCGGTCAAAGAGGTGATTCTCATCCCATACATAGGCGATACCACCGCTCATGCCCGCGCCAAAGTTGTGCCCTGTCTCACCGAGCACCACGACGCAGCCACCTGTCATATACTCACAGCAGTGATCCCCCGCGCCCTCGATGACGGCAGTCGCCCCCGAATTGCGCACGGCAAATCGCTCGCCCACCTGCCCATTGACAAAGAGCTTGCCGCTGGTCGCACCATAGAGTAGCACGTTACCCGCGATGACATTCTCGCTCGCTTCGTAGGGTGAGTCTCCAAAGGGGGTGAGCATGATCGTCCCCCCCGAGAGCCCCTTGCCCACGTAGTCATTGGCCTGACCTTGGAGCTGGAGCGTGACCCCCTTGGCGAGGAAGGCTCCAAAGCTCTGTCCCGCCGTGCCCTTGAACAGCAGCTCCACGCTGCCCTCAGCGAGTCCTTCGTTGCCGTAGATCTTCGCTATATAATAAGAGAGGCGCGTCCCCACCGAGCGGTCTGTATTGGCGATAGGGAGACTGTGACGGTAAGGCGTGCCCGCCTCGATGTTGGTCAGAGCCTCTTGCAGGAAGCGCTCATCAAAGATGTCCGTGCTGGGCTGCATGGGCGGCTCGGTCGCATAGATATTAAGAGGCTCAGGCAGCAGGATGCGTGAGAAGTCGAGATCCTTCGTCTTCCAATAATCGAGTGCTTTATCGACACGGAGCAGGTCGGTGCGTCCCACGGCATCATCGAGCTTGCGCAGGCCGAGGGCGGCGAGGTACTCGCGCGTCTCGCGGGCGACAAAGCGCAGGAAGTTCTCGATGTGCTCGGGAGCTCCCTTCATGCGCTGGCGGAGACTGAGATCCTGAGTGGCGATGCCGACGGGGCAGGTATTCTTGTTGCACACACGCGCCATCACGCAGCCGACTGCGATGAGAATGGAGGTGGCAAAGCCGTATTCCTCTGCCCCGAGCAGGGTGGCGATGACGACATCGCGCCCCGTGGTCATGAGACCGTCGGTCTGGATGCGTATCTTGCGACGCAGTTTGTTTTTGACGAGAGTCTGATGCGTCTCGGCGACTCCGAGCTCCCAAGGCATGCCCGCGTAGGCGATGGAGGTGAGCGGGGATGCTCCTGTGCCGCCATCATGTCCCGAGATGAGCACCATGTCGGCTCCCCCCTTGGCCACACCTGCGGCCACCGTGCCCACGCCTACTTCGGAGACGAGCTTGACGCTGACGCGTGCATCGGGATTGGCATTGCGTAGGTCAAAGATGAGCTGGGCTAGGTCTTCAATAGAATAAATATCGTGATGGGGAGGAGGCGAGATGAGGGTCACACCGGGTGTGGAGTGGCGCACGCGGGCGATGTCGTCATCGACCTTGCCACCGGGGAGCTGTCCGCCCTCACCGGGCTTGGCCCCTTGGGCAACCTTAATCTGGAGCTCGCGAGCCTGAGCGAGGTATTCTGCGGTGACGCCAAAGCGTCCCGAGGCGATCTGCTTGACCGCGGAGCAGAGGTCATCTCCATTCTCCTGCACGCTGTAGCGGGAGGGGTCTTCGCCGCCCTCGCCCGAGTTGCTCATCGCGCCGAGGCGATTCATCGCAATGGCGATCATCTCGTGCGCCTCCTTGGAGATCGCGCCAAAGCTCATCGCTCCGGAGACAAAGCGCTGGACAATGCTCTGCTCGCTCTCCACCTCTTCTAAGGGGATGGGCGCATCGTAGGCGAGCTCAAAGAGCCCGCGCAGGGTGCAGCGCGTCTGCTCATTCTCATTGACGAGTTGGGAGAATACCTTGTATTGGGCGTAGTCGCCCTTGCGCAAGGAGCGCTGGAATTGCGTGATGACCTTGCTGCTCCAGAGATGCTTTTCCCCGCCGCGTCTCCACTTGTAGAGCCCCGCGTCTTCGAGCTTGTCAAGGGGCTGGAGCGCGAGCTGCTTGCTGGCTTGGAGTCGCTGGGTGGACTCTCGCGCGATGTCGCCGAGGCTGATGCCGCCTATGCGTGATGAGGTACCGGGGAAGAACTCCGCGATGAGCTCATCCCCCAAGCCTATGGCCTCAAAGATCTGAGCCCCGCGATACGAGCGCAGCGTGGAGATGCCCATCTTGGACATGATTTTTAAGAGCCCTGAGTCGATGGCCTCAAGGTAATTCTCCAGTGCCTGCGTGGGTGAAATATGCTCCTCAAGCTTATTGTCTGCATAGAGCGAACCGATGCTGCGGAAGGCCAGCCAAGGACAAATAGCGGTCGCACCGTAGCCGAGCAGGAGTGCCATGTGCATGATCTGTCGCGCCTCGCCCGTCTCGGCAATCACGCCAGTGCTGGTGCGCACGCCGAGCTCGCGTAGCTTTTTATTCACCGTCGCGATGGAGAGCAGGCTGGGGATGGGTGCCTCGTTGCCGCTGAGATCGCGATCGCTCAGGATGATGATGCGGTAGCCCTGCGCGATAGCTTGCTCAGTCTGACGCGCCAGCTCCGCGAGAGCCTCCTGCATCCCGCGTGGCGAGAGAGAAGAGAATCCCGTGGAGAGGGTAATGCAGCGGAAGTCGCTTTCCTTATTCGCCTTGAGTGCGGCGAGGTCGCCCTCGGTGAGGATGGGGCGCTGGAGCTTGATGATGCGCGCCATCTGGGGCGTCTCATCGAGAATGTTGGCAGGATTGCCGATGAAGGTGGTCAGCGACATGACCATCTGCTCGCGCATGGGGTCGATGGGGGGATTGGTGACTTGGGCGAATTGCTGCTTGAAGTAGTTGAAAAGCAACTGCGAGCGTTCCGAGAGGATGGCGAGTGCCGCGTCATTGCCCATAGCGGAGATGGGGTCATGCCCCGTATTGGCCATGGTGATGAGGAATTGCTTCACCTCATCGGCGCTGTAGCCAAAGAGCAGCTGCTTGGCGAGCGTCTTGGACTTCTTCGCTGGGGAGGGGGCGGCGACGCTGTCAAAGAAGCCATTGATCTTGATGCGATTCTCCTGACACCAGCGGCGGTAGGGACGGCGACGCGCGATGAGGGTCTTGATCTCGGCATTGTAGCTGATGCGCTTTTTCTCAAAATCGACCCACACGATGTCGCCAGGGCGCAGGCAGCCGCGCTTCACCACCTCGCTAGGTACGGTGTCGAGGACACCCGCCTCACTCGCGAGGATGAAGAGTCCATCACGTGTCACCTCATAGCGAGCAGGGCGCAGACCATTGCGGTCTATGCACGCACCCGCGCCCAAGCCATTGCTAAAGCAGACGGCCGCAGGGCCATCCCACGGAGCCATGACACCTGCGTGGTAATCGTAGAATCCGCGCAGATCCTCGCCCAAGAAGTACTCCTCGCCAAAGGCCTGAGGGATGAGCATCATCATGCTGTGCGGCAAGCTGCGCCCCGAGGAGACGAGCAACTCAAGCGCATTGTCGAGGCTCGCCGAGTCACTCTGTCCTGCGCGCACGACGGGGAGGAGCTTTTTGATCTCATCCCCAAAGAGCGGGGAGGCGAACTGATTCTCCGCGGCACTCATCTGATTGAGATTGCCCCTCAGTGTGTTCACCTCGCCATTATGCGCCATGTAGCGGAAGGGGTGCGCGAGCGGCCAGCTGGGAAAGGTATTAGTCGAGTAGCGTTGGTGTACAATGGCCAGCGCACTCTTGAAGTCCTCGTCGGCGAGATCCGTGTAGAATCGTGGCAGCTGTGGCGCCATGAGTAGCCCCTTGTACACAATCGTGCGAGCGGAGAGAGAGACGATGTAAAAGCGATCGCCGAGATCGGGGAGGCTCTTCTCGATGTTTTTTTCTATGCTGCGACGCAAAAGATAAAGGCGA
>CAYJJA010000032.1:16061-22482 GCA_964370355.1 uncultured Akkermansia sp. | reverse complement strand
CAATACTAGCTTCCTTATCGAGTGTGGCAATCATGATACGATTCTGACGGAGTGCTGAAAAATCTCATTTCTCATTCAACAAAAGGAAGTACATGCCCTTAGCTTGATTAGATAGAAGCCTGTCCCGGAGCAAAAAAGTACCGTGAGAAGAGCTAGACTCTATCTCACGGTACATGGAAGCTTTTCGGCTTTCAGCTAGCTTGGCTCATTAAGCCTGCTCTTCTTGAAGATGCTCCTCGGGAAGGGGGGGAGGCAGATCTCGGTGAGGAGGATTCTGCATCACGCCTGTTTCGAGCAGCTCTTTGACCTGCTCGCCCGTGAGGCTCTCGAACTCCATGAGCTTGTCGGCAATGAGCAAGAGACCTTCACGAGATTCATTGAGAATCTCCTGTGAGCGTGCATAATTCTCCTCCACGATGCGCTGGATCTCCTCGTCAATGAGCTGAGCCGTGCGCTCCGAGTAGTTGCGCGATGAATGCGCAATCTCGCGCGCAAGGAAGACCTCACCTTGATTCGAGCCGTATTCGACGGGACCTAGCTTTTCACTCATCCCGTAGACACAGACCATCCTGCGTGCAATGTCTGTAGCACTCTTGATGTCGCCACGTGCGCCACCCGAGATGTCGCCAAAGATGACCTCCTCTGCCACGCGTCCGCCCATGGCGACGACGATGTAGTCGAGTAGCTCGCTCTTGTGCTCGCTGTGCTTGTCGTCCTCAGGCAGCATCATGGTGACACCGAGTGCGGGACCACGGGGGATGATGGTGACCTTGTGCAGAGGCAGCGTCTTGTTCAGAGGCGTTTTGAGCAGGCAGATGGCATGGCCTGCCTCATGGATGGCGGTCATGTACTTCTCCTTGTCGGTGAGCTCCATGGAGCGACGCTCACGACCCCAGCGCACCTTTTCGCGTGCTTCTTCGAGGTCACTTTGCTCGACCTGCTTCTTGTCGAGGCGTGCAGCGAGCAGGGCGGCTTCATTCACCAGATTGGCGAGCTCAGCTCCTGAGAAGCCCGTCGTGGCACGCGCGATGGGCGCGAGATCGACATTGGGAGCCATCTTCACCTTGCGCACGTGGACAGCGAGGATCTGCTCGCGACCAGCCGCATCAGGGAGATTTACCACGACCTGACGGTCGAAGCGCCCAGGGCGCAGGAGTGCGGGATCGAGTACGTCGACGCGGTTTGTCGCGGCGATGACGATGACATTTTCATTGGCGGTGAAGCCGTCCATCTCGACGAGCATGGCATTGAGCGTCTGCTCGCGCTCATCATGACCACCGCCTACACCGTGACCGCGATGGCGACCGACAGCGTCGATTTCATCAATGAAGATAAGGCAGGGGGAGTGACGCTTCGCCTCTGCAAACATATCGCGCACACGGCTAGCGCCGACGCCGACGAACATCTCGACGAAGTCCGAGCCTGAGATGGTGAAGAAGGGCACATCGGCCTCACCCGCGATGGCACGCGCCAGCAGGGTCTTACCTGTACCGGGCGAGCCTACCATGAGAATGCCCTTGGGAATGATGCCACCGATGTCGTGGAATTTCTTAGGATTGCGCAGGAACTCGACAATTTCCCAGACCTCGTCCTTGGCCTCGGTTACACCAGCGACATCCTTGAAGGTGACGCGGTTTTTCTTGGGATCGAGCAGACGGGCGCGGCTCTTGGCAAACTTCATCGCCGCATTCGGACCTCCACTCTGCGCGCGGAAGATGAAGAAGAAGAGCAGCAGGATGATGGCGATGGGCAGCAGATTGATGAAGAGGGAGAACCACATGTTGCTATCTACTTTGTAGACAGCACGCGAGCCCAAGAGGCGCTTCACCTTCTCGCCTTCAAATTCATTGGAAAAGACAATCTCGACTTGGCTGACATTGTTGCGATCCACCTTCTCTGTAGGGATCTTGCGGTAGGAGCCTACGAGTGTATGCTTGCCCTCGACGACGTAGATGGTGGGGGTGTTGTTGCCTTTGTTGAGCAGGCGGCCCTCTTCGCCCAAGGCGAAGAACTCATCGGAGCTCAGGCGCTGCCCTATTTCTGTCAAAAGCTCTCCCTGCTCGTTGCGTGAAGGTACTCGGTTTAAGCTTTCTGTGACACCGTAGCGGTTGAACTGCTCATTGATTCTGTCATTGGGCGTGTAGGGGAGGTAGAATTTGACGTACTCTGCCTTGGGGACTTCTTTGTAGCGGTAGGCGGTGATGACTCCTTCCTTCCCCGAGCTGTCGGTGGTGACAGTGATGGGGAAGCGTTTCTGACTATTCTGGACGATGGCTCCTTCGCGATAGAGATCGGTGAACTGGTCGAGCTTGAGTCGCTCGCTAGCGCCACCGAGACCATCACCAAAGCCAAAGGCGATAAAGAGGATGCTGCCGATGATACTCAGCAGGATGACGAGCCCCCAGTTGGGAGACTTGTTTGGCTGTTGATTCGGGGGGGGCGGCTCTTGTGGGGATTGTGACATGGATGATTAGAACGAATGATGTGCGGTGATGTTATAGGATTGGGGTAAGGGGGGCAATGTTTTGTTGAGACATAATGGGCATGTTTTACTTAAGTAACTATTATGTATTAGTAATTTTACGCTGCTCTGTGTTATTAGAATGTATGCCCCATACGATCGCGTTTCGTATTGAGATAATGGATGTTGCTCTCGTGGGGGCAGGAGGCTATTGTGATCTGCTCGGCGACCTGCACACCGTTGCTTTCTAGCCCTTCGACCTTGGTGGGATTGTTGGTCATGAGGCGCACCTGGGTGACGCCTATGTCTTGGAGCATCTGTGCTGCTGCGCGGTAGTCTCGCAGGTCGGCAGCGTAGCCCAAGTGGAGGTTTGCGTCAACGGTGTCGAGGCCTTCTTCTTGGAGTTTGTAGGCACGTAGCTTTGCGCCTAGCCCTATGCCTCGTCCCTCTTGACGGAGGTAGAGCACGACTCCTCCCTCTTCGACGACGCGCTTCATTGCCATGTCTAGCTGGGTGCCACAGTCACAGCGGCGACTGCCAAAGACATCTCCCGTGAGGCATTCGCTATGCACGCGGCAGAGGACGGGTTGTGTCGTGTCGAGCTCGCCGCGCACAAGGGCGAGATGCGTCTCGCCATCGACAGATGAATGGAAGGAATAACACGTAAAATCTCCGTAGCGCGTAGGCAGCGTGATACGCGCCTCTCGCACGACAAGCGGCGTGCCTGTCTCCATCTGCTCGGTCATGATGCGGTAGTCGATGATCTGATCAATCGAGCAGGCCTTGAGCTGATGCTTGGCTTGGAAGCTGCCCAGATCGCCGAGACGCGCCATTGTGCCGTCATCCTTCATGATCTCGCAGCAGACACCCACGGGCTGGAGTCCACAGATCTTCATCAGATCTACTGTGGCCTCGGTATGCCCTGCGCGGCGTAGCACCCCACCCGCCAGTGCACGTAGGGGGAAGCTATGGCCAGGCTGCACAAAGTCGTCCTGCGTGGCGAGCGGGTCGGCGAGCTTGAGCGTCGTGATGGAGCGCTCAAAGGCACTGATGCCCGTCGTGATACCCTCCTTGGCATCGACGCTGACGGTGAAGGCGGTGTGGTGCTTTTCTGTGTTGTGCGCCGTCTGCATGGGGATGGAGAGCTGGGCGACGCGCTCGTCAGACATGGGCACGCAGATAAGACCGCGTGCATGAATCGCCATGAAGTTGATATTCTCAGGTGTGGCAAACTCACCGGCGCAGACGAGATCAGCCTCATTCTCACGAGCGGGATCATCGGTGACGAGGATCATCTTGCCCGCCTTGAGCTCTTCTAGTACTTCGTTAAAGGGAGAGTAGATGATGGGATCAACCCCGTCAGCGACGGGAACAGCGATCTTTGCGCTCTCTCCAGCACAGTTCGCTGGCAGGGGATTGTCTCCATCGGGGGTGCAGTCTGTGGCTGCTGGCTGCTCATCGAGGCTCTCGCCGCTGACGGCTGCATCGCACTGTGTGATAAAGCGGCTCATATCGAAGCTCCCGCCCTCGCTGTTGAATTCTATGGTTTTGCTCATGCTTTCTTCTTCTTTGCCCAAGAGTCACGGAGACCCACTGAGCGGTTAAAAGTAGGACGCTCGCTGCTGTGGTCACGGCGATCAGCGACAAAGTAGCCGAGGCGCTCAAACTGGCAGAGATACTCAGGTGCGACCTCTGCGAGCGCTGGCTCGATAAAGGCCTGCGTAATGACACTCAGTGAGTCTTGGTTGAGCGAGGCATGGAAGCCCGCAGGGTTCGCATCGGGGGCTTCATCCGCAAAGAGCCTGTCGTAGAGGCGTACTTCGGCGGCGACCCCATGCGTCGCAGAGACCCAGTGGATAGCACCCTTGCACTTGATGCCCTCGGGAGGTGGTGCGCCTAGGGTATCGGCGATGAGCTCGGCACGCAGCTCTGTGACCTGCCCCTCAGCATCGGTATCGTATTCGCGAGCAATGATGCAGTAGGCACCACGTAGGCGCACGCAGGCTCCTGGACTGAGGCGCTTGTATTTCTTGGGTGCCTCGATCATGAAGTCATCTTGCTCGATGTAGACCTCACGCGTGAGGCGCACGCTGCGCTTGCCCAGCTCGGGCTGCTCGGGGTTGATGAGCAGCTCGACTTCTTCGTCAAAGTCAGCGGGCACATTGCTGAGCACGAGCTTGAGTGGCGCGAGTACTGCCATGTGACGCGGAGCGGTGGCATTGAGCTCGGCGCGTACCGCATTCTCAAGGCGGGCGACATCCGTATTGCCATTAAACTTGGTGATACCTACCCCCTCGCAGAAGGAGACGATGGCTGGCGCAGGGTAGCCACGGCGGCGCATCCCGCAGAGTGTGGGCATGCGTGGATCATCCCAGCCGCTGACATAGCCCTCCTCGACGAGCTCGCGCAGCTTGCGCTTGCTCATGACTGTGTAGGTGATGTTGAGACGCGAGAACTCGCGCTGCTTGGGAGTCGCGGGCACGGGGCAGTTCTCAATAGCCCAGTCGTAGAGAGGACGATGATTCTCAAACTCTAGCGTGCAGAGTGAGTGCGTGATATGCTCATAGGCATCCTCCAGCGGGTGGGCAAAGTCATACATGGGGTAGATGCACCACTGTGTGCCTGTGTTGTGATGAGACTCGTAGGAGATGCGGTAGATCACAGGATCGCGCATATTCATATTGCTGCTTGCCATGTCTATCTTGGCACGCAGCACGGCGGCACCTTCGGCGAACTTGCCCTCCTTCATGTCGGTGAAGAGACGCTTATTCTCCTCAACGCTCGTGTCGCGATAAGGGGAGAGAGTACCAGCAGTCGTCAGATTGCCTCGCTGAGCGCGTATTGTCTCACGATCCTGTAGATCGACATAGGCGAGCCCCTTCTCGATCAAGTGCATCGCGCAGTCATAGTAAAACTGGAAAATATCCGAGGCAAAGTAGAGGTGATCGCCCCAGTCAAAGCCCAGCCACTTGATATCCTCCTGAATGGAGCGGACGAACTCAATGTCCTCCTTGCAAGGATTGGTATCATCAAAGCGCAGGTGGCAGCGCGCACCGAGTGACGCGTACTCTTGCGCGAGGCCGAAGTTGAGACAGACCGCCTTCGCATGTCCTATGTGCAGATAGCCATTGGGCTCTGGTGGGAATCGCATGATGGGCACCTCACAGTAGCCCTCAGCGAGATCTTGAGCTATCATATCGCGGATGAAATCACGCTTTGAGCTCACAGTCGCGTCTGTCTCAGTATTCATGCGCGCGATTCTACGCCCATTACCTGCATTTTGCAAGCATTTTCACAAAGAAGCCCAAAAGCAGATCCTTTGAAGCATCCAGCACCCGCCCTCTTTGAACTGCCTTTGCTGTAACACTAATTTTACAATGTGAAGGGTATTTATCGCTTCAAAAATCAACTCTTTTCTGCTACGATCAGAGCAACCAAGAAATTATACGATCATGGCACTACACATTCAAATGAGCGAAGAAGCAGAGCAGGCTCTGCGTCGCAAGATGCTTCGCAACAAACTATCGGCAATCGCCGCCTGCCTCGGCTTCATCATCGCAGGGGGCGCGAGTCTCTATTTTACCTACACCCTCATTGCGGGCAATGAGCTGCCAGCCTTTCTGAGCTACGAGCCCCCCCCAAGTGACAAGCCCCCGACCAAAAAGCCCAAGGTGCAAGAGCTCAGCGCCAAGAGCTCGCCCCCCTCCTCTAGCGTCGCCCTCCCGTGATCGTCTCTACCGCTGCATCCAGTATGGTCATGGCGATCTCGGATATGCCCACCCCCGACTTTGGTATAGGCATGGAGATGGAAGTAGGCGCGGGTCTCGGTGGCAGCGGTATCGGTGATGGTGTCGGTGATGAAGGTGGCGGCATGGGCTCGGGTGACGCTGGTGGCTCGACTCTCGAAGGCACGCTCTACGACTTGAAGCTCACGAGGAGCGGTGCCTCCACTGGTATCAA
>CAYJJA010000032.1:0-16051 GCA_964370355.1 uncultured Akkermansia sp. | reverse complement strand
TTCAAAGAATTCTTCGAGAAGGGCTGGAATGACAGAGAGCTCTCCAAGTACTACAAGTCTCCCACCAAGCTCTACGCGGCGAACTTCTTTATCCCTGTCTGCGATCCCAAATACGCCCCTATCGCCTTCCAATGCGCCGATAAGGTCCAGCCCTCGGGCTGGGCGGTCATCTACCGCGGTCGAGTACGCGCTCCCAAGACAGGCAGCTTCCGCTTCGTCGGCGCGGGCGATGACGTCATCGCTGTACGCTTCAATCGCAAGATGGTACTCGAGGCCGGCTACAACGTCCCCACCGACGGTATAGGACCTGGCACCAGACCCCAGTACCGCAAAGATATAGCAGCAGGCAAGTACCCCAAAAAGAAGGGCTATGAGTTCATCAAAGTCCCAGGGGCTGCCACATGGAATGCAGAGCGTGAATTAGGCGGCATGACGGCAGGTCTTACCTTCGAGGTCAAGGAAGGACAGGTTTATGACATCGAAATCTTCCTCTCTGAAATCCCAGGTGGTGCATTCGGCTTTGCGCTTCTGATCGACGACATCAAGGACGGTAAAGTCGTGAATGGCAAGAAGGTCTTTGACATTTTCCGCACCAATTTCTCTGAGCCCAATAAGGGAGAGCTCACCGCCGAGCTCCAAAAGCACAATGCACTCAAGAAAGGTATGGAGTGGCCCCAATTCAACGCGGACGCTCCCATCTGGACTAGTGTCCCCTAGGAGTTTTTGTAACACAGTTTTTACAATCGCAACGGCACTTCCTACTTTCGGGAGGTGCCGTTTTATGCTAAAGTACTAGCAACCCAAGAAATCATACAATCATGGCACTACACATCCAAATGAGCGAAGAAGCGGAACAGGCCTTGCGCCGCAAGATGCTTCGCAACAAGCTGTCGGCGATAGCCGCCTGCCTCGGCTTTATCGTCGCAGGGGGCGCGAGTCTCTTTTTTACCTACACGCTCATTGCTGGCAATGAGTTGCCCGCCTTGCTGAGCTACGAGCCTCCCGCAAGCAACAAGCCACCGACCAGAAAGCCCAATGTCCAAGAGCTCAGCTCCAAGAGCTCACCTCCCTCCTCCAGCGTCGCTCCCCCCGTCATCGTCTCCACAGCATCATCCAATATCCAAATGGCGATCTCTGATGTGCCTACCACCGACTTTGGTATCGGCATGGAGATGGACATCGGTGCAGGGCTTGGCGGTGATGGCATAGGCACGGGCATCGGTGAAGGCGAAGGCGGCATGGGCTCTGGTGATGCTGGTGGCTCCACCCTCGAAGGCACCTTCTATGACTTCAAGCTCACCAAGAGTGGTGCCAGCACGGGAATCACACCTGAGAGCACACAAAAACTTCTCGGTCTCTACAAAGAATTCTTCGACGGTGGATGGAATGAAAGAAAGACCTTCAAGTCATTCTTCCAATCAGATACGAAGCTCTACAGCGGCTCCTTCATGCTCCCGACCTGTAAAGCAGAATACGCGCCCCACGCCTTCAACTGCGCAGACAAGGTCAAGCCCTCCGCCTGGGCGGTCATCTACCGTGGTAAAATCGTCGCCCCCAAGACAGGCAAATTCCGCTTTGTCGGCATTGCGGATGACGTGATAGCCGTACGCTTTAACCGCAAGATGGTCCTCGAAGCTGGCTGGAGTATCCCCACCGTCAACCAGAGCAATCGCGGACTCGGTACCGAGAAAGGCTACTACGCCGATGTCGCTGCGGGCAAATACGCCGACAAGAAGGACTACCAGTTCCTCCAAGTACCAGGTGTGGGCAACTGGAACAGCCAAGTAGGCGGACTCACCGCGGGTAATGTCTTCTCCGTACGTGAGGGGCAGACATACCCCATCGAGATCTTCATCTCAGAAATCCCCGGTGGTGCCTTCGGCTTTGCCCTGCTGATCGAGGACGTCACCGATGGTGTTAAGGGAGTTGGTAATTTACAACTCTTCCGCACTGACATGTCAACCCCCACCGCCGCCGAGGTCAGTCAGCTCCTCCAAAAAGCGGGATTTGGTGGCGGTGCGCTCCAGTGGCCCCAGTACGACAGCGACTCGCTCATCTGGGTAGCTAAGCCCTAACAAATATCAACATTCACAATCAACAAGCAAGCCTCCGCGTTGAGGTTTGCTTGTTTTTTGTATTTCGCTGCCCTATAACTTGCTTGAGATCAAAGTAAAGTTAGTTGGCACTAAAATTCATTGACAAAGCAACCTCTTTCATTTAGAATAAGCCTATGAGCAAAATTGCCATCTTATTCGGTTCGACCACTGGTAACACAGAAGACGTCGCCTCCAAGCTCGCAGCAGCCCTCGGAGTCGATGAAGACAACGTCGCCACCATCAGCGACTACGATCTCGCAGACATGGACAACTATGACGTCCTCCTCCTCGGCTCATCCACATGGGGTGCTGGCGATCTGCAAGATGACTGGGAAAGCATCATCGAAGACCTCGAATCAGCCCCTCTTGCAGGCAAGAAAGTCGCAGTCTTTGGCACGGGGGACTCCTCCTGCTACCCTGATACATTCTGCAACTCGCTGATGACCATAGCCACTGCTGCTCAAAAGGCAGGTGCAACTCTCATCGGCAATCAGGTCGATGCCTCGGGCTACGAGTATGACGAATCAGAATCCGTCGTTGACGGTATGTTTGTCGGTCTCGCCCTCGACGAAGACAACGAATCTGACCTCACTGACGACCGCATCGCCAAGTGGGTAGAGCAGCTCAAGGCTGCGATGTAAACCATTTTTTATCCATAGCGTACCATAGAGAGGGGAGATTTCACAGTCTCCCCTCTTTTTGGTACGCACGCTTAGGCCGAGAGTCTTTCACGCGCCACGCTAAAGCACATTCTACGCGAGTAGAGTGAGAGGAAGCAAGTGTGAGACATCCCTCGAGCGATGCTGCGTATCTGAATGCAGTGGATAAAGGCTAGCTGAGCTAGATCGCGAAGCGTAGCTTAGGTTGCAAGTTGTCATGCTCTATTGCCAAAGTAATAAACTTGCAGTGCTGAAAACGTACATGTAGCCTGCATGTTGCACATGCCCTGCCCATGTACAGTCCGTGGAGAAAGCTACGCTGAATGAGGCAGTCCCTGCAGCATGAGAGAAGAGGGCTGCTGCTATCACAGCTCAGGTACAAGGCCGCCTGTTTGCTCAACAAAGTGAAAGGAATGGCAAGAGCAGGTGGCGCATGCCCACATGTAGAGCCATCCTATGACGCGCAGGAGGGCACATGGTATAAAGAAGCGCAGGGACTCATCTCAGGGCGGGGATCTTTCTAGCCTATGTAGATGAAAGCCACCGTACATCCCATCAATGGCATGTACGGTGGCGTGAGAGACGTATGCCCTCGACACGATTATGAGTTGTGTTTAGAGGGCAGAGCTCTTAGATGGTGTACATCTTGGTGTAGTACTCCGAGGCCATGCGGTCGGAGTTGAAGGCGGGGCTGATGTCTTCCATGCCTTGGAAGACGACATCCATCCAGCCGTCGTTGTTGTCATAGTAGAGAGGGAGTACCTTGTTCTCCATGACGCTGAAGAAGTTGTCACGATCGGAGCGGTCGCGTGCCTCGGGGGAGAGACCTGCCTTTGCCTCGGGGATGATGTAGCAGTTCTCCGCATCCTTTGCAAACTCGCATACCCAGCCGTCGTTGGTGGAGATGGAGATAGCGCCAGTCATGCAGGCGGTCATCCCAGAGGTACCAGAGGCCTCGCGGGTGACGATGGGATTATTCAGCCAGACATCAGAGCCATTCTTGAGCAGGCGTGAGAGGGCGAGCTCGTAGCCGGTGAGGACGGCACAGCGGGGGAACTTGGAGCTGAGACGATTGAGCTCATTGAACATATCGACGGCTGCAAAGTCAGTGGGGTAGGGCTTGCCAGCCCAGATCATCTGGACGGGACGGTTGGTGCGCTGGAGCATGCGCTCAAACATGACGGGGTTTTGCGTGATGAGTGAGGGGCGCTTGTAGGCGGCAAAGCGACGAGCCCAGACGATGGTGAGCACATTGGGGTCAAAGAGCTGACCAGACTGCTCACCGACGACGCGGAAGAGCTCTTTTTTCAGCGAGAGCTTGCGGCGACGGAAGGCGGCTTTGTCGCGAGCGGCAAAGGCCTCGGCGAGCTCGGGGTCTTGCCAGTAGGGGAGGTTCTGCGCATTGGTGACGTGCGTAATGGGGCAGATATTGTCATAGCTCTGCCACATCTGGCGTGCGACCTCGCCGTGGAG
This sequence comes from uncultured Akkermansia sp., assembly GCA_964370355.1. Lineage (GTDB taxonomy): Bacteria > Verrucomicrobiota > Verrucomicrobiia > Verrucomicrobiales > Akkermansiaceae > Akkermansia. The sequence continues at coordinate 11,823 of CAYJJA010000032.1, read as the reverse complement.
GGCGGAGACACCGTTGGCAATCCCTGAGAGGCGCAGAGCGGCGACGGTGTAGTTGAAGGTGTTTTCCTCGGGGGCGATGCCTATCATTTGCTTGACTTGACCCAGATCGAGACCATCAAAGAAGGAGAAGCTCTCCATCAGGTTGATGTCCATCTTCTCATTGCCCGCTTCTTCGGGGGTGTGGGTGGTGAAGACAAAACGCTTGCGGATCTCCTCGATATTGCCACCGTTGCGGGCGAGCATGTTGAAGGCGGCAGCAATGCCGTGTGCCTCATTGAGATGGTAGGTCTCGGGCTCGACGCCGAGCTCTTCAAAGAGACGTGCGCCACCCTGACCGAGCACGACGTACTGGGAGAGGCGTGTCATGGGGTTGGCGTCATAGAGGCGGCGTGTGATGCTGCGGCTCATCTCATCGTTTTCGGGGATGTCTGTGCTCAGGAAGAACATGGGCGCTGTGCCAAAGGTGCTGGGGTTGAGGTAGTAGGCCTTGACCCAGACAGGGGCACCGCAGACGCGGATGAGGAACTTGAGGTTGTGGTCTTCAAGGAAGGCGTATTCCTTGCGGATGAATTGCACCGCCATGTCCCCGTCTTCGGCGCGTGCTTGATTATAATAGCCGTAGGACCATAGGATACCAATGCCTACAAGATTCTGACGCAGAGCTCCTGCGGAGCGCATGTGCGAGCCTGCGAGGTAGCCGAGACCTCCGGAGTAGATCTTAAAAACGTTGTCAATGGCGAACTCCATGCAAAGATAGGCAACGGACTTGCTATACTGCGAGTCAATTTCATAAGGATGCGCGTACTGCGCGGGCAAAAAGGATGAACTCATATGTTTGTAATATTTCAGGATTGATGTAAGGGGGATTATAAAATGCCCCCCACCTTATACACTGATGGGGGGGAGGAGGGAAGCCTATAGTGACTTCGTTAGGAATTTATTTGTGGCTGTAAGGCTATGTATTCGGGGTGGAGCTTGCGTCTATGACAATGAGCTCGAATGGTTTAAGTCTTATTGTCTCTATGCGTCCAGCCACGAGCGTGTCAAAGGGCATCTTGTCTCCCTTGGGCGAGCTCACGCTGTAGTGGGTGGCAGCTCCTAAGGGGAGCTCAAAGATGCTCGCAGGGTCAAAGCTAAAGCTCTGCTCGCTCTCCGAGGGATTGCGCAGCACGATGAGGCCCTCGCCTGCCTGCCACGCGCCCCAGCCATAGACCTCAAGAGCGGCAGGATCTCCACCCAGCCAGTGTGAGTCTAGCATGATGGGGGCTTTGCAGCGTGCCCATTTTGCAGCGTCGGCGATGTCGTCCCAGTTCTTCTCATTGAGCATGCTAGGGGTGATGTAGAGCTCTTGCATTTGTGTGCCTAGCCCAAATCCGCTCCAGATTTCATTCGACAGCTCCTGGTCGTCCGCCTCGGTGAGACCAGCGGCTCCCTTGTTGTAGATGAGACCGTGTGTCATGAGAGAGTTGATGGGGAAGAGGGGGGAGATCTTGGCGTTCTTTTGGTAGATCATCGCGTCGCGGAAGGTGATCCACTGCTCGCGCGAGCTGCCCTCACCGCAGAAGGCATGATCCCAGTTCCCGCGCCAGATGGCATCGGCGACCTTGAACCAGAAGGGGGAGGCCCACGTGCCTGTGCTCAGATTCACAAAGACCTCGGGGCATTCCTCGCGCAGCTCTTCGAGTAGGCAGCTAATAGCCTCCAAGTCAGAGCCAAAAGTCGAGCCAGGGGCGGGCGCTGCCTCACCCGATGTGCCGTCGAGCTTGAAGTGGGTGACCCCTTGCTCGCGCACCATTCTCAGGCAGATATCGCGGAAGTGCTTGTAGTAGGTCTCTCCCGTGAGGGCAAAGCCACGCTCATTGGTCTCAAAGCGACCCGCAGCGGCCTCGATGCGCTGGAGCTTGGGCTCACCGTAGCCGCCCCATGGCGAGATCCAGACGCCAGTGTGGATTTGTAGCTGCGGGCGAGAGCGTCGATCTTGGAGAATTCGTGGGGCATACCCGCGTGGAATTCCCAGAGAGTCTCGATGTCGTCCCAGCCGTCATCCATGACAAAATTGTCCATGACCACACCGCGCTTCTCCACGAGCTCTTCACCGATGAGACGCACGACATCCAGCGCGTCCTGCTCGTTGAATCGGGTGAAGTAGCCTATGTCGTACCAAGAGTTGTAGTTGAGGCAAGTAGAGTAGGGGCGTGCGCGCTCGGCGTTCAGATAGTCAATCTGGAAGCGGCGGCGCAGCTGGCTGGGCTCGGCAAAGCCCAGCACCGCGCTAAAGCTCGTTGTCGTATTGCGCGGCAGATCTGTCGCGCGTGTGAGCAGACAGCGTAGTCCATCGGGCGTGACCTCTGCGTGGCTGGAGGGATGCTCCATGGCAGCAAAGAGTCGCTGACCTGCGGCGACGACTGGAGCCCCCTTGACCGATCCCTCAATGCGAGCCTCAGCAGCCTTCAGATCTAAGAGACAGACCTCACGCACCGGCATGGCAAACTGCTCGGGGCGTATGTCGAGCCCCACACGCATATAAGGGCTATCATCCCGCAGCTCGACCCACCAGATGATGGAGTTGCCATCTGTGGGGGTGGAGAGTCGCACATTCACCCTCTTGCCCGCCTGACGCTCAGCCAAGCGACGAGCCTGTGGGCGAGCCTCGATTGTACTCATGCTCAGAGATGCCCCTGAGAAGTCGCGAGCTGTCAGTGAGTGGGTGCTATCCATGAACTCCTTCTTGGAGCAGGCCTCATCCGTCTGCTCATCAAGCACGAGGAGGTGAAAGATGTCTGTACCTAGGTCGTAGCGACGACCGTTGATCTTATCATAGACGAGTGCAGAGCAGAGTCGGCGTGCTGATACCGTGACCTCTAGCGAGATGAACTTATTTTCTATCATGGGAGGGGGTTAGTGTTTGTGGTTTCAGTGTAGCAAAAATCATGCGTATTGCAAGGCGAATTCTTCTAAATCTAACATTTAATTCAGTCCTAAACCCCCTTGTTCGATTGCAAAAAAAAGCCCTTGAGTCCAACTCTCAAGGGCTTTGTAATGATGATAATAATGCTAGATTATAGTCTTCGTTGCTCAGGCGCTTGCATGCCCTTTTTTGCGTGGACGCACGCCGACGGGATAGCTCTTTGATGGACTTTCCTTGCTGTAGTTCTTGAAAACGATTTCAGGATTGAGCGGGTTTTTTTTCAGTGCATCAATGATCGCATCTCGTACTGATATGGCTGCGTTGAGCGCGAGTTCTTCACTTCCGTATTGCTTATCTGAAAAATAGCGTGTGAAGTGAACGTTTTTGCGGCAGATCGTTACGCGCCACCCCTGAAATGAGGTGAACTCGTACGTAAAGCGCGTGATGTTCTTTAGATGTTTCATAGCTACGTTATTCTATCAAATAATTTGTTTCATTGTAAGCAAAAACGACAGTATTTCATTAAATTATTGATAAAGGTAATAATTTTACCTGTATTACACCTTTCTTCTTGACGTTTAGTTATTGATTGTGTAAATTAATTATTAACTTTAATGTTTTCTCTATACCCTATCAGTTTAAGGGGGTTTTCAAACGTTATCATAATGAATGGAATTCGCATTTGACAAAAAAGTGTTATTAGCCTAGACTCGCTGAGAAATTTATGTCATGAAGCGTGATTTTGAGTCCATCCACCCTCTTCTTCGAGCAGGAGCTACTGCTGCACAATGGTCCGATTATAGATGGCAGCTGCGCCATAGTTTTACGCAAATGAAACAACTAGAGGGGATTATGGATTTCGACGAGCCCGAGCACGCGGCGATGAGTCAGGGTGGGCACCATCTCTCCTTTCGTGTGACTCCGCACTGGATGAGCCTCATAGATCTCAAAGATCCCCTTGATCCCCTGCGCTTGCAGCTCATTCCCCGTGCTGCCGAGTGGGAGCACTCTGCGGAGGAGAGTATTGACCCTCTGCATGAAGACCGGCATATGGTCCTACCTGGTCTGCTGCATCGCTACCCTGATCGTGTGCTCATCCTCTGCATTGATCGTTGTGCGGGCTACTGCCGCTACTGCACACGCTCGCGGCTCGTGTCGGGGTCACAGGCGATGAATGCCGCGCTCACGCGTCATGGGCTTGAGAGGATATGCTCCTACTTGCGCGAGCATACGGAGGTGCGCGATGTGCTGCTCTCGGGAGGAGACCCGCTCTTGCTCACCGATGAGAGGATCACGCGCATCCTTGAGGCATTGCGAGCCATTCCACATATAGAGATTTTGCGCATAGGGACACGTATCCCTATCATGCTACCACAGCGCATTACCGAGCAGCTCTGCGAGAGCTTGCGCCGCTATGCTCCTCTCTACATGTCGGTGCATTGCAATCATGCCCAAGAGCTCAATGAGGATGCCGTCACCGCGCTCGTACGCTTGGCCGATCATGGCATACCTCTGGGGAGTCAGACAGTCTTGCTGCGAGGGGTGAATGATACTCTCAAGGCGCAGCGTGATCTCTATCATGCTCTGCTGCGAGCGCGTGTGCGCCCCTACTATCTCTATCAGTGTGATCTGGTGCGAGGCTCGCGTCATTTTCGCACCTCTATCTCGAAGGGGTTGGAGCTGATGCGTGAGCTTCAAGGACATACGTCAGGCTACGCCCTGCCTCAGTATGTCCTCGATGCTCCCGGTGGAGGGGGGAAGGTACCCCTCAATCCCCAGATGATTCTTTCTTTGGATGATAATATGGTGCAAGTGTGTAATTACCAAGGAGATAGCTTTTTTTACCCCAATGCCGAGCTGTGAGATGACACATTAGCTTGCTCTCTTTTTATTGAAGAGGCTTGCCAAAATGCAGCCTTTGTGTATATAATGAGCTGCCGTCGTAAGGATACTATGACTAACTATCCTAGAGAAACGGGATCACCTTATCCAGTATGAATAACACAGTTTATGGAAACTGAAGAAACCCCAGATAACCCAACACCAGCAACACCAGATGTCGACCTCTCCTTTTCTTCCAACAATCATCGACTGAGTGAGGCTCGTCGATTTGCAGCTGAAAAGTATGATAAGATTCGTCGCATGACTTCGGCTCAGGTGCAGCATGTGCGTCACTATACGCAAGGTGCTCGCGCTCAGCTTCACGACCAGTGGGGGACAACATGCACCAAGGCGCGTGATGCTCACAAGATAGGTGAAGACTACGTGAAGGAGAATCCTACGAGCAGCGTCTTCATTGCCCTTGGATTTGGCTTTCTTTTAGGTCTTCTTTTTGGCATTCGACGCTAAGAAGAGAGACAACATTTTGTGTGCAGGGTCGCCTGGAGAAATCAGCGGCTCTGCTACATCACCCCCTATCTCCATGATTGCATCTTGGCTTAAGGCGAAAATAGCGCAGCGTGTCGTATCAGAAGTAAGAGAATCTTTTTCTCTACAGCCACTGCTTGCGCAAATCAAGGAGCACTACTCATCGCTCTTGGAGCTTTTTCTCCTTGAATGCCAAGAGTATGTCAAGCATCAATTGCTGCGCTTTGTCTTCATTGTAGTAGGGCTTCTCTTTCTCGTCTTGTCCTACTTGGCGCTGTGGGTGACAGTAGTCGTTTTGATGACCCAGTGGTGGAGCTTGCTTATTGCTGTCGCTACTTGTTTTTTCTTTCATTTCCTTTTAGGTTTGATATTTATGATTACCTCACTCTTGATGAAGAGCAAGCCCTTTGCTCCCGCTACTCGTGAGGAATGGCAATATGATGTCACATGCGCCCGTCTCTCTCTCAAAGGAAAAAACAGCTAATCCTGCGTGTTGCCTCATCTCGCATTGATGTGTTGGATCATAGTAATCGACTGACACGTGAGTTTGGCAAGCTTTTTGAAAAAGATCCTCACGTGGGAGGCTGTCTTGATAAAAGTCCCTCGGGCGATACCAAGCCTCTTGGGCGGGGTGTCGTCGCGCTGCGATGGGGCTTAGTCGTGCTCGTGGGCGCAGGTGGCGGCTATGCGCTCTGGCGACTGGGGCACGTGCGTGCGGGGCGCTTTGCTTGCAGACTCTTGCGCTCTATGGGTACTTGTTTGAAGGACTGTGGGAAAAATTACCTTTGGCCTTTTTTGTGCGAAAGTATCCAGCAGTGCTGGCGCATGCTTTTAGCGAAGCGAGATAGCTAGGCTAGCTTCTATTTAAGAGGGGAATGAAGCTCCAGTGTTGAATTTTCTCTTTCCTTGTTGAGATTGATGAGAATGTGGGGGCTTCACCTCTGTCGCGAAAGCTATGCTCTTTTGCGGCCGTGGATATGTAGTTTGGTTGCGATAGACTTCTGGGGCTGCTTTGCTGTCCTCCCGCGTGCTTCGTCTCAATCTTTCTGATTTTTGCAGTTTTAGACGGAGCAATAGCGACCCATTTGACTAGAAAGAGGATAAAATTCTCCCAAATGACCTCATGACGCAGGCAGTTGGTCGTGTTTGCTAATAGGAGATTTCTTTACAAGGTGATTTTAAATTGCGCTACAATGCTCTGCTTTCTAATAGTTAGGAGGTGGTGCTAGGAAATGTTGTATCACTGGCTGTTTTATTATTGTATGATAAGAATGTAATTTTCTTGCAGAGTAGCCGAAAAATGCGCTTGTGATCAGCTGAGATATTTCGTATTATGTTTCTCAGAATAGAATTTTTGTAGATCTGGGTCTTGGGCTGACTTAGGTATGTATTTACGAAAACTAGCTACTTTTTAACATTAAGGATTTTATGAAACTACATTTGCCAAAGAGCCTCTTTACGGCTTTGATCGCTTGTTGCTCCCTTGCCACCTCCGTGGTAACCACCGTTGCCACCTCGACCCTGCTTGTCGGGGCGATCACCTTCACCCTCGCGCCACAGGAAGCCCAGGGTGAGATTCTCACCTTCCAAGGAGTAGGTGACTTCGTTCATACTAACAACAACTGGATGAATGAGGCGGGGACTTTGTCGGGGGGAGGTTATGCTGCTTTGTTCACCAATACGCCGCAGAATATTATGAAGTTTGATAACCCCACCGGATCATTTACCACGGCGGCTGTGCAGTTTAATGTTATCTCTCTTGGCGGTATATGGGTTACCGATGCTAGTGCGAATGTTTATACACTTGACGCTAATGGTACTCGCAACATAAACTGGAGAGCGAGCACTGCAGCTGATGTCGCGACAATGGGAGCTGACGCAGTAGAGGGAAAGGTAAATCTTATCATCAATAATGATTTTAATATAGGTACAGGCGTGCGATTTGCAGATATGCTGTATGCCACAGGGATGAATTTTGCCATTGCTAGTGGAAAGACTCTCAATCTCGTAGCCGATGAGATGACGACACTTGGTGATGCTCCTGCTGCAGGATCACTCTATGAGCATGTCGTTCAGAATAGTGGCACACTCAGCCTCAATCTCAATAATTACGATCTTTCTCGCGGTGCGAATTGGACAGTCCAAGAAGGCTCGACTGTTCATATGAGCAATGTTTCTGCTGGTGGCACGGTGAGCTTTGGTGCCTTGACCATGGACAATGGTATCATCAATATGGGCACAGGCAATGCAACACTCAGCTCCCAGATGGTCGTCGGGGCTGGTGGCGCGACGATCACAGGTGGTCATATCACGAATGCTACGACGACGACACTGTCCGGCAGCATCGACCTCAGTGCTGGTGGAGGGCTGACGCTCAGTGGGAAGTTCGCCCTTGCTGAGGGTATAGTCTTCAATTTAGGGGGAGCGAGTGTGGCTAGCGATGAGTACACGCTCTTTACTCGTGCAGCAGGGTCGCAAGTTGATTTCTCTCTGGCGGACATCACCATTGCGAATCTCGATTACAGCATTCGACTCAGCTCCATCGCTTGGGACGCGAGTAATAATCTGATTGCCACGATTGAAGACATGATTAGCTTTGCCCAGGGAGATTTGACTTGGGATAATGACACCGCGACGACTCCATGGACATTGAATGGAGTCGCTCATTCCTTTGCCGCGGGAGAGATCGTAGGCATTGGTGCAGACGGCGGCACGGGAGGAACAATTAGCATCAATGAGAATGTCGCCCCTCAAGCCGTCTTGGTGCATGGGGATGGCGCATGGACCTTCACAGGTACTGGAGGCATTACGGGTAGCGCTCGACTCGTCAAGGAGGGTGCTAGTACGCTGACGATTCAAAATAGCAATAGCTACACAGGGGGGACGACTATCACGGAGGGTACAATCGTGCTCGCTGCTGCGAATGCCGCAGGTAGTGGTGATATCACGCTCGATGGTGCAAGCGCTACTCTCGAAATCGGCCTTGTCAATGCCCTGCATGCCGACAGCATGATCAACTACGCCGCCGGTACGATCAAGTACGGGGCGGGCATTACAGCAAGCTTTCATGATAAGATCACTGTAGAGGGAGGCTCGATGCTCACCCTCGATATCAATGGCAATAATGTCACTTGGGGCGCGGCGATCGCGGGCAATTTTAGCATACTCAACACAGGGGCTGCCGCCGCCTTCAACTATGGCCATAGTGTCACTAGTAAGACGGTGAATATAGGGACGAATGCCACGGTGATTTCAACGACATCTGAGGATCAGGACAATGGCGTCACCTTGACAGGAGACGGCATCTTCCGCATTGAGAACACAGACACCTACACGGTGGGAAATATTGACAACTTCACAGGCACGCTCCAAGCGACCAATGGTGGGGAGATCACGATTATCCGCGATGTGAATACCGCCGACAAGCGCTTTGCTCTGGAGACAGAAAGCGCGGCTTCGGACGCGACCAATATACAAGCCATCGTGCTCGGAGATTTCTCCAATCAATATCTTTATATAAACAAGCTCAGTGGCTACAGCAGCATCTCTGTCACCTATGGGACTTCGCCCATTAACCGTGGTTTCGATATTCTGATGGAGGCAGACAACACCTTCCATGGTAATTTGTACTGTAATTCATCGAATGGTGCGGATAATCGCTGGGGTACATGGGTGATAGGCGGTGATGGCTTTACCTTCACGTGGACAGGCTATTCTAGGAACAATAATAGCTATGGCACGCTGGGTACGAATGCGAATCTGCTCATCAAGTCAGGCACGACGATGAACTTTGCCACCAATGATGACGCTGACGGCGGTGGTCAATACGCCGATCAGATCGCTATCGAGGCGACTGGCAAGCTGCTCATCTCGCGCACCGATGCAACAGGCTTTGTCCAGCGCGCCACAGACAATGAGATCTCAGGTGCAGGCTCTGTCGAGGTATCTGGCAAGGCCACGCTGACAGGGGCGAACACCTACACAGGTGGCACCACCGTCTCCAATGGCGGCACGCTGACGAGCAATAGCTTGACGGCTCTCGGTACAGGTAATATTGAGGTGCAGACAGGCGGCTCGCTCACGCTTGCAGCGGGCTTCACCCAAGAGGGAAGTCAGACACTGACTAATGCGGGCTCTCTCACGATTGATGGTACTCTAGCACTGACCTCGCCGCTCACCAATACCGGGGGGACTGTGACGCTGCTGGCTAATACGATTTTTAACCTCGCAGGCCTGACGGCAGACGAAGACGATGTCTCAGGAGTCAAGACCTACACGCTCTTTAGCAGTGATGGCACGCTCGTCTTCTCCGCGCTCAGTGCGACAGGCGCGTTGGATCTCACACAGATTGCAGGTATTGATAGCTCAGGCTACAACTGGCAGATCAATGCCGATGGCACGATCACCGCCACCCTTGATGCGAATACACTCTTCTACTCCACAGGGGGAGACTTGAGCTGGAATACGGCAGACGCAGACTTTGATGGGAATCTATCCTTCACTGATACCAATAGCGTTGTTTTCCAAGACGCTGATGTGAATATCACCCTTGAGCAGGATATCGAGGCGGGCTTCATCCGTATCGTAGGCATCGTAGCCGAGCTGGATGGCGCGGGCTTCACCCTCACAACCGACCGCATCTTGATTGATGAGGATGGCACCTTCATCCAAAAAGGCAGTAGTGTCGCGGCGGGGGCTGATTTCATCGGCGAGCTTGGTAACACCTTGGTTCTCGATCTGGGCGCGGGGGAATCAATCACACGCAATGACGAGCTCGTCGGCTTCAAGGGGGAGCTCATTGTTCGCAGTGGTAATCTGACGATCGACAATCATACTGTAGCCCAAGGCATGGACTTTGAGAAGATCATCGTTGAGGCCGGTGCGAGTCTGACCTCTACGGCTGTGAGCTTTGCAGAGGCTGCCGATATACCTCTCGAGCTCCAAGGGGGTGCAGATGCCAGCTCCAGCGCGGTTTGGAATACGGGCAATGTCTCTTTCTTTGGCACTCTCACGACATCGGGCTATGCGACATTGAATCTCAGTGACAATGTTTTGAATCTGCGCGATACTGTTACATCAACAGGCAATCTCACGATCAATGGTGCAGCTCATAATGTAAAATTCTTCAGCTCCCTTTCCGGTGATGGCAGCATTGTCAAGACGGGCACAGGGGCGCTCATCTTTACGGAGGCCAATCAGATGATTGACCACACGGGTACTCTCTCGATTCAAGAAGGCTCGCTCACCCTCGGGGATTCCTATGGTGATACGATGACGGTGCGCTTTGAGGAGATCATCATGGCTGCGGGGACGACGCTCAACACCGCCATGAATGCGGCGGGCGACATCTCCGCCACCAATCTCGTCCTCCAAGGTGCTACGGTGAATCATGGCAATTTTGACCCAGCGGGAGACGGCGTCATCCAATGGCGTGGTCTTGAGCTGACGGGAGACAACAATTTCAACGTTGCCAACAAAGGACGCTTTGAATTCGGCATCGTGACTGGTACAGGTAATCTGACCGTAGGTGGCGCCTTCTCTGATGCAGGTCAGAACAATTATATCCAGATCAATAATCTGGTTGATTTTGCGGGTACATTGACTGGCTCGACAAACGACCAATTCAGCCTCGTTATCAACAGCGCTCAACAGGGTGCAGGTGTCGAGGGCGAGATCTCTGGTAGCGATGTAGACAGTACAGGCTTCTCGATCGCAGGGGAAGGTAAACTCACGATAAACACCAATCTCGTCTCAACGGGTAGCGTCGCGATCACCGATGCGAGCCTCACCGTCACGGGGAATGTCTCTGCGACAAGCTTTAAAAAGGATGGTGCAGGGACTGTGAGCCTCGGCTCGCTCACGCTCGTTGAGGACGGAGCTCTCCAGATGAGCTATGATGGTAGCATGACGATTAGCAACTACACGCTGACAGGAGACCTGCGCCTCACCTACACGAATCTGACTAGTGTCTTGACGCTGACCGAGGGAGTCTTGGGTGGCGTGACTGGCATGTATCTTGATCTAGTCGGCTATCAGCTTGAGGATCTGGACGGAGAAGGTATCAAGCTCGGTATTGCCAACAGCTCCAAAGATGATATCACCATCCTTGGTCTGACGGGAGGCTATAGCCTCAACGAGGGGGCGGATGGCTACTTGTCGCTCACGTCAAGCGTTCTACCCGATGTAGGCTGGGATGCGAACTGGGGTCAGGATGTGCTCGGTCAGCGCCCCGTTACCGTGCCGGTGGTTACCGATCTGGGCAATGAGACCACTTACCTCTATGGTAATGCCACCTACACCGACGGCTCTGTGACGCGCATCGAGCTCAAGGGCGGCGGCGGCGCTGCGGCTCAGGTGATAGGTGGTAATCTTTTTCAGTCTAACGCCGCAGCGACTGTCGTCGAGACGGATGTGTGGATCAAGGCTACGGGTGGAGAGTTTGCCCTGATTGCAGGTGGTAACATCGCCAACAACAGGCAGAATAGCAATATTATTGAAATCCGCGGAGACACGCATATTGAGGTTGACGAGGCCAATGTAGGTCATAA
>CAYJJA010000031.1:17553-22520 GCA_964370355.1 uncultured Akkermansia sp. | reverse complement strand
ATAAATGGCAGGTCGGGTGGTGTGTGGGGGGGCCAACCCCCCCTACTCGATTATAGGGATCTTGTATCAAGCGCAGCCTCCTTAGCGTTGACTTTTGGAGAAGCTCTCTTGATCTTGCTCTACCTCCTTGAGCTCCAGGCGGGCGGCTTCTCGCTCTTCCGGACTGACGGAGCTCTCGTTGCTGACGGTGGGGTCTTTCACCGGGCTGACTTGTGCAGTCGGCTTGTAGAGCAGCTTGCCCTCACTAGCACGAGTGGAGAAGCTGAGCTCCCCTGACAGAGGCGTGTGTACTCCCTCGTGGATGAGTTTTGCACGCAGCGTGACGCGCCCCGGCTTGAGCCCCATCTGGACGACGACAGGCGCCTCGCCCCAGTGCAGGGCTTGTGGATTGCTGCCATCCACTGCGTTGCCGTAGAGTCGAGCTGGACCCTCTATAGAGAACTCTACGCGAGCATTATTCAGACGACGTATGACCCCTTTATCGTCGATGATTTGGGCGACAACCACGACCTGATCTCCCCCATTGGCGATGGGAGCTATGCCTTGATCATCGAGCAGGAGGCGCAGACGTGTAGGGCGACGCGCCATCATGACCTCATGGCGGGCGATCACCTTGCCATCAGCGTCCAAGGCCTCCGCGAGGATAGTAGCTTGGTAGTCCTTGCCACTCTTGCGTGTGAGCTCTTTGGCCTTTTGAAAATCAAAGGCCTTCTCGAAGGTGAACCAGCACTGCCCCTGCTTTTCCTGCACGCGTGGCTTGCCATCCACAAAGCTGGTAAGGCGCACACGCTCCGCATTGCTAATCACGGTGACATCCTGCGGGGAGAAGGGGGTCATCTCATGGGCAATATGCACCATAGCAGCGAGGTGCGCAGCCTGACCTTGGAACATGTAGTAAGAGGTCTTGGGACGGCGGTATGCGTCCATGATGCCTCCGTAGAAGGGGTCGGGATGATAGCCACGCTGATGATCAAAGCTATGCCAGAGAGATCCTCCGAAATGGTAGGCGGGTGCTTTTTTGAGACTATCTATGCAGGTGTAGCTATAGCTCGGCTTCGCGTAGTGGATGGCTTGGATGAGCTGAGGTGTCTCACCCCACTGCCTCGCCACACGCGAGGGGGAGTTGTGCGAGCTCCAGCTATCAACATTGTCGCCAAACTCTCGGGTGAAGTAGACCTTATTCTCTTGAAGCTGACTCGCACTCATGCCTGCACCCTTGCTGGAGATGGGATGGGTGAAGATGACATCAAAGTGCTCATGCCCACGAGCAATGAGGTCACATGCAGTCCACGAGCCGGGGAGCTCTTCTTTGACGATACGATGCACCTTTTGTGCAAAGTCCGCAGGATAGTGAGTCTCATTAAGGATGGGCTCCCAGAGAAAGGTGCTAGGTCGGCTACGATCGCGCCTCACCATCTGAGCTATATCCGAATAGACACGCTGTGCAAAGTGAGGAGCATTATTCCAGAACTGCCAACCGGGTGTGTTGCTAATGACGAGAAGTCCGAGCTCATCGCAGGCATCCATAAAGGCGGGATCCTGCGGGTAGTGAGCATTGCGAATGAGCTCAAGACCTGCGGCTTTGAGCTTCATCGCATCGCGCCAATGGAGGCTGTTGCTCAGGGCGTTGCCAATGACGGCAAAATCTTGATGCCTATTCGCACCAATGAGCTTGCCTGGGTAAGGCTTGCCATTGAGGATGAATCCCTTCTCATGCGAGAACGCAATGCTTCGTATACCAATTTTTTTCATATAGCCATCCACGAGCTCATGTTGAGCATTGTAGACACGCACATGCAGTTGGTAGAGATGAGGTTGGCGAGGTGACCACAGCTCTGCGTTGTAGACACGCAGGAGGCATTCTTTGCCCTCGCCCTTCGCGACACTCTTTCCCTTACTATCAAAGAGCTCATAGACGACACGCCCCTCGCCATGCAGATCCGTCTGTAGCGAGACGTGTGACTCCTGCTCACCCACCTTGGGGAATGTCACAAAACAGCCTCCCCCCGCCACCTTGCCCGCCATATTCGCATCGGTGATGTAGCTATCCTTATTCGTGCTCATCAGCCAACAATCGCGGTAAATGCCACCGAAGTAGCAGAAATCCAGTGCTTTTTGAGGCTTTCCTGGCGGATAATTACCATCATCAGCATTGTCACACCACACGGTGATGACATTCTCTTGCTTGGGCTTGATGTAGCGATCAATCTCGACCGCAATGGGGAGATAGCCGCCAAAATGCTCTTTGACGAGCTGCCCATTGATCCAGATTTTGGATTTACCCATAATCCCCTCAAAGTAAAGAACGAGTCGCTTATTTTCGAGCTCTGTGGGGATGGTCAGATGCTTGCGATACCAAGCCGCGCCTTGGTAGTTCACACCACCGGAGGCCTCGGCAGGGAGCTCTTGCAGGCCGTTGGGGAGGTTGACGACCTGCCAGTCCTCATCGTTGAAATCGGGCTTGCTGGGAGCCTCTCCTAGGCTATTTTGAGGATCGAGCTTGAGCCTCCAAGCAGGATTGAGACTCCTTACCTCGCGCCCCGTATTGGCTTGGGCATAAAAGCCAGCAGTAGAGTATTGGGGACTCTCTTGGGCTTGGCTTGTCAGGAGACTGAGCAGGAAAAGTATAGAGGTGAGAATTTTCATATAATACAAACTATTTCAATGACTGATGTCATGCAAATGATAAAATTGAGAGTTCGCCTAAGACCGCACCACAAGCTTTCGTCGTGGGCTGGGTTTAGAAGAGCGCATCATCTGGGAAATCGTTTGGAAACAATAGCCCTCAGCGCGTAGCTCAGGTAAAAGTATATTAAGAGCCTCAACCGTTTCTGGAGAATCGTCATGAAGGCATACAATAGCACCTGACTGAATATTCTTTCTCAAAAACTCCAACTCCTCTTGCGCGGGTAAATGGTTATAATCAGCAAAGGCTAGATTAGACCCAATTGTCCGCATTCCTGTACAAAGGTGTATCATGCAGCAGAGAAAATGCCCTGCACGATGCTTGGGAGGGCGGAAGTACTGGGGAGAGCTACCTGTCGCATCTTCAATGGCCAGTGATGTGCTTTTGCACTCTTCGAGAGCCTCCTTTAGACTGATTTCATCGAAATGAGGGTGAGTAAAGCTATGATTGGCTACCTCACTTCCATATTCTTGAATCATTTTACACAATGCTGGATATTTTTCTACCTCTTTACCGCAGACAAAAAAAGTAGCCCCTCCCCCATTGCTGTGAAATAGCTCAAGGAGCTGAGGAGTTGTTTCTGGATGAGGACCATCGTCAAAGGTGAAGGCGACGATTTTACCCTCGCAGGCAAAAGATCGAATATGGCATGGCCAGAGCAGCTCTGCAAATGCCCCCAATAAACGCTTTGCTACAGTATATATCTTTCTAGCCATAAAAGAGCAGCTATTGAAAATCAGAAAAAATCAAATCAGGCCGACATCACCCGTGATCGTACGTATGCGCCACTTGTCCACGTCGTAGATCGCATCAATAGAACGAAGGGGGGAATTTTCCCCAACAAAAAAGCCCCACGTGTAAGGCGCATCGGCGACCACTGTATAGTCTTGGGAAATGAGCCGTATCGTTGGTTCATGCATCGTGTGAATAGCTACACTAGCAGCCTTCTCACCCTCACTGAGCATCGCATAATAGCATAGCTTCTCTTCGGGTAGCAAATCAGTGTTAAAGCTCTCCCACTCTGCTACTAAGGACTGGGTATAATGGTATCGCTTCGCCCCAATATCTACTGACATCCTGTGCCTGTATATCATATAGAAGCCAATAAGCTCGCCGTTCGACTCAATGCCATAAAAGTGTTTTTCAGGTGCCGTCTCTTCGCTACGCAATGAGTAACTAGCTAACCATTCGAGATATTGAGGTGAATGATTCTCTGCAAAACGATAAGCATCCAGCTTAAGCCCCTTCATGGCATCAGGAATCTGCTTATACTGCTTGAGCAAGGCAGCTTTAGGTAGCAGTGCTTTCATACTCCTTTTGCGCTTGAGGCGCAAGTAGGCGTTTACCAGCGGTGAGATTAGTTGAGCGAAAGGTCCCAACTTAAATCTTAACTTATTTTGACTGCACAGAATCATCTTATAGATGGGAATATCTCTCATCTTTGTATTTAGAGAATGATAAAGTGATTTTGCTTGTGCAGAGATACCGTGGGCGATAAAAAAGCCATCATGGCAATTCTTAAAAAGATGCCTTATCAATTGACTACCTACACCGTGCTTTCTGTAATCAGGGTGTACAAATAAATCTGATCCCGACCAGCCACGATAGATTTGACCATCAGCGTAAAGCTCAAGAGGAAAAACGAGCAAGCGCCCTACAGCCTTATCACCATCTAAAGCGATCAGCTGAATGCTGTCATCTGGACGACAAAACGGATTGCGCGTTAAAGCATCCTTGGGAAAAGCGGATAAAAATGCTTGAGATGACTGATCCAAATTGCTAAAGAGCTGCTCAAAGCGATCCAAATCATTAATCTTTACGTCAATAATGGTCAAGTTTTTCATAATATCAAATTGATCTTTCTTTTCTCAATATACCCTTCTCAAATGAGATCATAGGAGCCTGCTGATGCGCGGATATTGAAATGAATAGAGAGGCGTAGTGATAATACTGGGAGGCTACAGCCTATCAGTTTGAGAGCTCTTTGACAAGTTTATCTAGCTTTGAAGTCACACAAAAATATTTGTGTCCTAGACGATTTTGAAAATAGCCGGCACTACCATTTCCCCTTGTTGTAATGGGAGGCCTCGCGCTGGGCCTCACGCATCTCGACTCGCGCCTTGAGGTCATAGCGTTGGTCACGGTGGGTTTTGCCACGCCCTACTCCTATCTCCACCTTCACACGCCCCTCCTTCCAGTAGAGGCGCAAGAGAGGCAATGCGTAGCCCTTCTGGGCTGTCAGGAGCTCCATTTTGAGAATTTCGCGCTTATGCATGAGCAG
>CAYJJA010000031.1:13074-17543 GCA_964370355.1 uncultured Akkermansia sp. | reverse complement strand
CGCTTGCTCTCATGCTGAAACCACTTGCCCGCAGTCTCCCAAGGCTGAATATCACAACCGTAGAGAAAAATCTGCCCTTTCTCGATGCGGGCAAAGGCATCGGAGATATTGACCTTAGCGGCGCGTATGGACTTCACCTCGGTGCCGCGTAGCTCGATGCCACACTCGTGCTTGGAGATGATCTCATAATCACGCCCCGCTTTTTTGTTGCTCGCAATGAGCTTGTTTCCATTTGATTTCTTTTTGCTGCTCATGGGGAAAAAAGGATAGGAAAAAGCCGCGCTATCATGACAAGCGCGGCCTTGTTAGAAAATATAATGTGCGTGAAGTCGCGCCTAGTCAAGGTCAAAAGCCATCACCTGTTGAGTCATCATCATCATTGAGCTCTTCTTCGCTGAGGGCTCTCCAGACCAGCTTCCCCTCGATGATCTCGGTCAGCGCGATGTCGCCACTGCCCATATCGGGAGTCGTTGGGACGTAGGGCTCGGAACCGTAGCTGAGCTGCTGGACGCGCTTTGATACGATATTAACGAGTAGTTGATTATCACCAACAACCGCAGCGGCTTTTTCGATAAGTTCGACGTTCATGGAAATATAAAAAATCTAAAATATGCCTAGAGTTGCCCTAGAGGCTCGTAGGACGATTTTACCACCTTCTCATCACAATGCAAGCCTGTATTGTGATTTCGCTCATTTTTCTGCTGCACGAGCCTTTTCTTAGCCCTTGTCACTTTGCTCCTTTTTGATGTAGGGGAGCAGCAGGCATTTGGGCATGAGTGGGGAGAGCATGAGGAGGAGCCTCTGCACTGCGGTCACACCGATGATGAGCTTGAGCTTGCCTGCCATCATGGCATCATAGCCGCCTTGGGCGACGAGACGCGCGGAGAAGGTCTTTTTAAACATATTGGTCTTCTCCATCCCGGAGCGCGCGCCAAATCGCGTCTCGGTGGGCCCTGGCATCAGGGCGGTTACAGTCACCCCTGTCCCCTTGAGCTCGCTAGAGAGGGCATGGGAGAAGGAGGTCACATAGGCCTTGCTAGCAAAATAGACGGCTTGGAGCGGGCCTGGGATGAGCGAGGCGGTGGAGGATACATTGAGGATTCGTCCCTGCTTACGCGCGACGAGCTCGGGAAGAAAGAGGCGCGTCAGAGCCGTGAGGCTGACGATATTGACCTGTAGCATGGCGAGATCTGCCGCCATGGAGCGCTCGTGAAAGAGCCCTGTGCCGCCAAAGCCAGCGTTGTTGATGAGATAATCAATCTCAAGCGCTTGACTCTTCACCTCATCATAAATTTCCTGTGCCGCCGTGGGGCTGCTAAGATCCTTGGGCAGGCAGGTGACAGAGACCTGATGGAGTGCCTCTATCTCCGCCTTGAGCGCGTCGAGGTCTTCGCGTGTCCTCGAGACAATGATGAGGTCTCCTCCCTGCTCGGCGTGGATGAGGGCGAGCTCGCGCCCTATGCCGCTTGATGCACCAGTGATTAAGGCTAGTTTGTTCATATAGATTATTAATTGTACCACTAACAGACTTTTTCGGGAAGTATTATTTTAACCTTCTGTCATACTGTGCCTGCGCTTTGATCTTGTCCTCGGGCAGCCCGCGTGCTAATATGATCTCATGCCAGAACGCACTATTCTCGTCGCCGAAGACGATGATGCTATACGTGAGATTGTATGTGATGCCCTCCGCGCGCGGGAATACCGCGTCGTCGAGGCAGCCGATGGTCGTCAGGCGATGGAGCTGCTGCTCCGTGAGCCTGTGGATCTCGCACTGCTTGATATTAATATGCCTGAGTTCGACGGTTTCCAGCTCTTGCAGCTCATCAATCGCGAGTGTACGGGCACGCCCTCCATCATCGTCACGGCTCGTGGTGAGGAGCCCGATCGCATCAAGGGCTTGGAGCGAGGGGCTGATGATTATATCACCAAGCCTTTTAGCATAGCCGAGCTGCTCGCACGCGTGAACGCCGTGCTGCGCCGCTACCCGCACCGCGAGGTGCAGATGAGCTGCTCGCTCGCCTTCCCTGGCGGGGTGCTGGATGGTGAGAGCCGCCTGCTGCGCTTTGAGGATGGGAGCACAGAGAAGCTCTCGGCAAAGGAATTTGAGCTCTTCCGCTACTTTCTCACCCACCCAGGGCGCGTCATCTCGCAGGAGGAGCTACTCGTGCGCATCTGGGGCGTGCAGGCGCGTGCGAATCAGACGCGCACGGTCGCGGTCACGCTGATGCGCATCAAGGAGAAAATACGCCCCGAGGCCGCACGCCTCTTTGAAAATGTACGCGGGCGCGGCTACAGCTGGAATCTTCAATCATGAACAAACGCCTCTACCTCATCGCGGGCAGCTTTGCGCTGCTCTGCCTCACCGCCGCCCTCTGGCTCGCCTACGAAGCCTCGCGCCTCGAGCAACGCCTCAGCGAGATCGATCGTCAGAGCCAGAGTCACCGCCTCATGGAGCTCTCCCTACCTCGCCTAGATGCGAAGCTCCAGCAGCTCCTCGACGCGGAGCTGGCAAAGGTGGGCGAGGCGATGCCCAGCTTTGCCAACCCGAACTACAAGGCACCTCACGCGCAGCGCGCCTCCTTCAACAAGGGCTTCTTCCTGCTGAGCCCTGCGGGGCTCTTTGTCCCGCGTGAGGCTCGCGATGTGGGCAATTGGCTCGAGCAGCAAAGCCTCATCCTCGATACGATGCGGCGCAAGGCGTACAACCCTGACGCATCGCTCTTTGACCCGCTCCATCAGGAGAGCTACAATGCCCGCAGTCATACCCCCGTCTTTGCGGTCTATCAGGTCGATGAGACCGACTTTTCCAAGCCCATCAAGGCCACGGAGAAGCCCAGTGCCTACTTTGCCTGGCATGCCGAGGGCGAGCTCATCTACATGCGCTCCATTCGCACCACGCATGGTCATGCGGCTCAGGGATTTTTAATAGACCTAGCGGAGCTCAACAAGCAGCTGCTCCCCCTCGTCGAGCCGCGCCTGCGCTCACCCAGCATTACTCTGACTCCCAATAATAAAAAGGGCAACCTCCCTCCCCTACCCCTCGAGCTCCATCCGGGCAAGATCGTCGATCTCCCCGACACGCGCGAACGCTCCGAGGCCCTGCGTGGCACACTGCTGACGGCATGGACTCTGAGTCTAGGCTCCATCCTGCTCATCGCAGCTCTCATGGCGCTCTACGCGCGATTCGAGCGTCGACGCAGTGACTTTGTCTCTGCGGTCACGCATGAGCTGCGCACGCCGCTCACTAGCTTTACCCTCTACACTGAGATGCTCGCGGAGAATAAGGATCTGCCCGCCGAGACAGTGGACAAGTACCACCAGCATCTCCACCGCGAGAGTCTGCGCCTCAATCACCTCGTGGAGAATGTGCTCGCCTACGCGCGACTCAGCCGCGGCAAGGTGCGCGGGCGGCAGGACAAGGGGCTGTGCGGGGAGCTGCTACCCCAGCTCTTTGAGCAGATCGCCCCCAGCCTCCGCGAGGCGGGATTCACCTTCCAATACACACTCGACAAGCGCTGCCACCATGTGCAGCTCTGCACCGACCTTCTCACACTCGGGCAGGTGCTCACCAATCTCGCCGACAATGCCATCAAGTACGCGCGTCAGCCCCAAGCCAGTGTGCAGATCCATGTGCTGCAGACGCACCGCGAGCTGCACCTACGCTTCAGCGATCGCGGGCCTGGCATTGCGGAGAATATGGTCAAGCAGCTCTTCACCCCCTTCCAGCGCAGCTCACAGGCGCAGAAGGGGAAGCAAGCGGGCGTGGGCCTCGGGCTCGCCCTCTCGCGCGACCTACTGCGCTCCATAGGAGGAGAGCTGCGCTATGAGCCGACGCGCACAGGCGTCACGGGGAGCTGCTTTCTCATCATCCTACCTCTGAACTAAGAATCCCCTTAAAAAAGGCAAATCCTGAGTCAGTACGCTATCATGCGTCTTTTTTGCATTGACACTACCTTCTGTTGTGGCTATACTCGCAGACATGAGATGCATGCAATGCAGCCACACGGAAGACAAGGTCATCGACTCACGCATGTCCAAGGATGCGAGCTGCATCCGCCGCCGCCGCGAATGTCTGCGCTGTGGCTACCGCTACACGACCTATGAGCAGATCGAGCGCACCGAGCTGCGCGTCGTCAAGCGCAACCAGCTCCACCAGTCGCTCAACCGCGAAAAGATCCTGCGCGGCATGATCAAGGCCTGTGAGAAGCGCCCTGTGAACATGGAGCAGCTCGACCTCGCCGCCGACGAGATCATCGCGGAGCTCCACCGTGACCACCAGCGCGAAGTCCCCTCCTACATCATCGGGCGCAAGGTGATTGAGAAGCTACAGAGCATCGACCCCGTCGCCTACATCCGCTACGTCTCCGTCTACAAGCAATTCCAAAATGTCGATGAATTCATCGACCTCGTGCGCGGGATGGAGAGCAAGACCATCAACGACCCCTTACAACGAAAGCTCACGCTATGAT
>CAYJJA010000031.1:0-13064 GCA_964370355.1 uncultured Akkermansia sp. | reverse complement strand
CGAGATCGCGCGTGGCATCATGCAATACCTCGAGACAGGCTGTCCGCTGCGCACGCTGCCGCTCGACTACCTCTTTATCCGCATCCGTGAGCTGCTCGAGTCATTTGGGCTCTTGCGCATCGCGCAGCACCTGCGCTACCACACGCCCCCTGTTGACATTCCTCTGGACTCCATCGCAGAGCAGTCACCTCTACCGCTCTTTTTCTACGCGGAGCTACGCCGCCGCGTGCGCGAGCTGCGCGAGCTCGGCCTCACCTCCTACCACTTTACAGGGGGAGAGGATTGCAGCCTGCTGCTTTGTGCGCGCCGACGCGCCTGTCCTGAGACGCGCCGCGTGCAGGAAGAGATCGAGGCCTTTATCCAGCACGACGATTGGGCCGCCTAGAGCGACAAGGCTCACCCTAGATTCCGCGTATCACCAACGTAAAACGCAGATCTGCCATGGCATCATTAAAGCTTGATGCCATGGCAGATCTGCGTTATACTATCTCCGAATCCATCAACATGTTATGAAAATATCCCTACCCATTCCGCTACGTGCGGCACTCTTAGCCGCCTTTACTGCTGTAACTACGCTTACAGGCAATTTTTCCATAGCGGCGGGTGTCGCTATTCTTCCTAACGATGCCTCGACCTCAGCCGAGGCCAAGCAGCTGCTTGCAGCCCCGAGCTTGGGGCCTGACTCATCCTACACGCTCACCGAGACAAATACGGAGACCCTTTTTAGCCTGATCAAGTATGTCTATGACAGCGACACACAGACCGTCAGCGAGGTGATTTATCACATGTCAATCAAGGACTTGGGCGATGCTACTGGTGATATCTTTGATTACTCTTGGTATACAGATTCTGACGGAAACCCCTTTCTGGATAGGAGGTTCCCACCGGCCAGCCCTGATTTCATAGTCATTAGCTCTCGACGAGGACCGCTCGATAGCTCGACTTTGATAGCAGACACGATACTTGATGCCAGCTTTATTGTAAATATTTTTGACCCCGTAGGGACGGCATCAGGGGCTGCGCTACGCCATGACAATGCGTCAGTCAAGCTCACCCTCCTAGGGGACTTTGTGGGCAATGGCTACGCTATTGATAATAGCACGGCCAACATCTTTTACGCTGGCGGTGCTATCGCGAATTCGCAGACGATTACAGGCATCAATAGTCACTTCGCGAGCAACAGACTCGAGGTTATCTTTGACGGAAGCACCACCACCTACACGGCGAATACCTACGGGGGGGCGATTTCCAACACGGCGACGGGCATGATAGGTGACACCGTGGGTGACTTTATCTCGAATAGGAGCATCACCTATTCCAAAGGCTTTGTGGGGGATGATAACAAGAATGAGAATATCGCCATCAGCTATGCAGGGGCTATTTACAATCAAGGCGAGATGGGCAAGCTCACGGGGGACTTCATCGCGAATAGGGCAAGCGCTCAATCGGTCGTCCTTCATTACTCAGACGGCTCGAACGCCTACGGGGGTGCTATCTACAATGGAAAAAAGATAGGGGACATCACAGGCGACTTCATGCGCAATCAAGTAGAGGCGATCACCGAGGGAGGCTTTGCGCTGGCCTACGGGGGTGCTATCATGAATGATGCAGAGCTGGGCAATATCACGGGCGACTTCGTCAACAACTCGACACGAACGGAAGGCGCAGTTCAGGCCTTCTCCGCAGGGGGAGCGCTCAACAGCCATGTCAATGGCTCTATAGGTGAGATCAAGAGCAACTTTGCGGGCAACTCAGCCTCTGCTGTTTCCAATGCGGGCAATGTCTATGCCTTGGGGGGCGCAAGCTACAATGTGGGCTCTATCACGAGTGTGACAGGCTACTTTGTACAAAATTCTGCCACCGCCGAAGCGAAAGCTTACGCCAATGCGAGCGGGGGCGCGTTCTACAATGCGGGCACGATCGACGCATTCTCTGGCGACTTCGCCTACAATTCGCTCTCCGCCACCGCCACGGACAATGCAGCCCATAGCTTCGGTACTGGCCTTCACAATGCCATCGCTACCATCACGGCAACGACTTATAGTTATGGCGACATCGAGCGCGTTGAAGCCAACTTTTATTATAACACAGCTAGCGCAACGAGCACGAACGCCTCAGCATCAAGCTATGGCGCGGGTATTTACAACATAAGCACGATGGGCGATATCGTCGGTCACTTTGTAGAGAACTCAACCATCGCAACATCGACAAATGCAATTGCCTACGCCATGGGCGCTGGTATTTATAACACGGATTCGATCACATCTGTCGAGGGAGACTTTATCAGCAATAGCACCTTGTCTAGCGCCACAGCGGGTGGCTCTGCCATCAGAAATTCTGGGACAATCACCCGCATCACGGGTAATTTCTTCACGAACACAGCCACGGGGGGCGCCTCCGGCATTGGAGGCGCTCTCTATAACTCGGGAGAAATCACCAACATCACAGGCGATTTTGTACAGAACTCGGTGCAGGGCGACACGCTCGCGCACGGGGGAGCACTCTATAACTCGGAAGCGAGCGTGACTCTATCAAGTAGCTTCATCGGAAACTACGCCTCCTCCGCCAACAATGCAGAGGGTGGGGCGCTTTATAACACAAGCGACTTTTCATCCTCATCCATCGCGATTCTCGCGCTCACTCGGAGCATCGAGTTCACAGGCAACTACACGACTGATGGCACGACCAAGAGCTCCAGCGCGATTTACAACGCCTCCGGGCTAGGCGTTGAGCAAGCAAAGATCTCGCTCAACGCCTACGGTGAGCATGAGATTGTCATCAACGACGCCATCTCGGGAAAGAGCGAGATCGAAGACCTCTTTGATCCCAGCATCACCACGCCCGGTAGTGAATGGCAGTCCCTTAATATCAACGACGGACTCGATGCCAAAGGGAATACAGTCGATGCCAAGGGCGCGGCCTTCTCTACCGTGCAGATCAACAACTGCATCGAGTATCAGACCGTCAATGTCCACGCGGGCACGCTTATCTTGGGTGAGTACGCGGGTGGCAGCTATACGGTAGCAGGACAGACTCATCAGGTGGAGGCCTCACATGCTGCACTCTGTGACTCGGTGCTCAACATCATGACAGGCGCTCATACCATCACCAATGCGAGCTACCTCGCCGAGGGGCTCGTCACCAATGACGGCGAGCTCACCCTCACAGGCGGCACGCTGGATACCCAAGACGGACAAGTCGCAGGCACAGGCAAGATCAATCTCAAGGACGTCATCGCCAACAATGTCACGCTGACCACAACGCATCTCACGATGGATTGGACAGGCTCTCAAACGGCAGCCGACTTCGGCGCTCTGCACTCCAGTGCTACAGGAAGCCTCACGCTCAATGCGGGTAGTGTCGTTGAGCTCAGCATCACCCAAACACGCCCTATAAGGAACTTTAGCTGGACGATACTCAAGTACGAGGACACGGCCTTGGTGACCGATCATCAGGAGCTCGAAGGCATGCTCAAAATCAATGGGGAGAGTCTGGAGGAGTCAGGATTCATCCTTCTCCAAGGGGCTGATGGTCTCTCCTACACACTGACCAATACCCTACTAGGACCTGCGAGCTTTTCCATGCTCTCGATGACGGTGAATGGTCTCTCGGGCAATATCCTCTTGGATCAGGTCAATCAACAGCCAGGTGTCGAGGGCCAGGACCTCTCTGCGGTGATGGATGAGGTCTATATGAGCTACACGGCTGCCAGTGGCGTCTCGGCAGAGGGCGACCGCCTCGCCGCCGCCGCCGCGGGTGCAGGTGTCACGAGCCTCGGCTCGGCGATGATGAGCAGCATGGAGATGCAGCTCCAGCGCATGCTCCAGCGCTCCGGCTCTCTACTCCCCGTAAGCAAGGGGAATTTCTGGATCACGGGCGAGGGCTCACTCAGTGAGCTCGAGTCCAAGAGCACCTTTGCAGGGCACAAGCTCCACAGCTGGGGCGGCTCACTGGGTGCCGAGTACGGGCTCAGCGATGACACGAGCATCAGCGTGGGCTTGACCGCCCTCTACGGTGATCTCGACGCTCAGAGTGTCGACCAAGCCACAGGGGATCTGGACGCCTACTATCTCAGTGCGGCAGCGCTGCACAAGAGCGGCAAGTGGCTGCATCAGGGCTTTGTCAGCGCGGGGCTTCTCGATGCCTCGCTCGATCGCCGCGTGAGCCATGCGGGTGGTAGCTACAGCACCTCGGGTGACACGAGCGGCTACAGCGTGGGTGTCATGTATGAGCTAGGCTATGAGATCAAGCTGCGTGAGAGCACCAGCCTCATTCCTGTCTTTAACGCCGCTCTCATGCACGGCAGCCTCGATGGCTACACGGAGACGGGCGGCGATGCCGCTCTGCGCGTGGATGATATGGACAATACCTACGCCACCTTCGGCGTCGGCGCACGTCTGAGCAACACGAGCAGCACGGGCATCAAGACCACCGCACGCGCCCTCTTCAAGCTCGATGCTGGGAGACGCCAGCAGAGCGCGGGTGTGAGCTTCCGCGATGTCGCGGAGACACATAGCACCATGTACGGAGAAGAGGCCAGTGACTTTGGTGTCGAGCTCGGCCTCGGTGCGATCTTCCCCGTCGGGGCAAACAGTGCCGTGTTCTTCGATGGCACAGCCGAGATACGCCGCCAGCAGCATACATTCAGCGGGGCGGTCGGCTATAGGCTGAGCTTCTAGAGACTTCCCCTTACAGCCCAAAATCGTGAGAATCGCCTCTGCGTATTCTTGCGGTTTTGGGCTTCTTGCTGCCCGTGAAGGGCTAAAATCCTTCGTTATTATCAGAAATTTCACCTCCTCGCAAAATAATCACGATTATTTCATTTTGTTAACAAACTATAACTAAATACATAACAAATAACTATTTTCTACATACGGTAATAATTATTGATTGATAACTAATCTTCCCTAGAATTGGGGAAGATGAACGCCATATACCAGAGAGACTCCTTCGCCGAAGAAGTCATAGACTACCTCTGCAATCAACTAGGAATCGAGCAGCAAGCCCCAGCTCACAGCCATCAGCTCAATCAAGCAGGTGGAGTGCTGAGGGAGGAGCTGCACTCAGCACTGACACGCCTCAACCCCCAGCTTTCTGACGAGGCAAGAAAGGCAGCTCTCAGCCAGATCACAGAGCCCAGTGAGCTAGCCCTTATAGAGCGCAACAAGCAGAGCCTTGCAGCCCTGCAAGAAGGTCTGCGCGTAAGCTACAACACAGAGACAGGGCAAAAGGACGCGCTGATTCACCTCATTGACCATAAGAACGCAGAGAACAATCATTTTCAGCTAAGCACCTCACAGCAGCCACGCGGAGAGATGGCTAGTCTCTACGTCAATGGTCTTCCCCTCGTGCTCATCGCCTTTGCTCACGTCGATGAGATTCATCACTACAAGAAGGAGCATGAGGAGCTCATGGTACACAATGCCTTTTGCCTTCTCTGCACAGAGCATGCTATACGTGTAGGCAGTCTCACCGCAGGGGAGGATAGGTATATGCGCTGGTGGACTCCTCCGCGAGAGGACGCGGGGGACTATAAGGCGCAGCTTGGCACCCTGCTCGATAAGGCGAGGCTCATGGAGCTGCTCCAGCACTACATCTGCTACGCTGGAGATCACAAGATCGTGGCAGCCCCACATCAGTACCACGGCGTCAAAGCCGCCGTCGCATCCACCCTGCGCGCCCACGAAGGCAGCGGACGCGCGGGGGTCTTCTGGCACACGCAGGGCAGTGGCAAGTCGCTCTCCATGGTATTCTATGCCCGTCAGATCCTGCTCAGCGATGCCCTCGCGACGCCTACCCTCGTCGTGGTGACAGATAGACAGGAGCTCGACCAGCAGCTCATGCAGCAATTCCAGCTCTGCACGGGATTGCTAGGCACTACCCCCATCAAAGCCCGCAGCCGACAGCACCTCAGAGAGCTGCTGCGCTCACGGCGCTCGGGGGGCATCATCTTGACGACTTTACAAAAATTCGACATCTCCCCCCACGATGATGAGCACGCCCTCAGCCAGCGTCGCAACATCGTCGTCATCGCCGATGAGGCGCACCGCAGCCACTACGGGCTGCTCGAGCAGGTCAACAGAAAGGGGCAAGTGTCCGTGGGAGCCGCGCGCAAGCTACGTCTCACGCTGCCTCATGCCAGCTTCATCGGCTTCACCGCCACGCCCATCTCGCGGCGCGATCGCTCGACGCGCGAGGTCTTTGGAGACTACATTGATATCTATGATAGAGAGCAGTCTATCCTCGATGGTGTCACCTGCCCCATCCATTTTGAGAGCCGCGTTGTCAAGTTGGATCTCAATGAGCAGGTCCTCAAGCTCCTCGACGACTACTACAGCAAGACGACGACTGATAGCGCAACGGAGCCCCCCCCACGACTCCCATCTCTCCTCGCAGACTCCAGCAGCATCGACTCACTCTGCACAGACATCATCGCTCACTATGAAGGAGAGCGAGAGCAGGCGGGCAAGGCGCTCATCGTCGCCCCCTCTCGCGCCATCGCGATGCAGATACGCGACAGGCTCGTGGGGCTGCGCCCCGACTGGCATCAATCCAGCGCGGCGCAGCCACAGGCGGGCAAGCTCGCGCGTGTCATGAGCACACAGGGTCAAGATCCGCCCTCATGGCAGCAGCTCATCGGGAGCAAGGCTCAGCGCGAGGATCTCGCGCGTCACTTCAAGGATCATCAATCCCCGCTGAAGCTCGCCATCGTCGTGGACATGTGGCTCACCGGCTTTGACCTCCCCTCCCTCTCCACCCTCTACCTCTACAGACCCCTACGCGACCACCAGCTCATGCAGGCGATCACACGCGTGAATCGCGTCTACAAGGGCAAAGACGCTGGTCTCATCGTCGACTACATAGGCATCAACACAGCTCTCCAAAAGGCAATGCATCAATACAGCAAGGGAGCACAGCAACAGCTACTCGGTCTCGATCTCGGCGATGACTCCCTCCAGCAGACACGCATGCAGCTTGAGATCTGTGATGACCTGCTCTATGGCCACCAGCGCGCCCACTGGGATCACTACGACAATGACGCGAGGCGCATCGAGGAGCGCAGCAAAGAGCTCGCCGCCGCCGCCCACTATCTCCGCGAGGCACAGGGACAGCATGCGGCAACACGCCGAGCCGACTTTCTCTACGAGAGTAAGCTGCTACGCCGCAGCAGCACTGGCTGCACCAGTCTACTGAGCCTTAGAGAGAGGGAAAAAGTCAGCTACTATCTCGCCCTTCGCGATGAGCTCGCGCCCAGCCCCACGCGAGAGAAATCTCCCCAAGCATGCGCGGATCCCCTCAGCGAAGACCTCTTCTCACTGCTCAAGCAGCACAGCACCATGCCCGATCTCGGCAGCTACAGCTCTGGCAGTGAGCTCACGCATCTCTACCCCAGTGACCACAAGCACCTCTCGGTGCGCCTCATGGAGCAAGAGCTCATCGGACAGCTCGAAGTCTACCATAGCCTCAACTGCCTCCGCGCCGACCAGCAGCTACGCGAGCTGATGCGACGCTACCACGCAAGAGAGCTCTCCGCCGAGGAGAGCATCAGTCGGATTCGCAGCATCATCACCTCACTCCAGCAGAGTCAACACGCTGGCAGCTCACTGCATCTCAATGATGAGGAGTACGCCTTCTACGATGCACTCAGCCGCAGCGCATGCGCCCTTGAGCTCTTCGCCCCAGAACGCCTCGCCGAAATCACCCGCGAACTAGCCCAAAAGCTACGCCCCAATCGCCACCAGAATTGGAGGCAGCGCGAGACCATCCAAGCACGCATGCGCTGCGATATCAAGCGCCACCTCGCGCACTACGGCTTCCCCCGAGAGGAGCGCGCTGAGCTGCTGCACTCCGTGATGCGACAATGCGAGAGCGCGCTTTCAGACTTGTAAGAGAGATAAAAGCGCAGGATACCACAGGCGAAACTAATTTTTTTTGTGAACAGAGTCCATTTTATGAGTGACTTGACGTAATGCACATGCTATATTTCTGACTACTGATGATGATTAATCGCGCCTCCAACATATTTCTCTCTCTCTCCCTCACGGTATCCTCCCTGAGCTGGGGTGGCGACGCTACGCCCTACTCAGCCGATGCCTCGACTCATCACTCCCCCCCCCCTAGCCACCAGATGGCGAGTCAGATTGCACAGCGGCAAGATGCCCTGCGCGAGGCGATGCAGCAGCTCCAAGAAGGACGCTCAGCCTACAGCGCAGGACGCTACACGCAGGCCGAGGAGTCCTACCGCAAGGCACTTGAGCTGCTCCCCGAGGCGGAGGCGACGCGCGGTCAGCGCGACTTTATGGAAAAGAGCCTCGCCGACGCGCTCGTCGCCAAGGCCATCGACTACCGCGCCGTCGGACGCCGCCAAGAGGCGATCAACTTCCTCAATGAGGCGCAGCTGCTCGCCCCCACCAACAGACTCATCACGCGCGAGCTCACCCACACCCATGATGCAATACGCAACAACCCCGCACTCACACCCCAGCATGTAGGGGATGTCAACGAGGTGAATCGCCTGCTGACCATGGGCTATGCCTACTTTGATCTCGGTAAATTCGATGAGGCGATCAAGACCTTCGATGCGGTGCTTGCCATTGACCCCTACAACATGGCGGCACAGCGCGGCAAGACAAAAACAGCAGAGTATCAGTCACGTGGCAGCAGAGTACTGCACGGTGCGATACGCACCGAGCTCCTCGCAGAGGTGGATAAGCAGTGGAATATTGGCGGCAGAAAGGATGGTGAGATCCCCGAAGTCGAGGTCATCCCCTCCGCTAGCACCCATTCCCTAGGCAACGATCAATACCTACTCGCCGATGCCCTCGAGCAAATCACCATCCCACAGATCAACCTAGATGCGGCCACAGTCGCCGATTTTGTCGACGTGCTCAATGGGCAGATACGCGTCGCAGCCTCGCGCGGCATGCTAGGCAATACGCCCTTCAATGTCGTTGAAAACTTTGGAAGCCAAGACAGTGCTGCGTATCAACAACTAGCAGCAAAGCGCATCACCCTCAATCTCAGCAACGTCACCCTGCAAACCGTACTCGACCTCGCCACCCAGCAGCTGGGGGTTCAATACGAGTTCGTCCCTGCGGGCGTAGAGCTGACCTACTCGGGCGCTGATTTTGGTCCCATGAAGACACGCCAGTACAGTATACATCCTGCCTTTTTCCGCCAAAGCGCCGGCGCACAGAGCGAGGATGACGAGAGTGATTTTGGCTCCTCTGGCTCTGCACCTCGCCTGCGACGCGTGAGCGCGAAGGCGCATCTTGAGCAGCTCGGCATAGCCTTCCCCGCAGGAGCCAATGCTCGCTACTCAGCCGCCAGCCGCACACTGACAGTGAGCAATACTAGCTACAATCTCAAGCAGCTCGACGAGCTGCTTGAGATCCCCTTCCAGACCGATCGTCAGGTGATGCTCAATGTCTACTCGATGAATGTCAGCCAGCGCGATCTCGAGGATCTCGGCTTTGAGTGGATCATCAATGCGAGCGTCTCGGATGCGGTCTACGCCGCAGGTGGAATGATGTCTGAGGAGGCGACCAACACCATAGGACAGAGCACCGTTAATATCAACGCGCAGGGAAACCTCATCACCTCTGGCTTGCGCTCGGGCAGGAGTGTGCTGACCAACTCCAGCATAGAGGATCTGATCTCAGCGGGCTCAGCAGAGAGCTTTGGTCATGCACGAGTAGAAAAATCTCCAGGTATTTTTGGATTCCGCGGCGTATGGACAGGGGCTGACCTTAGTATTCTAGTGCGCGGTCTCAATCAGAAAAAGGGCGTTGATAGCCTTTATAACCCTCAGGTGATCTTCTCACCCTCCGATGAACGTCAAGTACTCGTGGCCAATGTCAGGGAATTTTTCGTTCCCACTTCCTATAGCGCACCCGAGCTGCAAGATGGTGGCTCTAGTAGCGATCCACTCACGAATCTGCTCAACAGCGGTGTTCCCCTAGAAGAAGCTCGCGCCTTACTTGAAGACACAGGCTCAGGCACATCCTCCACACCTATGGCCACTCCGGCCCATCCCGAGGAGTTCGAGTTTATCGGCACTACAGAAGATCAGTTCAATGGTGTGGGTACCACACTAGCCGTACACCGCGCACAGATCCTCAATGGAGGCGAGAGCATCATCGTAGACCTCTCAGCCACGATTAATGAGTTTGACGGCTTTGTGAACTGGGGCACACCGATTCGCTCAGGCATCCTCATGCCAAATGGAGAGACTCACAACGTGGTTGTGACAGAGAATAGAATTGTGCAGCCTATTTTCAACCGCAAGTTTGTTAATACCTCCTTAGAGCTCGCCCCTGGCAACATCGTCGTCTTTGCCTCCCTGCACGAGGCCAAGATCATCAAGTACGAAGACAAGGTGCCCATCCTAGGGGATATCCCCCTGCTTGGGCGACTCTTCCGCTCGGAGGGCTCGAGTCGCGACAAGCGCGTCTTGCTCTTCTTTGCACGCGTGGATCTCATGGATCCTACAGGGCTTGATGTCAAGACGGGGCAAAGACCAGCACTCCCTAGTCAATAAGTGAGGGAGCAGCTTTTCAATAAGTGAGGGAGCAGCTTTTTCGCTGCATGGAGTGAATTTTACTGGCAATTTATTCAAAATTCTCTACACTAGGTGGCGGAGAGCATTACCTCACTCTGAATAGACAATCATTGAGGAAGGGAATCATTTAGCGATTCCCTTCCTAACTCTTTTTTAACTATTTAAGTAGAGACGTCTATGAATGAACATAGCTACTACCCCACACCTAGGCAACAATTCTAACGGCAGAAACAGACAGCTTATGATCACAAATGATAAATATCAAGGAGATGAAAATTCACAAGTTCGTGGAATCATCAAAAAAATCACCGATGAACGCCCAGGTCAAGAAAGAAGTCGCGAGATTGTGATGCGCAAAGATGGCACGAAAGCCGTACGCATTGTGCGCAAAAAGCGCGTCCTCATTTCTGAAAAAGATAAAAAAAGCCACGCGAGACGCCACTTCTTGATGGGAATATTTCTCACCCTCATCTGCATCGCCAGCTTCCTCATCTACTTTGTCTGGAATCTCTATAGCCTCAGCAGCTCACAGTCCTACGACGAGCTCGCTGAGCAACTGCGCGAAAGCTGGGGGGCAGAATCCGTCGTCTTCACAGGCGTCACAGTAACGGGATTTGATATTGATATCAAAGAGATTAACATCGTCTTCCCACAATCTGGCACCAGCATGATACAATCTGTTAGCCTGCAAAAGATCAGCAGCTCCTTACTGCAGGAAGGGGTCGTTATAGGCGATTACATTTTTGAAGAGCTCAAGGTAGGCAGCATCAGCATGACAGTGAGAGCGGGAGTCGATGAGATGAAGCTCAATCTCCAAGACATCAATCATCTTGTCGATATACGTCGTATCAGTAGCCCCGACTTCAGTCTGAAGCTAGCCTCTTCCGACCCTGCACAGCCCAATATCACTCTGGCTCAGAGTGAGATCTATCTACGCTACACCGACGAGAACAAAGAAACCTGCTCTGTGAGCCTCGAAGGCGGCAAGGTCGGCATACGGGGGTGGAAGGAATTCTCCCTTGACAATGCGCGACTGCTCATTAGCGAAGGCGGCATCGAGGAGCTACGCGCCGAGCTTACCCTAGATGGGCAGCTCATGGCTGCATCAGGCAAGCAGGATACCACACCCACGCTCTACCTCTCTGGCGACATCAGTGCAGGCGACTCTATCTATGGTCCCTACGCCATAGACAGTAAGAATATGCAGCTCTCCGACTTCACCGATGCCCGGCTCATCTCCTTTATAACAGCCAAGACACGCGCCAATAGGATAGATGGAGCCAATATCATGAGTGCCCAGCTTCGCTTTTCTCCAGAGGGGCAGGTGCCCAGCTTCCGCGGTGAATACCTGCTTCAAGACGTGAAGTGGAAGGGCTTCCCCGCACAGCAGATCATCATGAAGCATCTCCCTGCTGACCGCCGCGCCCAGTACGTGCAGCTCATGCTCGCGCAGGCAAAGCTCCAGCTGGATTCTAGTCCCACGCGTATACACCTTCGATTCTCAGACAAGGACATGTCGGAGAATTACAGCGTCACCCTCAAGGGCGACATCATCGTCGACGACGTGCAAGCACTCTCTGGCTCTCTCGACTACGGCATCCCCTCGGCACTTACGCGCTCAGAATACCCCGATGGCATCTCCGACCCTGTCTTCAGAGAAATAGGAGAGCTCGCGTGGCTCAACACCGCACTCTCAGGCACCGCCTTTGCCCCACGAGACACGAGTGAAGCTCAAGACCTAGCCGCAGCTGAGGCACGCAAGAGTCGCCCCAAGCCCTTCAGCCTTGATAGCATTGACTTTGATAAGGTTAGCAGCGACTTAGAACGCCTCGAAGAGATAGAAAGCGAAGTTAGCAAGCCCCAAACAGCACCCAGAGCACAGCCCTCAGCCCCCGCACCGCCCTCACAAACTCCCCCTAGCCCACAAGGAGCATCGAGCTCCTCCTCCACCCTCTTCTAGCCTCTCTCCCCTCACAACCAACCATCTATCCAACTTATCTCCTCATCATGGCAAAGTCCACCCATACCGATCTACGAAGCAGCTGGTATGCCAAGCCCGCAGGCTTTCTCCTCTGGCTTCTTATACGACTCATCTCACTGACCATACGCTACCGCATTCACTTCGCAGATGAATCCGAGCGCGCGCAGGCGGGCAAGCAGCAGCGCATTGTAGCCCTCTGGCACAATCGCACGCTACTACCTTGCCACGCCTACAGATACCTGCTACGCAGCCCCGTACCTATGAGCATGATAACCAGTGCGAGCAAGGATGGAGCCCTGCTTACCGCCGTCGCAGAGCGCTATGGTATGAAGACCATACGGGGCTCGACCAATAGGCGAGCCGTAGCTGTCTTTATAGGCATGTGCAAGGAAGTCAAGCGCGGCTCTAGCATGTGTATGGCACCCGATGGTCCCAAAGGACCACTCTACAAGTGCAGCCCTGGCATCGTACGCCTCGCCTCGGTGACAGGAGTCCCCATCATGGCACTCTCCTTTGACTTCT
>CAYJJA010000030.1:0-22813 GCA_964370355.1 uncultured Akkermansia sp. | reverse complement strand
ATACTAACTTTCTTATCGAGTGAGGCATTCACGATACGATTCTGACGGAGTGCCGTTTTTTGTTCTGTCGCCACGCGCCCAAAAAAAGGGGGCTCCGTGGTGGAGCCCCCGTGGGTGGGTGATTGTGTGCTAGCGAGCTTTTTAGCTGCCCTCAATCACGCCGAACTCGGAGATGGCAGCGGAGTCACCACCGCTGTGTCCATTGAGGACGACGAGGCGGATGTAGCTCGCCTTGACAGGCGCGGCAAAGAGGATTTGCTGCACGCTCTCGTTGTTGGCGAGGCTGCCCTTGGCGACAGGCTGACCCCATGTCTTGCCGTCGGTGCTCACGTAGACTTCGTAGTCCTTGACGCGGGCTTCGGCGACGGGGGCGGACTTCAGCGTGATGCCCTTGAGCTCGTAGCTATCGCCGAGGGCGAATTGCAGCTCGTGGGGGTAGCTCGCAAGCGTGACGCCCTTCATGGTGTGCCAGTAGGTCGCAGGATTGCCATCGAGGATGTTGCGAGCCTCACCAGTGCCGGGGAGCTCAGAGCCGACGTAGCTCAGTGTCATGAAGGCACGTGCGGGGTACTTGCCCACGACGCGCTTGACGAGGGGCTTGAGCTCCGCCATGGAGGTGAAGCGTACGCCGTCTTTCAGCGGAGCGGTGGGTACCATCTTGATGTAGCGTGCGGTGAGGGGCTGGGCGAAGGTGGCGATGACATCTCTGTCGGCGCTATCAATGCTCAGCGTGGCCACGGGCTTGCTCTCCCACTTGTCGGGGCTCATGGAGACGTAGAGATCAACGCTCTTGGGGCGTGACTCGGTCTGTCCCTGACGGGGGGTCAGCGCGATGCCTTCCAGCTCGGAGTCCACGCCGAGATCGACGATGACGTGATGGGGGAAGGTGGGCATGCCGCCTGTGTACTGCGAGTGCCAGATGGTGCTCTTGTTGCCGTCGATGAGGTTGTTCACATCTTCGCCGCCTCCGGCATTGCTGCTTGCGGAGTGGATGCGTACGAGGTTGGCTGGCTGCCAGAGTGGCAGGCTCAGCTTGCTCTCATCGGAGGGGATGAAGCCCTCTTTGCTCGCGGTGGCGGTGATGGTACCTGCTTCGCGGGAGAGGAAGGGTCCTGTGTAGGTCTTCTTGCTGCCGTCGGGGAGGGCGAGGGTGATGATCGCGCCCTCGGTCTTGCTCTTGGCGATGACGTAGCCCATGCTGTCGCGCTCCAGAGAGACGGGGCTGGCGACGGGGTAGGTGCGACGTGCGAGATCTGCTGCCTGATCCACTGAGTCAAGCGGACGGATGGAGAAGCTGAAGCTCGTGGGGTTGGAGAGCGGGATATCGCGTGCGATGGGGCGAGGCCCGCAGGAGGCACCACCGAGTCCCAGCGTCAGCGTGTCGAGACTGAGGATAGTCGCCTCAGCGGGTACGAGCTCGTGGGGGTGGGCGGCCTCGGTGATGGCCTGAGGCGTGTAGGGGAGGGCGGAGAAGTTGAAGGTCTCTCCCTCGCCAGCGACAAAGAGGTAGCCATTGCCCTTGTCATTGGTCAGCGCGACCCAGCGAGTGTCGTTGCGGTTGCCCATTTCCATGGGTTTGGGGTAGTCTTCTACCATGCCTGCGACGGTCTGCTTGTAGATGCCGATGGGGGTACCTGACTTGCGGTCAGGGTAGTTCTCCCCAGGTCCGCGGCCATACCAGGTGACCTGATCGAGCTTGGGATCGAGCGGCAGGATGTAGCCGAGCTTGGGCAGCACGTAGTTGCTATGGCTGGGCGTGATATTCGCCTGGACGTCGAGCGTGCCATCGGGGAAGAGGGTGTAGATGAGCTGGCTGTCGAAGTGGAAGCCATCCTCGGGCATCTTGCCCTGATCGACGACCTTGCCCTTGCCGCTGAAGAGCCCTGTGAGGGACTCGACGCGCTCGCCCTGCGTGCGTATGTCAAAGCTCAGTCGTATCGCGCCTTCAATCATGGAGAGGCGGGGCTCACCGATGGTCATGCTCTTGAGGTTGCGCAGGCCTGCGCCAAAGAACTGGGTGTTCTGGTGGACGAGCCAGGTGTCGTTGGCGAGGGGGGCGCGGTAGGCATTGAGCGTGATGGCATCGGCACCTTCCTTGACCAGTGTGCTCTTGCCGCCTATCTTGGAGCGTGTAGCGTAGCTGATGAGAGCGCCTGTCTTCTTGTTGAAGGTCAATATCTTGTCGCCAGCGATGAGGCTGAGCCTGTTTGGATCTTTGTCATCGAGGAAGAACTCAGCCTCGGCGAGCTCGACACGGCGGCTTTCGGGGGCGTACTGCGTGAGGCTCTCGGGGAGCTGGATCTGCTCGGTGGCGACGACGTAGCCATTCTCTGCCCAGCTGGTGTCGCCCTTGAGCTTCACATTGAGGGTGAGGAAGTACTCGCGATCTGGCTTGTAGGCAGCGGTCGCGGGGATGCTGATTTGCTGGCTGCTGTGGGGGGCGATGCTGGCGCTGATCGCGCCGTGAGCGATGACTTCGCTGCCCTCAGCACTGATCTGCCATGTGATGTCGAACTCGTCGAGATTGGTGAAGTTGAACTTATTGCGCAGCTTGATGAGCAGGCTCTTCTTGTCCTCACTGAGTCCATCGAGGCTGATGTCCACATTCTGCTGCGCCTTGCGTACCTCGGCGTAGACGGGGCTGGGGGTGCGGTCGGAGTAGATCACGCCCTTGATGGAGAAGATACCATCGTTGGGGGTCTCACCGTGGTCGCCGCCGTAGCTCTGGCGGATGATTTTCTTGCCGTCGGGCAGGGTGACTTCTTGGTCGTAGCTCTGGTGTATCCACTCCCAGATGCCGCCACCGATGATGGAGTCGCTGGAGTCGAATGCCTTCCAGTAGTCGTCGAGGTTGCCCATGGAGTTGCAGAGGATGTGGGCGTACTCGGAGACGTACCATGGCTTTGCGAGCTGTTGCTTGGCGGTGCTATTCGCCCAGTCGATGCTGGGATATTGATTGGAGCTCAGGTCCGCGAGGGCGTTGTTGCGCTCGTACTGCGTGAGGCGCGAGGGGTCGCGCTGCTTGATCCAGTCTTGGACGTACTTGAAGTTCACGCCAGGGCCTGCCTCATTGCCGTAGGACCAGATGACCACGGAGGGGTGGTTCTTGGACTGCTCGACCATGTTTTGATTGCGCCAGAGCGTCTGGGCTGCCCATTCCTTGGGGTGGGAGAGCGAGTCTACGCCGTAGTAGTAGCCGTGTGACTCAATGTTGGCCTCGTCGCAGACGTAGATACCGTACTCGTCGCAGAGGTCGTAAAAGTAGGAGGGCTGGGGGTAGTGGGCGTTGCGCACGTGGTTGATGTTGCCGCGCTTCATGAGCAGTATCTCCTGGCGGGCTTCCTCTTCGGTGACGGTGTGACCGTTGGCGTGCTGGCTCTCGTGGCGATTCACACCCTTGAGCTTCACAGGCATGCCGTTGACGAGGAAGCGGCCCTTGAGCAGCTTGATGTCGCGGAAGCCTATCTTTTTGGAGATGATCTCGGTCGTGCTGCCATCAGGTTTTTTGACGCTGATGAGGAGGCGGTAGAGATTGGGCTTTTCAGCACTCCAGAGCAGGGGCTTTTGCACCGTGGTGCTCAGGCTGACTTGCTGCTGCTTGCCGGCGGCGAGTGTACCCGTGGCGGGGCTGAGCTCGGCGACCTTCTGGCCCGTGGCATCGAGTAGCTCGGCATTCAGGGTGAAGCCTGCTTCCTGCTCACCGAGATTGCGCATGTCGATGTCTATCTTGAGCGTGCTTTGGCTGTAGTCGCTGAGGCCATCGGGCTTTTGGGGGAAGGTGGTGTGGACGAAGAAGTCACGCACCTGCACCTCGGGGGTGGCGTAGAGGAAGACGTCGCGGAAGATGCCCGAGAGACGCCACATATCTTGGCACTCAAGATAAGAGCCGTCGTTGAAGCGGTAGACCTCTGCGGCGATCACGTTGTTGCCAGGCTTTAGATACTTGGTGATATTAAAGGCAGCTGCTGTGCGGCTGTCCTTGGAGAAGCCTACCTTCTCCCCATTGACATAGAGGTAGAAGAAGGAGTCCACACCGTCGAATTGGATGAAGACCTCCTTGCCCTTCCAGTCGGCGGGCAGCTTGACATTGCGGCGATAAGAGCCGACGGCATTGGGCTCTTTTTGGGGGATGGTGAGTTTTTTCTCAGCCTCGTTGCGAGGTGGTGTCATGACGTAGGGCCAGTTGCGCACAAAGGCGTAGGGCTGGTTCATGTACATGGGGATGCCATAGCCGCGCATTTCCCAGTTGCTAGGGACATCAATTTCCTTCCATGAGCTGACGTTGTAGTCGGGCTTGTAGAAATCTTTGGGGCGATCGGAGGGCTTGGGGACCCAATTGAATTTCCAATTCCCATTCAGAGAGAGGACGAGGGAGGAATCGCGGCGATGTCCTTTCAGGGCCTGTTCTCGTGTGGCAAAGGGGGTGAAGAAGGCGTGAGAAGTCTCTCGATTGAGATGGAGCTTCTCGGGGTTTTCCCAGTCAGGATGCGGTTCATAGGGCGTGGTCCTTCCTTGACCGTGCGCTAGTGCTCCTGTCATGGCGATGATAGCTGTCATGACGCTGAACAAATTCATAGATGAATACTCTTAGCAGAAATGATCTGTCAAATCAAGCAAAAAGCTCGTGAATGGCCCTTAGGGGAGATATTGCTTGTGTAATAATGGTATTTTTAGTGTACTTATTATTAGGGTGGAGTTGTGGTATGGGGTGTAGGGTGTATGACGCAGGTCTTTCTGGATTTGTGACCTAGTTCTATTTTTTATCTTGATGTGTGCTGAGTAGAAGAGTAGTATCAGATATCATGAATCTCCAAGCTAGCTACCAGCAAGTCGAGGCCTTTATCCAAGACAAGATTAATCAAGATATCCAGGTCTCCTACGTGGATGCGTCCACCTTCCAAATCAGCAAGACCATTAGCATGCTGATGATGGAAAAGACCCTCTCTCTCGCCCTGCGCATCACAGATCTCCAAGAGGGCGTGCTCTCACTGGTCATCGCTGATGGGACGGCGATGATGATTGCGGGGAAGGTGATTGACTTTCTCTCCTCACTCGACTTTATCAGCGTGGATGACCAGAGTAACACCATTCAGGTGGATCTCAACAAGATTGATGTACTCGCACCCGTGCTCAGCCGTGTGACTGTGGAGAGTATAGCGCTCACGCCCGACGCTATCGCTCTGGAGGTGAATGCGGGGATGTGAGTCTCAGAATCCTTGAGCTCACGAAAGAGTACTTGACCTGCTGCGCAAATGATTTTATCTGGAGTCTATGTCTAGGATAGCCGTCTATGCGGGGAGCTTTGATCCCCCGACCAAGGGGCACTTGTGGATGATGCGTCAGGGGGCGATGCTCTTTGACGAGCACGTCGTAGCACTCGCTGTCAACCCAGAAAAGCCCAGCTACCTCACCATTGAGCAGCGTCGTCTGCTGCTCGAAGAGCTCCTTCTCGATCTCCCCGGTCACGTTCGACTCGCCGTCGTGGAGCATGGCTTTCTCATTGATTTTGCGAAGAATTCGGGAGCAACGTTTCTCCTGCGCGGCCTGCGCAATACGACGGACTTTGAGTACGAAAAGACGATTGCGCGAATGAATGCGCGGATGGATGAGAGCATTCAATCGGTGTTTCTCATGGCACCCAGTGAGTTTGAGCAGGTGTCTTCCTCCATTGTGCGCGGTTTCGTCGGTGTACCCAGCTGGCAGCGCTGGGCGGAGGCCTGTGTGCCACCGGCAGTGTGCAAGCTGTTGGAGAGCGTGACAAAATGACTTTTTTTGAATAATTTAACGATAACATACAGTATGATGAACAAATATCTTATCCCCGGTATCCTCGTTTCTATGATCAGCTCCGCGACGCTGCCCGCCTTGGCAGATTCGGGCTCGGAGGACGAGGTGAGCGAAGCTAGCTCCGACTTCGAGCGCGATCGTGAAGAACAGCTCGCCAAAAAGCTCAGCAAAAAGGAGCTCAAAGAGGCGAAGGAAGAGTTTGACCTCGTGATGGACAACTACAGGGACATCCTCTCCGTGCTCAAAAAGATACGCCAGCAGGACGATGTGAACGAGGGGAACATGGCACTCAAACGCCTCCTCCCCGAATCCACCGAGACCTACGAGCGCATGGCCAATAGCTCCGAGCTGGATGATGAGGAGGAAGATGAGGATGATACACGCACGGTCGATGAGATACGCGCCGAGCGTGCGCTCGATCAGATCAAGCAGGAGAATCAAGAGAGTTACAAAAAGCTCGTTGCCTCACTCAATGATGAAATGGAGCGTCTCGATGACTCCGATCTCCAATCCTACGAGCTCACACGCCTCCTTGAGCGTCTTGATGATATGGTCGAGGATGGCGAGGACGATGACGATGACGAGTCATAACAATTCTTCCACACTGGACTATCCAACACATTTTCATGAATCAATACCTCATGACCAGCCTCATCCTCCCCATGATGAGCGCCAGCCCCATAGTCGCCGCTCTGCCTGATACTCAGGCAGAGATGGAGTCTCTCTGCCCAGATACCGCCGAGATCACAGACACTCTTGAGCTCCTGATGGCACAAGAGTCGAATACGCTCTTCGGAGTCAACAAGAACAGTCCGCAATTGTTGGATGACGATGATGATGATGATGATGATGATGATGATGATGACGATGACGATGACGATGACGATGACGATGACGATGACGATGATGATGATGATGATGATGATGATGATTAAAAACCATGATCTATTGGGATAACAACGCGACCACGCCTCTAGCTCCCGAGGTCTTGGATGCCATGCTGCCCTACCTCAGAGAGCAGCACTACAATCCCTCGGCGAACTATGCCCCCGCAAA
Organism: uncultured Akkermansia sp.; assembly: GCA_964370355.1. Classification (GTDB taxonomy): domain Bacteria; phylum Verrucomicrobiota; class Verrucomicrobiia; order Verrucomicrobiales; family Akkermansiaceae; genus Akkermansia. Next base: position 15,970 of record CAYJJA010000030.1, on the reverse strand, counting down.
ACGCGTACGCGCCGCCATTGAGCGTGCGCGTGCTCAGGTCGCACAGCTGATAGGGGCAGAGCCCGATGAGATCATCTTCACCTCAGGGGGCACAGAGGCGAGCAACACCGCTCTCGCGCAGATGGGCGACTGCCTCGCCTGCGCCACCGATCATCACGCCACGCTGCATTCCCCCTACGTCAAGACGCCCTGTCCTGTCGATAGCGAGGGACGACTCGACCTCCGCGCATGGGAGCAGCTGCTCCCCCAGCACCAAGGCGCGAGCCTGAGCTGGGCAAATGCCGAGACAGGAGTCATCCAAGACCTCCCGCAGCTCGCCGATCTCACACGCCAAGCGGGTGTACGCCTCCACGTCGATGCGGTCGCCACCGCCGCCAAGATGCCTATCGCGGTGCATGATTACCCCATCGACTTTCTCTCACTCTCCGCGCACAAGATTCACGGTCCCAAGGGCGTGGGTGCTCTCTACGTCAGACGTGGTGTGCCCTACCGCCCTTACCATCATGGGTCAAGCCACGAGTCCGCGCGACGCGCGGGGACGGAGCATGTGGCGGGTATCATTGGATTTGGCATGGCTGCGCAGTGCGCACAGCAAGAAGCCCCACGCTACCGCGAGCTCTCCCAGCTGCGCGACGCGCTCATCGCTCAGCTGCGTGCATCAGACTTTGCTATCGTCGTCCAAGGCGAGGCGAGTCCACGCGTGGGCAATGTCGCGAGTCTACGCTTCCCCTCCTACCGCGCGGAGTCCCTCTCCCTGCTGCTGGAGGCATCGGGCTTGCTCTGCTCGGCGGGCTCAGCCTGCGCCAGTGCGAATCCTCGGCCCAGCCATGTGCTCACCGCTATGGGGCTATCCGATGAGGAGGCGCGTGAGGTCTTGCGCTTTTCCTTGAGTCGCACCTGCACCTCCGACGAGATCGAGCAGGGAGCAGCCAGCATCATTGCCGCTCTGCGTCGCATCCAGTCCGTGCAGTCGCTGCAAACAGGCCCCGTCACCGTCTACAAACCCTGAATGCATTGAATGAAGGATGCTCTCTCAGCCACAGAATTGCTCGCTGAGAGATCGCTTTCTACCCGTATTGCCCGTATTGGCGCGTAGCCCACTGCTCTTCCCCCTCGCGACGCTGCTGGCGGTGCACGCGGGCTTTGGGCTGCACCCTGCCAGCTGGGGGCTCGCCCTACTGCCCGCACTCATCACGCTGCTGCAAGGACGCTGGAGCTTGAGTACCTTGTGCCTGCTCGTGGGGGCGATCGCCTTGATTCAGAGCCTGAGTCTGCGCGATCACTCTGAGCAGGCGCGAGCCAAGCTCCGCGGTGCCCCCGAGATGCGGCTGCGCGGTACCATCGTGAGAGCCTCGCCCTACAGTGCCTTTTTGGAATGGGAAGGGCTCGCTCCCATCAAAATCGAGCTGCGCCACCGCCGCCCCGACCAGCTCGGCGAGCTCGGCGACCGCGTCGAGGTCATCGCCATCCCCTACGAATCCATGCCTAGTCGCCTACCTGGTAGCTTCGATAGACAAGCGTGGCTCGACCGCAATGCCGTCGTCCACTCCGTGCAGGTGGAGAGCCTGCGCCTCTTGGATCGCCCTCTCTCATGGGCAGCCCTGCGTGGTGAGGCCGCACGCTGGCGCGAGAATCTCGTCCAGAGACTCATCCCCACCGACAAGGCGCATGACCCACGGCGGCAGGTGCTCGCCTCGCTCGTGCTCGGTGAGAAGAGGCAGGCGGAGCACGCTACACTCGAGCTCTTCCAATGGAGTGGCGGACTGCATGCCTTTGCCGTCAGTGGACTGCATGTAGGCCTCGTCGCTGGCTTTCTGTGGTTCATCCTTCGCTTCTTGCTGCTCCCTCCGCGCCTCAGCTGCATCATCGTCCTGCTTGGCACAGCCGCCTACGTCCTACTCACAGGCATGGCTGTCTCCTCACTGCGTGCCTACCTCATGATGAGCCTCTTCTTGCTAGGCTTTTTGCTGCGTCGGCAGCAAAGCCCGCTCAACCTCCTGAGTGCTGCCGCCCTCATCACCCTGCTCATAGACCCCTTGCAATGGCAGCAGGCCGGCTTTCTACTCTCCTTCATCGTCTACGGAGCCATCCTTGCCGCCATGGCACTCTTGCAGCACAGCGACCCATGGCTAGGCCCGGATCGCTACCTCCCCTACGCCTTCTACACGCGCCGCGAGCACCGCATGACGCTTCTCGACAAGCTCGTGCGGGGCAATATCATCATCTCCGCCGCCGCATGGCTCAGCTCACTGCCCCTCATGATGCTGCTCTTTGGCACGTGGAATGCCCTAGGCATCATCACCAATGTCCTCATCGCCCCGCTACTCCCCCTCGTCATGGCTAGCGGGCTCATGCTGCTACTGCTCGCCCCCGTGCCATGGCTCGCTGTCCTCATCGACTGGATCGCCCTGCAAGCGTCAGGTATTCTCCTCACCATCGTCACCTACTGCGCTACGCTACCCGGAGCCTACCTCCCTACCAAAGCCCCTGCGCAGGACGACTCCTACCTCATCATGGATCTGGGCTATGGAAAGAGTGCCTGCCAGCTGGGCAACGGTGGACTGCTCATCCTGCAAGGCAACGAGATGGATGCACGCTGGCGCATACGCCCCGCGCTCTTTAGCTCTGGCTACCAGCCCAGCCTCGCCCTCTACCTCGCCACCACACGCAAGCAGCAAGAAGACGCAGCTCAGCAGCTCGCGCCCCTCCGCGCACTCTGGCCACGCCTCCAGTTCATCACGCCTCCAGCCACTCAAGCTCGCCACTTTCGCACGCGGCAGGATACCACGCTACGCTGGAGCCTCTATCCCTCCCCCCTCAGAGCCTACTCAAGTAAGAGTCAGGACGACAACAGCCCCCTCATCCACTGGCAATCGGCAAAACAACGCCTTCTCTACCTAGGCAACGCCTCCGCCGCCACCCTCGCCTACTGGCGCGAGCGCGGGACGGATCTACACGCCGACACCATCATTCTGGGCTATAATAAAACACAGCCCATCCTCGATGAGCAATGGCTACTCGACCTCGGCGCAGCCCGCGTCATCCTACTACCCTCCTTTCCTAGGAGCATGGATGCACTCTTCAGCCCTGCGCTGAGCATCCAGCGCGTCGCCGAGCGCGGGGCTTTGGAAGCTCAGCTAAACCATCGTGTAAAGCCCACAGACAATAATGAGCACCACCCCGATAATAATCCCATAACGGAGAAAAAACTTGATCACCGCGGAGACGAGATAATAAATAACACTCAGAATGATGAGTAGCACCGCGATCCCCGTGATGATCTCCCACATATTCTCATCCACATAGCTCGACACCTCCGTTTTGAGAGAATCGACGCGCTCACTGACATGGGCGCTCACCGAGTCAGACACGCGCTCCCCTGCGCCATCCATGAAGGACTGCGCCCCCGTCGAGACACGCTCTAGTACATCCTGAGCGCAGAGCTCGGGGGTCATCCAGAGAAAGCAGGCAAGCGCGAGCATCATAAGCGCACGCAGCCACAGACGCAGCCTAGCCTGAGAAAGGGAAGAGGGGAGATACAATTGCATATCGTCAAAGGAGCTTCTATTTGAAAGCCCGCGTGCTGATAGCCTATCAGTTTAGATCTAGAATTCAAGTAAATTTTAAGTAATCATAAAAGATAGAGTACACATAAAAAGCTCAAATTAAAGATTGCCATGCATGCCCAAAGTAGATAGAATGCTGTGAAGCACACCCGAATAGGAGAGTGCGTCCATCATCAAAATCAATACTATGAACCATCTCAAACGCTTCGTCCTCGTAGGTGCCCCCGCATCGGGCAAGGGTACACAATCCAATTTCCTCGCAGAGACCTACCAACTCAAGCCCCTGAGCACGGGAGCGCTGCTGCGCTCCGAAATCGCCGCTGGCTCCGAGCTCGGTCTGGAAGCCAAGAAATTCATGGATGCCGCCATGTTCGTCCCCGATGAAGTCGTCAATGGCATGGTTGCCAAATGGCTTGGGGAGAACAAAGAAGAGGGCTGCCTGCTCGACGGCTACCCCCGCACCGTCGCACAGGCCGAGACCCTTGATGCGAATCTCAGCTCCATGGACATGGGCGTGGACATCGTCGTCTACCTCAATGTATCCCTCAGCCTCATCCAAGCCCGCATGCTCAAGCGCAAGGCCTGCCCTGCCTGCGGAGAGACCACCCGCAACGGTGAAGAAGACTGCCCCAAGTGCGGCGGTGAAATGATCGTGCGCTCCGATGACAACCCCGAGGCCTTCGCCAAGCGCTGGCAGGACTACGAGACCCTCACCGTCCCTGTCATCGAGTACTACAAGCAGCAAGGCAAGGTCGTCCAGATCGACGTCGTCGAAGAAGGCGAGCCCGAAGAAGTCTCCGCCCGCATCGCAGCCGCCATCCGCGCCTACGCCAAGGGCTAAAATTTTTAAGACAGAATCATCCTACAAGCGAAGAGAGACCGCACACGAGCTCTCTTCGCTTCTCTTATAGAGCAGCAATGCGCATTATTAGCTTATTTTCTGGAGCAGGTGGATTAGACCTTGGTTTTGAGCGTGCGGGCTTCACCATTGCCATGGCCAATGAGTACGACTCCTCAATCTGGGCGACCTATGAGAGGAATCACCGAGCCCCGCTGATACGTGGCGATATACGCCAGATACGAGAAACAGACTTCCCCGATGAGATCGACGGCATCATCGGAGGTCCACCCTGCCAGAGCTGGAGCGAGGCGGGTAGCCTCAGAGGCATAGAGGACGCGCGAGGTCAGCTTTTCTATGAATATATTCGCATCCTGAAAGATAAGAAACCTCGATTTTTCCTCGCCGAAAATGTCTCTGGCATGCTCGCCAACAGACACTCACAAGCTGTTCAAAACATCGTCCAGATGCTCGAAGACTGCGATTACGATGTTAGTATCACCCTAGTCAATGCAGCAGACTATGGCGTAGCCCAAGATCGAAAAAGGGTATTTTATATAGGTATACGAAAAGATCTCAACAAGCAATTCAACTTCCCCGCGCCGACAACTCCCCTCAAAGGTGAAAAAATCACCCTCAAGCAAAGCATAGGCGATCTAGCCACCTCAGCCCTCCCTGCCAAGGAGAAAAATCGCAGCAATGGCGAGCTCCCCATCCTGAATCACGAATACTTTGTAGGCGGCTACTCCAGCATCTATATGAGTCGCAACCGTGTACGCGCTTGGGATGAGCAGGCTTTTACCGTGCAAGCCAGTGGACGGCAATGCCAACTGCCCCCCCAAGCCCCTAAGATGCTCTTGGTCGAGCCGAATAAACGCATCTTTGCACCTGGTCATGAAGAGCTCTATAGAAGAATGAGCATACGCGAGTGTGCACGTATCCAAGGCTTTCCCGATGACTTTGAGTTCGTTTATGAACATCTCGATACAGCCTACAAAATGATAGGAAACGCCGTGCCTGTGGAGCTAGCCTACATCATCGCAAGACAGATCAAGCAAACACTCGAATCATGACCAAGCAAATTGAGCAAGGAAAGGCATTTGAGTACGCATGCCTTCTCCATCTCTATGAGACACTCAGCCCACAGCAAAGCATCACCATCGAGGTTAACGACTCCTACCAGATAGCCCGTCAGTATTATGAGCAATTGAGTGAAGAGAGGCAAAATTCCCTCAATCTGGCGGCACAAGCCGCCTTTCGAGCCATCTTGCGCCTAGAGCCGCGCTTGCGTCACGCGGATGGTCATGAACCTCTCGTCCTCTCTCTGCAAGAAGACGCAAAGGGGGAGGATGGCGACGTGCGCGATATTCTCTGTGTCAGGCAACAAAACGGCTGGGAAATAGGCATCTCATGCAAGCATAATCACCGTGCGGTGAAGCATTCACGCCTTTCCTATCAATTGGACTTTGGGCAAAAATGGTTTGCTATCCCCTGTTCGACTGCCTATTTTGAGCAGATCAAGCCCATCTTTGACCTGCTCAAGCAGAAAAAGCAGCAAGGGGCTCTCTGGTGTGATTTAGAGGATAAGCAGCGTGATGTCTATATCCCTCTGATGGATGCATTCCAAGAAGAGCTCAGGCGATTGGACGACGCGCATCCAGAGACCCTACCAGCTGCACTCATCAAGTACCTCATCGGACGCAAAGATTTTTATAAAATCATTGCTGATCAGAGTCGAAAAATCAGCGAGATACAGGGATTTAATCTCAATGGCACACTCAACAAAGCCAGCAAGACGAGCAAGCCAGAAAGCTCAATCCCGCGTCTCACTCTGCCTACATCCTTTCTCAAGATTGATTACAAGAAGTCATCAGGTAATACTGTTCATATCTCCTGCGACGAGGGCTGGGCCTTGTCCTTTCGCATCCACAATGCCTCATCACGCATCGAGTCATCCTTGAAATTAGATATCCAACTCCTCGGCATCCCCGTCAGCTTTTACAAGCAAATTGAGCCTTGGCGTAGCGCTACTTCTTAGAAATTCTCTACAGGAGTGGCTGGATATGCTCTTTGTAATAGTGGAAGTAGTCTGCGATGCGGGATTGGAGCAGCTCTTGGGCTTGGGTGTACTTGCCCTTCTCGTGGGGGTAGAGCACCATGCTCTTTTCGGTGAATAGCAGCTCGCCCTGCGCATCGCGTGCCCAGTCATCGCGCTGAGCATCCCAGATGAGCCTACGCACACGTAGGGTGATCGCGATGCACTCGCGCCCATGGAGGTGGTACTTGATCTGCGATAGCCCTCTTGAGTGCTCGATGGATTCGATGACGAGCTCGGGTACGCCCTGCACGGAGACGAGCTCGGCATGAGAGGGACCAGCACTTTTGAGTGGGAGCTCTCTGAGCTCGCTTTGCGCGAGGCCGAGCGAGCTAAAAGCGGTGAGTGTGAGAAGGAGTGATTTCATGAAGCTTGCTGGGTGGGTTCATTGTTTTTCGGTGAGGGGCTATGGGGCTTTTGTATAAAAAAGCCCTCTTCCGAGCCTTCAATAAGGATAAGAGAAGGAGCTCATGATGTAAAGGTGCTTTTGCGCTATGTTCTGCATTTGTGACTTTAAAGTTATTAACGGTTATACGCATATCTATAGAAGCATTATAACTTGTTATTGCTATCCCTATTGACTGCGCGGGCTTATTTTGATATAAATAAGGTATACAGCCTAGGGTGCTGTAGACAAGACTTCTCTCGTCTAAGATATAATAAAAGAGTTTGTTTCGTAATATGAAATTAAGAATTAACAACATACTACGCAGGGCTCTCTGCGTAGCAAAAGGGTGCGCACTCGGGCTGACGCTGAGTGCCGCGTCCCTCTCTCTGCCTGCTCTCCTCCTGACAGGCATCGTCGTGAGCTCACAGGCAGAGGCCGAGGTTGAGCAGGCGGCTATCACTGGTAGTAGTGGGTTAATTAACGCGGGTGGCTATAGCTACAGCTCTGGCTACATTCTTGTTAATTTCACTGCTGGATATTTTGGTGGGAAGCAGTACATGTGGGAGGCTCCCGAGATCCAGATTAAGAACTGGAATCAAACAGCAGGCTCGTCATCTGAAGCCATTTTTGTGAATGGCAATCTGGTAGATGGCGATGCTGAAGGCGGTACAGGCAATATTGTTTTTGCAGTCAATCAGGAAATGTGGCACAATCATATTTTTAATGGTGATCATAGCGGATTCTCAGGAGATTTTATCATCGCGTTGGCGTCACGTCTGCCCGACGATGACGATCATGATGCCAAAGATTTTGTGTTCACCAATTTTGAGGGCACAGGCACATTGACCAATGTATCGGGTACAGGCGACATCCAGATGGGGCTTCGCGATGCGAGCTCGCCCTACGGCGCGAACGTCGCTGACCGCGACGCGATTTACTACTACACAGGCGAGGTGAGCATAGGTAATAGCTCCATAGCAGCTCGTACTCTGAGCCTGAATGGTAAAAATGCATCTGCTAATCATGATAGCGTATCGCTTGGTAATTCTACTTCTGATTCAAACAAGGCAGACAGTCTGTCTACATCATACAAGACCAGCCGCACCGCGAATACAGGCACGGATGGCGCGACCTACACGATCAGCTCTGCGCTCACCCTCGACACCCTCGAGCTCAATGATGGGAGCACAGCTATCCTCGTAGGTAAACCCTCGGAGGTAGAAGGTGGCTCCTTGCAGACTGTAGCCTCGACGATAGGAGCTGTTACCTTTGCGGGCAATAGTGCTCTGAGTATAGGTGATGGAGCTATACTCACGCTAACAGGTGCTACGACCGTCGGCACGAGCCACACCCTCAGCGTGCTCACGGGTGGGGATCTGACCATCGCTACGGACGCAGCTCTCACGATCAATGGCCGACTGAATCTGGAAACGAGCTTTACAAACAGCGGGACGGTGAGCTTTGGCGCAGATGCCCGCATCGACCTGTCTGATCTCACGTCTACATCAGGTGGGGACAAGATCTCTATCTACCAGATCATCTCGGCGGATTCTACTGGGTCGAGCAGCTTCACAGGGCTGACATGGGAGAATATCTTGGGCATTGATGGGATGACATCGAGCTCTCACAGTGTCGCCTTTGGTGATGACGGGAAGACGATCACCATCACTGAGCTCATCGAGATTCTTTCCTTTGCAGGCTCTGCTGATGCTGAAACTCCCGCGTCACTCGGATGGAATACCACCGATGCTGATTTCACTGTAGGCAGCGGCGCAACAGCTTTTGAGGATAATGATATTGTAAGCTTCTCGGGTCATACGTCCGCGACGCTCGAGGCAAATATTAATGCCGACACCCTCTCCGTTGCAGCAGATTCCTCTCTATCCATTGCGGATTCTGGAGCTTTCCAGCTGAGTGCGAATCGTGTGACGATCGCGGATGATGCGAGTATGAGCATCGCTCATGCCGCCTTGAATGTCTCGGGTGGTGCTCTCGCCTTGGCGGGTCAGGGCAGCAGTAGCTTTGAGCTCCGCGGTGGGAACTACGCCCTCAGCTCGGTACTCAATCTCTCAGCCTATTCAGGCGAGCTCGTCTTGAGTGAGGGTACAGTGAGTGTCGGCTCTGCGAACGACTTCGGCAGTGCATCTACTATTACTCTGAGTGGTACGACTCTCACCACGACAGCGGCTGCGACCTACGCACAGGCCATCAATGTCGATGGTACAGCCAGTATTGCAAGTAGCTCAGGTACAGCGACGCTCAATCTGCTGACAGGCTCCGCTGATAGCACGCTGAATCTGAGTGGAAGCGTGTACCTAAAGGACGTGGACTTTGCAGGTACGATCAATATCACCAACACGACACGCTGGGGGACTAGTCAGACTTCAACCGAGCGACTCGCGGCCTCTCATATCAATGTCGCATCGGGCGGAACCTTTGATGTTTTGCATGGCTCGGGTGACTATACAGGCACAGCGATCACTCTCAATGGTGCGACATTAGAAAGTGATGACCTTGATACGGGCACGGGTGTGCGATTTGGGCAGCTCACCATCACGGATAATAGCACGATCAAGCACAGCTGGAATGGGATATTCTCCTTCACGAATCTGACAGGGGATGGAAATATCAACTATACCCCCAACACCTCTACATCTGAAGACGGGCAGCTCCAAATTCGCTCTGTCACCGACTACAACGGGACGATTACATTCTCCAAGGGTGCAAGCGATAATGAAGACAAGCTCTACTTCTCCGACGCGATCAACCAGTCCGCAGGACATCACATGATCGTGCGCGGTGGCTTAGTTGAGGCTGAGAATACGACCTATAACGGCGAGGGCACTGTGAGCTATGAAGGAGGCGTCCGCCTCGTCGGCGCAACGCGCCTCAACAGTGGCACGCTCAATATCGGCAGCTACGAGCAGAGCGCGACGAGCAATAGCTTCCGCGTCATCGGTGGTCGTCTGAACTTCACCGGCGCGAGCGTCGACTCGGCGAACAAGGTCACCATCGCCATAGGCGGTGCAACACTGGGCGCATCTCAAGATGCTCTGAGCATCAACGAAAGCTTCAACCTCGGAGCTTACGGCGAGGGGACACCTGGGACGGCTGCTAGCCCCCTCTACACCACGATCGACACGACAAAGTCCACAGGCAGCGGCGCGACGGCGATGACCATCTCGGGCACAGTCGCGCAGGTCAGTGACTCTGTCGGTGGTATCAAGGTGCAGGGCACAGGGAGTCTGACGCTCTCGGGAAACAATAGCTTCACAGGAGGAGTCCGCATCGAGGGCGGTACCTTCATCGCTGGCAGCGCGACGGCCGCAGGCACAGGTACGATCACCGTCGCTGGCGGTAGCCTCAACGCGGGAGGTCAGGCCATGACCAATACTGTCAATGTCAATAGCGGTAGCGCCTCTGGTCTCTCCGCCTTTGCAGGCACGCTGAATGTGAAGACGGCTCTCACCTTGACAGATGGTGTCTCTGGCACGATCAATGTCGAGAGCGGAGCATCCCTCACGCTCGGTGGTACATGGGACTACAGCTCAGCAATCAGCAATAGTGGCTCACTCACCTTCGACAGCAGTCTTCAGCTCGATCTCACAGACGTGAGCTTTAGCGAGGACTCGGGCACCTACAGCCTCAATCTCTTCACCTCGGGCAGTACGGCAGATCTCACTGCGTGGCTAAGTGGTGGTGAGGTCGTCACGAGCAAGCTTACTGGAGTCGTCACAGAGGGTTACACCTTCAGCTACAATGATGGTGTACTCAGCTACACCGCTGCAACGACTGATATCGTGATTGACCCCAATGAGAATAAGCCTCTCGCCTCAATTGTCGAAGGAACAATCACCTTTGAAGATAGTACAGGTATCGCAGCTCTAGGATCAGGCTTTGCTCAGGGCGAGGACTCTACCTTCATCGGAGAGGGGACGATTCAGGTGACAGCAGGCTCAAGCGTGACACTCGACAAGGCTAGCACCGGATTCACCGGTACGACCACTGTCGCTGGTGACGCCGCAAGTGCTCAGACTGTCCTCAATGTCGGGCATGCCGATGCACTGGGGGCTGGAGATGTCGCTATTCAGGCTAATGCTCAAGTCGTCGTCGAGCAGGGTGTCACCCTCAGCAATGATGTCAATCTCACAGGAGGCGGCAGCATCACGACAGCTGTCTTAACGGTGACTGGTCGCGCATCAGGAGAATCCTCGATGGAAGGCGGCAGCATCACGAACAGCGGCACTACAGGTAGTATCGCCAACGCGATACTCACCAACACAGAGGTGCACCTAGCCGCAACGAAAGAAGGCTCTCTCACGGGTACAATTCTCACCAACACCGAGGTCATCCTCGAAGATTATTCCGAGATGACCATGAGCGGGGTTACTCAAGGCATAGGCTCGACGGTCATCAATAATAATGCGACCTTCAATATGATTGATCACACGATTCAGGTGATGACCGACAATCATCTTGTCAATAAAGGTGTAATCCCTGGTCTTAAGACCGGTGAAGGCGGCACACATGATATGCTCGTCTTCTCACTGACCTCGGTGGATGTGACTAATGTCAATGTTGAAGGCAGTCTCACCCTTGACATCGTCTTGACAGGCGATGATCTGGCCGCCTTCAACACCCGATGGGCAATGGAAGACGGGATCGTCGCCTTCCAGCTCGCGGGAGTGGCTCTGACTGATCTCGACTTCGACTACACGGGTGTTACTATCAATGTCTATGAAGGGGTACTCAATGGCACATCCCTCTACGCAGGTACTGCTCTCGGGACGACGACATATCTAGATGGCGAGAATAGCTATGCTACCTTCTACATCCCCGAGCCTAGCACAGCCAGCCTGAGCCTGCTTGCCCTCGTGGGCTTACTCGCACGCCGCCGCCGCCAAAAGGCCTGAGGCAGCTAGCTAGAGAATGGTGATCATTCACGACAATCTCCCATCCAGCCTCGGTTGGATGGGAGATTCTGTCATCCCGCAGCAGCTCAGAGTACGGGGTGGTTTTTTGTTTGCAATACGCAGTCTGTTTTGATATTTTAGAGAAAGTCGTCCCATGACGACTTTGATTTAAAACAAAAACCTTTATTTTCTCACGATGCAATATCATAGACTGATGGTTCCCATCATGGCGATGGTCGCGCTGGCTGTCCCAGCCGCAGCGCTCACGGAAAGCGAGCAAAAATTCCTCGATGCTGCCGTACGCGGTGACATGGATGACTTGACGAGGTATCACCTGTCAGGTGCATCCATTGATTGCCAAGATCACCAAGGCAACACCGCGCTGATGCACGCGGCGAATTATGGGCATACAAAGCTGGTGCGCTACCTCATCGAGAAGAAGGCGGGGCTGGACTTCACAACCACCAATACAGGCACGAGCGCGCTCATGTACGCAGCAGAAAAGGGCAGCCGCGACATTGCCGTCGCCCTCATCAAGGCGGAGGCTGACGGGAGCTTGACCAATAGCTCAGGGAGCAACGCCGCAGAGGTAGCACAAGCTGCGGGCTACTCAAGGCTCGCAAAGTACCTCGAGAGGTACACCAAGCGTCGCCCCTCCAAGGATGGTGACAAGAAAGAACTGCTGCCCGACTATGAAAATCTGAGCCCCAATGATGCGCTATGGAAGGCGGTACGTGTATCCAATGTGCAGCAGGTGCAGAGAGCCATTGTCCGCAAAGCTGATGTCAACGCCCGAGATGGCGATGGGAGCAGCATCCTCATGATTGCCTGTCAGAGAGGGGACGCGCCAGTCGTCAGATGCCTACTAGAAGCAGGTGCAGACGCACGCACCACCAACAATTGGGGCAACTCTCCTCTCACCTGGGCATGCCAGCAGGAAAATGAGGAAGTAGTCGAGCTCCTCCTAGCCAAGAAGGTGAATGTCAATGCCCATGCTCCTGATGGCAATACAGCCCTGCACTATGCCAGCGACAAAGGCTATGACAAGATCGTTTTGCTACTCTGCAAAAAGGGAGCCAATGTGAAGACGCGCAACAAAAACGGCAAGACCGCCTTCGATATCGCCTCGGACAGAGGGTATCGCAAGGTCATGTCCGTGCTCAGGAGACATGGCGCGACGCGATGAGCTGCGAGTAAGAGAATATCATTGACAAAAGAGCCCCCCTCATTATAATCCCCCAGAGGGACAAAGCCAGCCCCAATACATCTGATCATGGAACCCATTTACGAAGGAAAAGCCAAGAGACTCTTCACCACCGACGATCCCAACGTCCTGCGCATGGAGTACAAAGACTCCGCCACCGCATTCAACGCGCTCAAGAAGGAAGATTTTGAAAACAAAGGCCGATTCAACAAGGCCATCACGCTGATCATCTACCGCATGTTTGAGCAAAAGGGTGTCCCTACCCACCTCGTCGCCGATGTCGATGAGGTCAATCTCCTCGTCAAGCGCGTCTCCATCCTCCCCCTTGAGGTCATCGTGCGCAATGTCGCCGCAGGCTCCTTCTCCAAGCGTATGGGTGTCGCCGAAGGCACCGCCTTCAACAAGCCCATCGTCGAGTTCTCCTACAAGGATGACGCCCTCGGTGATCCCTTCATCAATGACGACTACGCCCGCGAGCTCGGAGCTGCGACAGAGGAAGAATGCGCCTTCTTAAAGAAGATGGCACTCATCATCAATGATGTCATGATCGAGTTCTTCCTCAAGGCGAATCTGCGCCTCGTTGACTTCAAGATCGAGTTCGGCCGTCTTGAGAGCGATCCTAGCGTCATCATCCTCGCTGACGAGGTCTCCCCTGACACCTGCCGCCTCTGGGATGTTGAGACAGGTAAAAAGATGGACAAAGACCGCTTCCGCCAAGATATGGGCGACTTTATGGAAGCCTACGAAGAAGTCCTCAACCGACTCAACAAGTAATTCCCCCCGCATTCTTTTAGCCTCGGCATATTAGATCACACACCACCTTCTGCGTCATCGTCCCTTCTACGGGATGCACCCAGAAGGTGGTTTTTCTTCCCTCCCATTCACACAACAATCATATGGCAACCATCCCATTCGAAGTCCTCAGCAGCTTCCAAGCCCCCGAAGATGCCAACAAGCTGCTCTACACCCCCCTGAGCAGCCATCAGCTCAGCTCCCGCCACTCGCGCCTCTACAGCGTCGAGGTTGAAGGCGATGAGGCAGCCGCGCGCAGCTACCTCCGCGCCGTCCTCGTCGATGAGATCTCCCAGCAGGTTACAGAAGACGGCAGCCCCGCGCTCAGCGGCGAGCTCTTTAGCATCAGCTACGGCATCAAAGCAGGAGCCCTCGATCTGGAAAAGGAAGCCATCCTGACCAACTACCGTGGCCGCGGCGAGCTCCCCTTCACCATCCTGAGCTTGAAGATCAGCCAAAAGGTCTACATCTTTGGCGAGGCTAGCCCCGAGGACATCGAGATGCTCAGCGCAAAGTTTGCCCGCGACCTGTGCAATCCCGCCGTCCACACCTGGACCATTGCCTAAATCGCCTCTCGCCCCCTCCTATTCACCCCTTTCCCCTCAAAAGAGCAACCCACCATGGCACGATACCGTCACATCCCCATCCGCGCACTGAGCAGCGATGAGCTCACCAATCTGAGCAAGAATATGAAGCTCTCGCTCTCCACCGAAGACATGCTCTGCGTGCAAAAAATCTTCCAAGACGAAAACCGCGAGCCCACCGACGTCGAGCTCGAGGTCATCGCCCAGACTTGGTCCGAGCACTGCAAGCACCGCATCTTTGGCGCCACCATCACGCATGTCGTCGATGGTAAGGAAGAGACCGTCAACAGCATCTACAAGACCTATATCAAAGCCCCTACGCGCCAGATCATGGAGCAGAAGCCAGGATTCGTCCTCAGCTGCTTTGTGGACAATGCGGGCTTCATCACCCTCGATGACGAGCTCTCCATCTGCCTGAAGGCCGAGACGCACAACCACCCCAGTGCTATTGAGCCCTACGCAGGGGCGAATACAGGGATGGGCGGCGTGATACGCGACATCCTCGGCGCGGGCAAGGGTGCGAAGCCTATTGCGAATCTCGACGTCTTCTGCTTTGGTGCTCCCGACACCCCCGAGACCACCATCAAGGGAAATAACGTCATCCACCCCCTCGGCATCATGCGCGGTGTCGTCCACGGCGTGCGCGACTACGGCAACCGCATGGGCATTCCCACCACCAGCGGGGCTATCCAATTCGACCCCACCTACATTTACAACCCCCTCGTCTACTGCGGCACCGCAGGCGTCATCCCCCGCAAGGACATCGACAAGGAGATGACCCCAGGGCTCGCCGTCGTCGTCATCGGCGGACGCACAGGCAAGGACGGGCTCCATGGCGCGACCTTCTCCTCGGCTGGCATGGGTGAGGAATCCCACGTCGAGGACCAACAGGCCGTGCAAATCGGCAACCCCATCGAGGAGAAGAAATGCCTCGATGTCATCCTTGAGGCACGCGAGCGCGGACTCATCGAGTTCATCACCGACTGCGGTGCGGGCGGCTTCTCCTCTGCTGCGGGCGAGATGCTCTCCGAGACCGGCGGCAACCTCTATCTTGAGCGCGCCCCTCTCAAGGAAGAAAACATGGACTCATGGCAGATCTTCCTCTCCGAATCCCAAGAGCGCATGGTGCTCGCCGTGAAGCCTGAGAACACTGCCGAGCTCCAGAAGCTCGTCGATACCTTCCAGACAGAGATGACCATCCTTGGTGAGTCCAACGACTCGGGCATCCTGCGCGTCTGGCACGACGGCGAGCTCGTCTGCGAGCTCGACAACAGCAAGCTCCACGAAGCCCCTACGAAGTACCTCAGCTCCACCTTCACCAGTCCTCCCTCCCTCACCAATGTCGCGCTTGACGACAGCGATCTGCTCGGCGATCTCAAGGAGATCTTCGCCGACTTTGCCATCGTCTCCCGCGAGCCCATCATCCGCGAATACGACCATGAGGTACAGGGCAACACCATCTTGAAGCCTCTCGCAGGAGCGGCCGGAGACGCCCCCCAAGACGCCTCTGTCATCGACATCGACGGCAGTGAGAAGCTCATGGGACTCGCCCTCTCCATCCTCCCAGAGTGGGGGAAGACAGACCCCTAC
>CAYJJA010000029.1:22273-22920 GCA_964370355.1 uncultured Akkermansia sp. | reverse complement strand
ATGATGGGCACGCCGCGCTCCTGGAGAGCGGCAGCGAGGTTCAGCGGGGTCTGCCCGCCGAACTGGACGATCACGCCATGGGGCTGCTCCTGATCGCAGATGTTGAGCACGTCCTCAAGGGTCAGTGGCTCAAAGTAAAGCTTGTCCGAGGTGTCGTAGTCCGTGGAGACGGTCTCGGGGTTCGAGTTCACCATGATGGTCTCGTAGCCCAGCTCCTTGAGCGCAAAGGAGGCATGCACACAGCAGTAGTCGAACTCAATGCCCTGTCCGATGCGGTTCGGGCCGCCACCGAGGATGATGATCTTCTTCTTGTCATTGGGGCGCGCCTCATTCTCGTCACCGTAGGTGGAGTAGTAGTAGGGCGTGAAGGCTTCAAACTCAGCCGCGCAGGTGTCGACAAGGCGGTAGGTGGGCAGGATGCCTTTTTCCTTGCGCTCGGCGCGTACCGCGTCTTCGCTGATGCCGCGTGCGCGTGCGATCTGGCGGTCGGCAAAGCCGAGCTTCTTCGCCTGACGCAGGTCGAGGTCCTTGAGTCCCATCCCCGCCGTGGCGAGCTGCTCAAGCTGATCGAGGAACCAAGGGTCGATGGCGGTGAGCTCATGGACTTCCTCCAGGGTGAATCCATGCGTAAAGGCGGTTTGCAGCCA
>CAYJJA010000029.1:0-22263 GCA_964370355.1 uncultured Akkermansia sp. | reverse complement strand
CTCGGCATTGGGCACGGTGAGCTTCGCGCAGATCTCGGCGCGGGTGGGGTTCACAGGCTCCTTGGTGTCAAAGCCAAAGCCCCAGCGGCCTGTCTCGAGCGAGCGCAGCGCCTTCTGGAGGGATTCCTTGAAGGTGCGCCCTATGCTCATGACCTCGCCGACGCTCTTCATGGCGGTGGTGAGGCGCTCATCGGCCTTCTTGAATTTCTCAAAGGTGAAGCGGGGGATCTTCGTGACCACGTAGTCGATGGAGGGCTCGAAGGAGGCGGGTGTCTCGCGGGTGATGTCATTTTGCAGCTCATCGAGCGTGTAGCCGACAGCGAGCTTGGCGGCGAGCTTCGCAATGGGGAAGCCGGTTGCCTTGGAGGCGAGAGCCGAGGAGCGGCTGACGCGAGGATTCATCTCGATGACGATCATGCGACCTGTCTTCGGGTCGGTGGCGAATTGGATATTCGAGCCGCCTGTCTCCACGCCTATCTCACGGATGACGGCAAAGGAGGCGTCGCGCATGATCTGGTACTCGCGATCCGAGAGGGTCTGGATGGGGGCGACGGTGATGGAGTCGCCCGTGTGTACGCCCATGGGGTCGAGGTTTTCAATGGAGCAGACCACCACGCAGTTGTCCTTGCGGTCGCGCATGACTTCCATCTCGTATTCCTTCCAGCCGAGCAGCGATTCTTCAATGAGTACCTCGGTGACGGGCGAGAGGTCAAGTCCGCTCGTGACGATGGTTTCAAACTCGGTCTTGTTATAAGCAATACCGCCACCAGTACCACCCAGCGTGAAGGCGGGGCGGATGATGAGCGGGTACTTGCCAATCACATTGTTCGCGATCTCCCATGCCTCAGCCATGGTGTGCGCCGTGCCCGATGCGGGGACATCGAGACCTATCTTGATCATCGCATCCTTGAATCGCTGACGATCCTCGCCCTTGTCGATGGCATCGGCATTGGCTCCTATCATGCGTACCTTGTTGCGTACGAGGATGCCGCGGCGGTCGAGCTCCATGGCGCAGTTCAACGCGGTCTGTCCGCCCAGTGTGGGCAGCAGGGCATCGGGCTTTTCGCGGAGGATGATTTTCTCGACGTACTCGGGGGTGATGGGCTCGATGTAGGTACGGGGAGCGGTCTCAGGATCCGTCATGATGGTCGCAGGATTGCTGTTGACCAATACAACTTCATATCCCTCCTCTCTCAGGGCTTTACATGCTTGAGTGCCGGAATAATCGAATTCACATCCCTGTCCAATGACAATGGGACCTGAGCCGATGACAAGAATTTTTTTGATGGTTGTATCTTTTGGCATGGCGTTAGTGTAAACTTGCGACTTTATGACATATCAGGTAACAAATTGCAAGACTAATATCGTAAGTCATGCTAACAATGACCTAGAAATGATCTTATTTCTCGCGATTGTGACGCGCTCTGCATGCTGAATCAGGCCCAGTTCTTATAGAAATCCTCCAGTGCCGTGAGCACGCGTCCTTGCAGGGTCGCGTCCAATTCATAATAGAGCGGCAGACGCAGCAGGCAATCCGTGTAGCGATCAGCCTCTACGAGCTGCTCTCCCTCATAGCGGTCAACATAATAGTCGCTCTTGTGCAGGCTCAAGTAGTGGAAGACTGCTGAGATGTCTCGCTGCTTGAGATGCGCGATCAGAGCCCCGCGCTGCTCCAAGCTCTGGCAGACTAGATAGTACATATGCGCGTTATTCGTTGCATAATCAGGCAGGGAGGGAAGTTGTGCTATCTTGCCCTCTTCATAAAAGGGCTGTAGGCACTGATGGTAGGCATTCCATATCTCCTTGCGCCGTGATTGGATCATGTCCAGATGCTCAATCTGGGCATAGAGGAAGGCTGATATCACCTCTGAGGGGAGGAAAGATGAGCCTATGTCCACCCAGCCATACTTATTCACCTCGCCGCGAAAGAACTCTGAGCGATTTGTCCCCTTTTCCCATATAATTTCTGCGCGCTTGCAGTATCGCTCGTCGTTGATGGCGAGCATGCCCCCCTCCCCTGCTATGATGTTCTTTGTCTCGTGGAAGGAGAAGGCTGATAGATGCCCTATGGATCCCAGAGCTCGTCCCTTATAATAGGAGTCCACCGCCTGTGCCGCATCTTCTACGACGATGAGATTGTGCCGTGTGGCTATCTCCATGATTCTGTCCATATCACAGGCGACACCCGCATAGTGCACGGGTACAATCACCTTGGTGCGGGGGGTGATGAGTGCCTCGATCTTTTCTGCATCAAGATTGGGGTTGCCCTTACCGCTATCGGCAAAAATGACATGCGCTCCCTCGCGTATAAAAGCAATAGCCGTCGAGACAAAGGTATAAGAAGGGATGATGACCTCATCCCCAGGCTGTATCTCGCACAGAATGGCCGCCATCTCCAGCGCGTCGGTACAGGAGGTGGTCATCAGGCATTTCTTAAAGCCATAGCGTTGCTCAAAATACTGCTGGCAGCGTTGGGTAAACATGCCATTGCCCGAGATCTTCCCCGAGCTCACTGCTTGATAGATATAGTGTACTTCTTTACCCGTCAGGTAAGGCTTGTTAAAAGGTATGGTCATTTTATGTGTAAAAGATGTGTCTATGTGTATAATGAGGATTGCTAGCCTGTCTCTAGAGCTTGACTGTGACGATAATGCCCGCAGAAATCAGCAAGAGTCCCAAGATCTTGCCCAGCGTCATGGCCTCGCCGAGGAACATAAATCCAAAGACGAGCACCAGGGCTGGTGCCAGTGACATGAAGGGGTAAGCATGTGTCAAATCAAATTTTGACATCGCAATCATCCAAAAGAGCGAGGCGATAAAGGCAGAGACAAAGCCCGAGAAGATAAAGGGGTCGATGAGCAACTTGGCGAGCGTAAAGAGTTTGTCATAGAGTGTCGATTCATTGGGGATTTGAATGCCCAAGCCCGATATGCGCCACTTGAGAATGAGCTGCCCGTAGACTGTGAAGAGTATGGTGCCAAATATGTAGATGTAGTTCATGATTGTATTGTGATAATGAAGCTTGCTAGAGATATTAATCCGCTGCTTGTTTGGGAGAATAGCTCTCCAATGAGCCGGATGCAGCTCCACCTCGATGAAATCTCCTTCCCTCATAAGCGAGAGTAGTCAAGTGATATCAAGGCGTGGATTTTTACCTGCCGCCTATGAATACTATAAATCCATTCTCTTTACAAGTCCAAAGTATCGCATCGTGCCTTGTCGCAGATGTCATGTTGCTGCCCATTCAGGCTTTCGGGGGATTAGCACTTTTTGTACTTCTTGTATTCGTGGGTGATGACGTAGGAGTTGATCACCGCGTCGATGTCTTTTTGCTGATTGTCTGCTGACAAGGAGTCATAATCGGTCAGGCAGTTATGGATGAGTCTATCATTGTCGCGGCTCTCGCCCTCGCGGCATTGTCTCCAGCCTAGGATGCTGCGCTCTGCGAGCCAGCGGCGGTGCTCGGTCTCGGCGAGGTCCACGATCCAGTGGCGCGGCTCGCTCGCCTCTTGCGCTGAGGCGTCGTCCCATGCCTCTTGGAGCTTCTCTAGAGTATCCACACCCCGTGATTCAAAGAATCGGCAGTAGTAGTCAAAGATGTCAATCTGATAGCGATTGCTCCAGCGATCGACTTCGGAGAGCTCGCCCCAGACCTTGTAGGAGGTCTCTGTGCGGTCTTGCAACTCGCCGCGTATCTGCTGGGCTCGCTGCTGTATTGTCCTTTCCGTCGTCTGTTCGCGCTTTACGAGTGTGTCATAATTGCTCGCTACGATGGCGGCGAGCCTATCATCGACCATAGAGCTGTGGAAGCTCGCGTGTATCATCCCAAAGCTCCTCACATTCTTAAAGCGTGTGGTCTCATGGTCTATCTGCTTGGACAGGCCACCATGGAGCTCTTGTCTGATGAGTATCTGCGTGGGCGCGTCATAGACTGCCTCGGGGAGGTTCATCCCTATGGCGAGCGCGGTATCGGCATTGCGTACGCAAACGGCGATGCTGAGGAGCTGAGAGCTATCTGTGGCACTCTCTTGTAGCAATTCTCGTATCGCGGGGCTCTCGGCATAGTCCGTCTTGAAGTCGAGCTGGATGTCCTCAATCGCCGATTCGACATGCGGGAATTGCGCTCGGAAGAAGGCGAGCTTGCGCTCTCCATCGGGGTCGATGATGCTGATGCGTGTCTGCCTCCCCTGTGGGTAGTGGCAGATGCGCAGTGCCTCGAGTAGTAGGGCTCTGCCCATGCGGTTGAAGCCTCTGATGATGCGATGCACCTGCTTGTCCTCCGTGAGGCGGTGTAGCTCTAGGTGGACGAAGTATCAATAAAAAAAAAATATATGCCAGCGCGACTGACCGCTCCAGAGGAGGCGTGCCCAGTTCTCATAAAAATTGAAGGCATGGATGCTGATGCGGCTTTGGGGATGGAGCTTTTGGACGGGGTCGATAATGATCTTTTTGAAATTGAGCTTCTGCGCAATCGCCGAGGAGCTCAGTCTATCGTACTGGACGTAGATATTCATACTCAGTGCTGCGGACGCTGTTGCTGGATGCTGCTCCAAAAGGGCGACTATCTGGTGCAGGCATTCTATATTCTTGGAATCACGCCCCTCGCTATGCTCCTCCCCTGTGATATAAAGGGTGTTTGCAAAGGGGATATTCAGCCGTGCCAGATCCTCCTGTGACTCGTAATCACCGGAGTAAAAGATCACGCGCTTCTCCTCCCCTGCATCGAGCTGTGCATAGACGCGCGGGCGCAGTGTCTCTACGTCCTTGTGGGTCATGACGAGCACGTGCTGCGCCTTGTCGCCCGCCTTGAGCATCTCCTGGAGGATGCTGATGCCCATCTCGCTATAGCCTATCATCACGGCATGCTGCTTGATGGAGGCGTAGCTCACCTGTCCCTTGAGCACGTGGTCGCCCTGCCGCGAGATGTAGTTGACGATGGTGGAGACGAGCAATCCATTGATGAGCAGCATCCCTAGTAGGGACATCATCAGGGCGAAGATTTCTACCAAGGCAGACTGATCCATATTGTAGTAGAGATAGCCAGGGTCTAAAAAGAGAAAGAGCATGCCGCGTAGATTTGCCCAGAGGCTGGCGTGCTTTGTATTCGTATTTTCTACTAGTGAAATGCAGTCTAGCGACGCCAAGACCCAGACGAGTATACCGCACAGCAAGAGTGTGAACGCAGCGGGTAGCACAAAAATAAGCAGGCTGCGCAAGCCCCCCGCCGTGATGACACGACCGATGGTCAAGTGGGGGTGGCGACGCAGACTGAGCAAGAAGGAGGAGAGCGGACGAAACATGGTTTTTTAAGATCTGTGAGTGTGTGGGGTAATATCAAAGCCCGCCTCAAGGATGAAGCGTATCGTCTGCTGCGAGGTCGCGCGGTCGTACTCCTTCTCCTCCTCGCTGAGCTGCTCATAGGGTAGCAGGCAGGGATGGGTCTTGTGGGCATCATCGCGGCATGATCCATAGATCCAGCCCTCCTTGAGGCGCTTCTCCATCCAGGTATTGTGTACATGACGCGCGAGCTGCTCGGAGAGCTCACTGAGGCGGGGATCTTGTGATTTTGGAGAGCTGGGAGAGCTGGACATGGATTTAGATTTTGTTGAGGGAGAATTGTTCGAGTAGGGTGGCGGCGCGGCTCACGCAGTCCTGACAGCTCACGCGCTGCGCTCCCTTGAGCTCGCGGCAGCGGCACGCGCCGTTGAGCTGGATGAAGTCGCGCGTGAGTTGCTCGCGGTGCTGCTCGGGGATGAGGCATTGTGCGGCGTAGAGTGCCCCGCAGATGCCGTCGGCGACCTTGCCGCCGCCGCAGCCCACCATGTCCTCGATGAGCTCATCGCGCCCCGCGCCATGGCAGACTGCTTGGGCGCAGTTCATACGCTGGCCTAGGTATTGTTGACGAAAAACAGAGAGTGACTTTTGAGAAAAATTCATCCTCTTCATTCTAGCCCACGGCATCAGCCTTGTCAAGGGCATGACAATTCACTTGTAAAATCGCCGCTCTCGGTGTATAAAAGCCCGCATGTCCACGACTGTACGCACACGATTTGCCCCCTCCCCTACGGGCTACCTCCATATAGGGGGAGCTCGCACGGCTCTCTTTAACTATCTCTTTGCCAAAAAGCACGGCGGTACTTTCGTGCTGCGCATCGAGGATACGGATCAGGAGAGGCACAATGAGGAGGCGATGGCGGCGATCTTTTCGGGCATGCAGTGGCTGGGGCTCTCTTGGGATGAGGGCGAGGGTGTGGGCGGTGACTATGCCCCCTACTACCAAAGCCAGCGTCAGGAGATCTATGACCGCTACTTTGAGCAGCTGCGCGCCTCGGGTCATGTCTATGAATGCCCCGCGCCCAATAAGCGCGATGTGAATGGCGATGAGATCCCCCATACGAGTGAGGGCACGGTGTGGCGCTTTCGCTTCAAGCGCGATGGCATCATGACGCTGCACGATCTCGTCTGCGGTGATATACAGGTCGATTATAGCCAGCAGGAGAATACTCCTGACATGGTGGTGAAGCGCACCGACGGTAGCTACATCTTCCACCTCGTCAATGTCGTGGATGACATCGAGATGAAGATCAGCCATGTCATCCGTGGTGAAGATCATGTGATGAATAGCTTCAAGCACCTGCAGCTCTTTGATGCCTTTGGCGTTGAGCCCCCGCACTACGCGCATATCCCGCTCATTCAGAATCCCGATGGCTCCAAGATGAGCAAGCGTGACGTGGGTGCGCAGCTGGGTAATTATCCCGAGGAGGGATTTTTGCCTGACGCGGTGGTGAACTTTATCGCCCTGCTCGGTTGGAATCCCAAGAACGATGAGGAGATCTTCTCGCCCGCCCAGCTCATCGAGCTCTTTAGCCTCGAAAAGGTGAACCGCAATGCCGCGAAATTCGACATCACCAAGTGCAAGTGGATGAATCAGCAGCACCTCATGCGCCTGCCTGCCGAGCAATTTTGCCGCCTCGCGCTACCCTTCTGCACGGGCGCAGGGCTCAGCGATACGCCCACCCTACGCGCGGCCATCCCCACGGTGCAGACCAAGGTCGCGCTGCTCGCCGAGGTCCCCAACTGGCTGAGCTGGATTGAGACGCTCGTCTACGAGCCTGAGGCCATGGGCAAGCTCCAGGCGAATGCTGCCGAGCTGCTCGCCCTCTTTGCCACCGCCATCGAGCAGCTGCCCGAGTGGAGTGGTGCTGCCGCTACCGCCCTCATCAAGCCGCTGACCAAGGGGGCTGGGGTCAAGGTGGGGGCGATGATGTTCCCCCTGCGCATCGCGCTGACGGGGAGTCATGCAGGCCCTGATCTGGGCGATATCATGCAGCTGCTGGGCCGCGACGAGGTGCTGCGTCGTCTGCGTGTATTCCCTGTATAATCTCTCTACCCTCTCATCTCCCATTGAGCTATGCGCACCGCTGACTTTGACTACCACCTGCCTGAGCATCTCATCGCCTCGCATCCCCTGCCCGATAGGGATTCTTCGCGCATGATGGTGGTGCATCGGGAGACGGGGCGCATCGAGCATAGGCAGTTCCGCGATCTTGTGGATTATGTCCGCGAGGGGGATCACTTTGTGCTGAACAACACGCGCGTGCTGCCCTCGCGCTATTTTTCCAATGATGGCAGCATCGAGCTGGTGCGCACGAGCTTCACCGACGCGCTCGTCTGGAAGTGCCTCGTGCGCCCAGGGCGCAAGATGAAGCTCGGGCGTCAAGTCTGCATAGGCGCGGCTACGGGCAGCGTCGAGCACATCGACGAGGAGGGCTATCGCTACATACGCTGGGATAGCCCCGTCGATGATGCCGCGCATGCGCAGCTGGCCCTACCTCACTATATGAATCGCGGCAGCGAGCTGGCGGATGCGCAGCGCTATCAGACCGTGTATGCGCAGCATGAGGGGGCTATAGCCGCGCCGACAGCGGGGCTGCACTTCACCCCTGAGCTCTTGGCTCAGCTGCCGCATAGCTTTGTCACCCTGCATGTCGGGGTGGGCACTTTTCGCCCTGTGAAGGTGGATGATATCAGGGATCATCAGATGCACAGTGAGCCCTACTGGCTCAGTGAGCAGGCCGCGCGTGCCATCGAAGGGGCGCGGCGCAACATCCTCGTGGGCACCACGAGCGTGCGCGTGCTCGAGAGTGTCGCCGCGCGGCAGGGGCTACCGCTGCGCGAGGCGGCCGGGGAGACGCAGATTTTTATCTACCCAGGCTATGAATTCCGCGTGACGGATGCACTGCTGACGAATTTTCACCTCCCTCAGAGCACTCTGATCATGCTCGTGAGTGCCCTTGCGGGCAAGGAGCTCATCATGCGAGCCTACGATGAGGCGGTGCGCGAGGGCTACCGCTTTTTCTCCTACGGAGATTGCATGCTTATTTTGTAGCCTTGCAGGGGCCTTGGGCGGAGCTGAGCTTTGGCACTTTTGATGATTCGGTCGCAATGTTCTTTGTGACCGTGTACGCGAGTCGTCGTTTGGCAAAAAAAACCATACGGTTTCCATCGGAATAGCGTATGGCTTATGGGTGAGGGGGGGGCTCATGCCCCCTCCCTTTCTAGTCGTAGGGTGTTTTAGGGTAGTGGATCGTTTCGTAGGGTGTGGGTAGGGGTAGGTGGATCCTTGGAGCAACGCCTCATAGGGTATGTTGAGGTGTTTGGGGGTGTTGGGTTGGTAGTTGGTGACTACATTGATGTCGAACTTAATAGCGTCTTGCGTTAGTCGAAATATATAGTACGTGTTTATGATAATAACAATGTTAGTTAATGTCAAGATAATTTTGAAATATTTTTTCAAATATTTTTGCATCAAGATGCTCAACATCACACACAGTCTCAAGATAAAAGCAGATTCGGTGTATGATAATTGAGTTATTTGTATAACGTTTATTTATCATGTTGACGAAGTGTTTTATTGATTAAGAAGCTTAAGATGATATAATAGTAGTGAAGCGTATCAATTGTAAAATGATATATCTATCAGGTATAACATAGATTGTCACGAGCTTTATTCTATTGCTCTTCTGCTTGTTGGCGCGGCATTTGGGCATGCGCATGCCGTTATGATGCCAGGGCTCATTTGTTGACAAGAGCCCCCTTGCTGTGTGCCGCCAGCCCAGCTGGTTAGAATTCAGTTCATTGGCAGAGTTACTGCTTGACTTAACATTGGATTTCCTTTATAAACTTTTAGACAGTAGTGCCTATTATATAGATGCAGAATGCGTTAAAACGAAGCGAGATCATGAAAAATATCTTAGTAACAGCTAGTTCTGAGGCTCTAAGGGGCATGAACACGCACCCAGCTGCTAAGATCAGCCCCTGACTCCATCACCTGTGAAGCAAGCGTGAAGCTCGCTCATGTTTCCTTTGCCGAGCCCGCGCAGCTTACTTCGTAGACTTCATCGTGGATTGCGGCAATCCACTCTATCTCTATCAAGCACATTTCAATATTTTTAACACCAAAGAAAAGCAATATGATACTCGTACTAGGAGGAGCTGGCTACATAGGCTCTCACACTGTAAAACACCTGCTTGAGCATGGGCAGGAATGTCTCGTCGCGGATAATCTCATCTTCGGTCACCGTGAGGCTGTCGATGCTCGCGCCAGCTTCGTCAAGGCTGATCTCATGGACAAGGCCAGCCTGCGTGTCATTTTTGAGCAATACCCCATCACCGAGGTCATCCACTTTGCCGCCTTTGCCTATGTGGGAGAAAGTGTAAGCAATCCTCAAAAATACTATCACAACAACCTCATAGGTACGCTCAATCTCCTAGATGTCATGCTGGAGTTTGGGGTGAAGCGCATCGTCTTCTCCAGCACCTGCGCTACCTACGGAGAGCCCCAGTATACCCCTATAGATGAGGCTCATCCTCAGAATCCTATCAACCCCTACGGCAAGAGCAAGCTCATGATAGAGAGCGTACTTGCCGACTACCATCACGCCTACGATCTGCGCTACATAGCTCTACGCTACTTCAACGCAGCGGGTGCCGCGAGCGATGGCGAGATAGGCGAGAGCCATGACCCAGAGACTCACCTCATCCCTCTCGTGCTCCAGGCTATCAAAGGCGAGCGCGAGCATATCACTGTCTTTGGTAGCGACTACGACACGCCAGACGGCACCTGCGTACGCGACTATATTCACGTCGAAGATCTCGCCCTTGCGCACCGTCTCGCTCTCAAAAAGCTCAATGAGAGCTCAGATTACAGCGCAACAATCAATCTAGGCACGGGGGTGGGCGTCTCCGTCAAGGACATTATCAGCACCGCCGAGCGGGTCACGGGGCGAGTATGCCCCACACGATATGCCGAGCGACGCGCAGGTGATCCTGCAAAACTCTTTGCAGACAACACAAAGGCTAAAAGCGTACTCGGCTGGCAGCCTCAGCATGCCGATATAGCCACCCTTATTCAACATGCATGGGCATGGGAACAGCATAAAAAATACTAGATGCTCTATGCCTCCTAGTCTCAAAATACTCGTTTGCTATCACAAGCCCGCCAAGCTCATCAGCGATGAGATCCACCAGCCCATTCATGTAGGAAGGGCTCTCGCTGCCTCACAAGCCACCCAAGGCGCTGGTCTCGCGCTAGAAGATTATCAGTGGCTGCTCGACAACATGATAGGTGATGACACAGGAGATAATATCTCAAGCTCCAATCGTCATTATAATGAGCTCACCGCCATCTACTGGGCATGGAAGAACTACGATCAGCTGGGCGATCCCGACTACATCGGTCTCTCCCACTACAGGCGCAACTTCGCGCCCGAGGACATTGCATGCTATGAGAGCTACGACATCATAGCACCCACTGATTACTATGATGATATAGTGAAGCAGTTCAAAAACTCGCATTTTGACGGCTCTCTTGAGCAGGCATTTGAAGAAATGCTCGTGCAGTATCCTGAGATGCGCACAAACTTCAAAAAAATATTGAGCATACAGGATTTTTTTGTCTGTAATATGTTCATTATGAAGAAGAAGATCTTTTTTGAATACTGCGAGTTTCTCTTCTCCATCGTCGATCCCATCCATCAGCGAACAGATTATAGCAAGCTGAGTTTTTACAATCAGCGCATGCCAGGCTTTTTGACTGAGCGATTAGGCTCTTTCTTTTTCTACGACAAGCAGGCAAAGGGCAGCAGGCTAAGAAGATGTAGATTCATCCAAGAAGAAATAGCATTGGCACGCCCCATAACACCTGTTTATCAAGACTCGATCAACATTTGCTGCGCCTCGGACAACAACTATGCCTTCTGCTTGCATGTACTCATCGCCTCGATCAAGGTCAATGCCAATGAGGCGCATCGCTATGATATCTGCATCCTTGACCAAGGTATCTCAGCGAGCAATCAATCAAAAATAGCCTCACTCGCGACGCAGCACTTCTCCATACGCTTCATTGACATCAGTGGCTTCCTCGATGGTATTGATCAGAGCATCTTCCATCTCAATGCTCACTTTACCCTTGCTACCTACCTACGCTTCTTCATACCAGAGATTTTCTCTGATTATAAGAGAGTCCTCTATCTCGACTGCGACATGGTCGTGCATCACGACATCACGGAGCTCTTTCATCAGAATATGCATGACAAAGCTCTCGCTGCCGTTGTCGATGTAGAAATGCAGCGCTGCCTCTACATTGATAACTACTCTGGTGCTGGATTTAGATCCTACTTGACCGAAGGCTTGCAGATGAAGCATCCAGAGAGCTACTTCCAAGCCGGCATGCTGCTGCTTGATGTAGCGAAGCTCAAAGCGATGGACTTCACCAATCTATGTCTCCAACGCCTCCGCGAGGTGAAGACACCTCGCTATGTAGACCAATGCATTCTCAATTCTGTCTTCGATGGGGATATACACTATCTAGATCTATGCGCAAACGTGATGTGGCATATTCCCCATTATGTTGCCAACTATGACGCGCAGCTCCCCATCGGCACTTACCTCGCCTACAAGCATTCGCTGCATCACCCCAAAATCATCCACTACAGCGGAGGAGTCAAGCCTTGGACATCACCAGAGGTCAATCTCGCATCCATCTGGTGGCACTACGCTCGAACAAGCTCCATCTATGAAGAAAGCCTATCAAAGATCTGCCCTCCAGTAGAGGAGATAAAAGCACCCAGATCAGAGCTCGCTCGCCTATGGGGCTATCACTTCAATAGCATCCTAGCATGCCTCACCACAGGACGCAAACGAGAAAAGCATCGCGCAAGAAAAAGAAAATTTAAGAAAATCTAAAAATACGTCAATAAACTATCCATTGTCTGAGGGGAGTTTATATTCAACTCGAAAGCACATTGGTAAGGAGTCAATTTCTAATCATCAATCTAAGGATTTATATCTATGCCCACACACTCATCAATACCCGTAGTATTGGCCGCAGATAACAATTATGCAGTTCCCATGGCCGTTACTGCTATTTCGCTACTCGTTAATGCGAAAGCCAGCACTACTTACGAATTTTTCCTTCTTGTCCCCTCTGATTTCTCAGATGAGAATAAGAGTTACTTTGAAAAATTAGCAGAGCGATACCCCTGTAAAATCAATTTTGTCAACATGGAGGGGCACTTTGAAAATTCTCCCAACAAGCTTTTGCACGCGAGCAATCAGTCCTATTATCGACTTGTTCTTGCAGAAGTAATTGAGAATTATGAAAAAGTAATTTACTTGGATGTCGATCTCATGGTGAATGACGACTTGTCTGAGCTCTATTCGCATGATCTGGGTGAGAACTACTACGGCGGTGTACTGCATCCAGCTTATTACTTTGCCAAAACGCAGAGTCATGCAAAACTACTAGAGATCCCCTCTTTGAGCTCTTACATCAATGCAGGTGTACTCTTGGTGAATCTGAAAAAAATTCGCGAGGATCATTTAACTCCCAAGCTTGTCAAGCAGGTAGAAAATGACTATCCTACCATTGATCAAGATGTCATCAACTCACTTTGCTATGGTAAAATTTTACCACTCCCCTTCAAGTACAATGTGATGATCAAGTGTATTGATTTCCTACTTGATGATAGGATATCAGAACTTTATGCATATGATTCATTCTTAAAGGATTTTGAAAAGCCCTCTATCGTTCACTTTGCAAACCCGACGAAGCCATGGCAGGATGATACTCTCTTATTCGCGCAAGATTGGCTGGATTATCATCAACAGTTCTTGTCTCTTATCGAAGGCAAGGATTATGTCGCTGCTGAAGCCAAGTCTCCTCTCATTTCTGTCGTTTTAGCAACAAAAAATAGAGAGAAATTCCTCGCTGAGGCCCTAGATTCTATTTTGTGGCAGACTTTAGAAGATTTTGAGCTGATTGTCGTAGACGATGGCTCTACTGATAGTACGCCTTATCTTTTGAACTATTATAAAGTCAAAGATCATAGGATAAAAGTGATCACCAACAGCGAGTCGCGCGGCATCTCGAAGGCACGCAATATAGCCCATCGCGCAGCGCAGGGGAAGTATATTGCGGTCATGGACGATGATGATATTTCACATCCATCCAGATTACAAGTCACTTATGACTTCTTAGAGCACAATCCTGATATCGCTGTTGTAGGCACAGAGGTTGAGATCATCCAAGGTCAGAATACTAGCTACGAGTCTTGGATACGTTTCAAAGATCCTCAGCAGCTCAAATTGTCACTAGCATTTCAAAATCACATTTGCCATTCTTCTACTTTAATCAGAAAGTCATTCCTTGATGAGCATCATATTGAATATGATGAAAATATCATCTCATGCGTCGATTATGACTTATGGGTGCAAATATTGATGAGAGGAGGCGAGATTCAGAATATAGACGATAAGCTGCAGTACTACAGATTTCATGACAGCAATTTGACAGTTGTACCTAGTACCCAAGCCGATCAGCGCAATAATGTAGAAATTCTATCTGATAGATTCTTTAGCGATTTATTTGGTGTAGAGCTGAGTGGAAAAACAGATATTAAAAGAAAATACGAGTTGGCTTCTGCAAGCAAGGGCTCAGATAGGGATTGGAAGCAGAGTGATCTGGATGCTGTGTTTGCGCGATTGATGAATCTTCCTTATCCCTCTCGACCTGATGTTATCCCCGTTGCTTTTGCCTCTGATGACAATTACGCACCTTACTTGGGTGTTTTGTTGGTATCTATCATGGAGAATGCGTCTCGAGATGATTTTTATGAGTTTCTTGTCTTAGAAACAAGAATTTCAGCTATCAATAAAGAGAAAATTCTTTTATCTCTCTCCGCTTATGATAACGCCACTGTAAAGTTCGTCTCAGTCTATCAGCTTGTACGAGATGTAAAATTCCCTACCTCTGCTTATTATACGGATGAGACCTATTATAGATTTTTTGTTCAAACGATTTTCCAGTTCTACAGTAAAGTTCTCTACATTGATGTAGATACCATTGTAAATAAGGATTTAAAGGGATTGTTTGAGACAGATGTCGAGGGTTATTTGCTGGCAGCAAGTATCAATGCAGGGACCGTACCGCATGCCAAGCATAACTATGAACTGCGTGGCGTACAATGGCGCGACTATCTTCTCAATACCCTCAAAATGAAAAATACTGGAGCTTACTTCCAAGCGGGTGTTCTAGTGTTGAATATCAGTGAGATGAAGAAGTTTGATCTACAAGCAAAGGCTTTGCAGAAGCTCTCCGAGGTTGCTACACCTGTGCTTGTCGATCAAGACATTCTCAATGCTGTATGCGAAGATAAGGTCAAGAAAATCTCAATGCAGTGGGATTTTTTGCCCTGTTTCCGCAAGCGTTCGGGTACGCTCCACTGGTTGCAAGAATTGACTCTGCATGATAGAATGGACTATATCACAGCTTCTGATAATCCCTTTATCGTACACTTTGCAAGTGCCCATATGCGTCCTTGGAACAATCCATTGGTTGAGTATGCTGATATATGGTGGAAATATGCCAGAATGACACCCTTTTATGAGTCTATATTGCTTAAATGTGTAGGCGGCACAGAGCAGCAAGCCAAAACAGATGCCAAAGCCACCCCTCTGGACAAAGGGGCAAGTCATCATTACATGTATACCTTTTTTGCCTACCAATACAATAGGTGGGCTGCCAAAGTCACATCTGGACGCAAGCGAGAAAAGCATGCTGCCAAAAAGGCTAGATACAAGCAACTATTGCAGAGACCAACAACTGCAAGCAGTAAAGCATCAGAGCGTAGCCCCTGGCTATCCAAGCAAAAGAATGCGGGCGTCACACGCTACAGATTCCTAGGTATTTCTGTCTTCAAATCTGTAAAGCGCGATTACTATACTCGTAAAAGCCTTTTTGGTATCAGATTTTACAAGAAATTCAACGAAAGAGCCTATTATACCGACATGTTCAATGCAAAGATTGAGCATCTTGAGGCCAAGCTTCATGGGCAGAACCGCCATATGGAGAACAAGCTTCATGTGCAGAGCTCACATCTCGTGGGCAAGATTCATGAGCAGAGCCGCCATCTTGGGGGCAAGATTGATGAGCAGAGCCGTCATCACGACACAAAGCTAGTTAAGCTGCTGAATCAAACAGAGAAACTACCTCACGTCGTTTCACAAGAAGCCTCACGAGCCTTCAACGTCTATAGCCTGCACCAGTCCGTATTTCCTAAATATAAGAACATGTATCAAGGCAGAGATGTCGTGATCGTTGCGACAGGTCCAAGTCTTAATGATTACGCTCCTATTGAAGGAGCTGTGCATATAGGGGTGAATAGAGCATTCACGTGTGATAAGATCAGCCTTGATTATTTGTTTGCTATAGACTACCCCAATATAAAGCACTGTATTGAGCAAATGAATACTTATATGCAGGGTAGATGTCAAAAATTTTACGGAGTCTTCAAGAATCCATTTGACCCCTTAAATATTCCTAGCACTATAGTAGAAAGTGCAGGTGCAGAACAGTTTTATCTCGACTATAATAACTATGAAATAGACGAGCAGTTTCCTACAGACTTGTCTTGTCAAGCTTTAGCCTCGTTCTGGACAATTACTTTTCAAGCTATTCAGTTTGCACTGTGGACAAATCCTAAAAAAATCTACCTCGTAGGATGCGATGAAAGTGATCTTGGTCATTTTAACGGTGAATCTCAAATTGTAAATGCTGAAGAAGACAAAAGAAGGCATACAATTAAGCGTATGGGTGGTTGGAATAAGTTGCGCGATTTTGCGGCACTGTATTATCCTGATACCGAAATTATTTCAGTAAATCCCGTAGGATTAAAGGGAATGTTCAAAGAGATCTATACCGATAAGGAATAGTGTAGCTATTTGTAGAGAGAGCATTTGCCACTGAGCCAGCTTTATTGCGCTGCCTTTAAGCTCTC
This sequence comes from uncultured Akkermansia sp., assembly GCA_964370355.1. GTDB lineage: Bacteria > Verrucomicrobiota > Verrucomicrobiia > Verrucomicrobiales > Akkermansiaceae > Akkermansia. The sequence continues at coordinate 5,926 of CAYJJA010000029.1, read as the reverse complement.
TGAAACGATGAGGTTTTATTTGTGATGTGAGATTTTTTACACTACAGATAAAACCTCATCATGTTGTAGACCCTCTAAGATGAACTAGTAGGGTAGCGCCTCCTACGTATTGCTACTCTCTACTTGTTATTCATTTTATCTTCTGACCATCATCATTTGCTTTCTCCCTCCAAATGATGATTAGGATAGGGGAGATTGAAATTCGCTCTGAGTTTTGCCACAAGGTTATATGTGCCTTTTGTAACATGATTTCTTGACAGCTATCACAATGCTTTGTATTATGAATGTGATATATTCGATGCGATGTGTCAGCATTCTTTCCTATTGATAGGCAGGTGAGCATAGTAATGCTCTCTGGGCGTGATCCCGAAGATGGGCGTCCAGATCCTATCCTTTCATGTGCTTGAGCCAAGCTAGGATTTTGACTGTTGATACACCAACGCGAGCCAATTTATCACAAGCAAAATCTAGAAAGTACTACCCCTATGAGCAAGATTTCGATCATTATGCCGGTCTACAATGCAGCGCTGTATCTTGAATCTGCGCTGGATTCTCTCTGCAAGCAAACATACAAGAATCTTCAAATACTCTGCGTCAATGATTGCTCAACAGATCATTCCTTAGCAATTTTAGAAAAGTATGCTGACAAGGACAGCAGAATAACCATTATTTCCCTCGACGAAAACAAAGGTCAAGGCTATGCTAGAAATAGAGCCCTAGAGCATGTATCTGGCCAATACATTGGCTTTATGGATAGCGATGACTCCATTGATCCCCAGTACTTTGAGTATCTCATTGATAAGAGTAAAGCGCATGATGCGGACATTGTCTCTGCAAGAGTCGTCGTTGTTAATGAGCAAGGTCACGTCTCGCCTGCCCGCTGGTTGAAAGCACTCGACAATTCACCACGAGCCATTTATAGCTTATCCGATAGGATTGAGTATATCTATGATAGGTTGAATGTGTGCGTGTACAAGCATCTTTTTAAGCAGTCTTTCATTGCCGAGAATGGTATTGAGTTTTTATCTGGGCACTTTCATGAGGATCAATATTTTATGGCTCAAGCCTTCTATCATGCAAATAAGATTGTTTTTGCGGATCATGATTCTCCTGTTTATTATTACTACCAGCGCCCTCATTCATCTATGCATCAGCCTCAGGGAGGCAAGAAACACGCCAAGGTTCTCTTAGATCAGATGATTACCCTGAAGCAAATTATTCTATTCTTCAAAGATCGCAATCTTGCTGCTAAGGACTTGGAGAGCCTCTATGATGACTTTTATAAAATAGTCTCCGCCTACAGTTTAAAAGCCACAGGAGACCTTAAGCTAGAGTTGAATCTAAACGCGCTGAGCATTTTTGAAAAGCAGTCAAGCTACTATCAATCTATTGAGTCTAGCATAGATAAAATGAAGTATGATTATTATGCTAGCCGTGTACTATCGAACAAGGAGTACCCACAATGTAGCACAGATTGTCGAGAGATCTATGATCAAGAAATGGCCTATCCTGATGTACACGATGAAGCATTCATCGTGCCTCTCAGTCATGAGCCTCATGATTATGCTGCTGATATCTCCATTGTGATAGCTGTCGAGCGTGACGCGAGATTTCTACATCAATGCTTGGATAGCATCGTCAATCAGAGTCTGAGCAGTATAGAAATTATCTGTGTCTTTGATGGTAAAGACGATGCAGTATTTGAGCTGCTGAGAGAATATGATAGGAAGGATAAGAGAGTAGTCCTCATTCATCAGGGACAGGGAGACAGGGCTGCGGCATACAATGCAGCAATGAGGCTCGCCCGAGCTGACTACATCGCCTTTGCCCATGCTGATGATTACCTTGAGGCGAATGCTCTAGAAATAGCTCTAGAGCCCATGCGCCATGATCCGAGTATTGATTATGTCAGCTACCTTGCCAAGATCATAAAGCTTGACTGTGATGAGGACACGATCAAGGCAGTGCAAGACTACCACGCTATTAAATTGCTAGGAAGGCAGGCTGTATCAGATCATGTGCTAAGCAATTCTAGCGCTACATCATGGAATAAGCTTTTTAAAGCCCGTATTATCAAGGAGAATAAGATAGAATTCCCCATCAATCGCCGATGGGAGGATAGAGTCTTCTTCTATCTGTATTTCGCTTGCTCTCATCATGGCTTTTACATTCCCCAGGCTTTGTACCATTACCGCCTGCGAGAGTCTTCACTAGTGTGGAGGCCAGAGCAAGGTCATCTGAGAGAGTATATGGACTCTTTGGCTGATTATAAAACGATCTTTGACTATTATCGAGATAAAATGCTCTTGGATAGATACAGCAGCTCGCTCGCTCGCTTTTTCTATGCTTCTTACTATAGAGACTTTGGCTGCGCCAGTCCAGAAAGTCAGCTCAAGGTCTTGAGATTTGCCAATCATCTGCTAGATGAGATGAAGATCTCATCGGGTGGGGAGCAACTCTTAAAGAAGATTGATACTAGCATCATACGAGGTCCGGAGCCTGTCAAGCAGGCTGTAGCTCCAGTGATTGAGAAAGCAGCACCGGTGATTGAGAAGGTAGCACCAGTGATCAGCAAAGGCACTTTTCTGTTTTCAAAGATGAAATCTCCTACGGAGTCGAGATACAGATTTCTTGGAATTTCTATTTTTGAGGTGACGAAGCATGATTATTATATTCGTAAGAAGCTATTTGGTATCATTTTTTATAAGAAGTTCAATGAGAAAGCTTATTACACAGATCTGCTCAATGCCAAACTTCAACATCTGGAGACGAAATTTCTCCGAAAATAGCCGAAGCATCCTCTTTTGTTGATCGCAGAATAGTTTGAGTAGCTGAGAGAAAAAATCTTGCATGTCATTGAGTCTAGCATAGATCAAATGAAATATGATTTTATGTCAGAGGTGTACTATTGAACAAGGAGTATCCACTAAGTGCCTTATGAATAAGAGTAACCCTCTTGTTATTAAAAAATAACAGCTTTTCTATATGATGTTAGTCGTTTTAAATGAGTCTTTAGTGTAGTAGACTTTATTATTGATTTGCCTGCATAGTTATGTTATGTACTTGCAGGACTTCTCCGTACTATGATTTTTAACTCCTTTGATTTTGCTATTTTCTTAATTATTGTTTTCGCTATTTATTGGCTATTACGTAATAAGCTTGCAATGCAGAATGTTTTTATTGTTCTCGTTAGCTACTTTTTTTATGGTTGGTGGGATTGGCGCTTTCTTTTGCTCATTGCTCTGACATCTTTTTGTAGCTTTGCTAGTGCATTGCTTATACAGCATCAGCGCAGTAGAGCTGAGAAGCTACTATCGTTGTTTTCGAGCAAGCATATTGCTGCTATTAATGTCGTGCTCAATCTATGCATTCTTTGCGTATTTAAGTATTTTAACTTTTTCTCCGATAGCTTTGAAGCGTTGTTTAGTCAGTTTGGGATTACATTGGGTTGGGTGACGCTTGATATTGTGTTGCCTGTAGGTATATCATTCTACACTTTTCAAGCCATTAGTTATACTATAGATGTTTATAGAAAAGACATTGAGCCTACGCGAGATATAGTCAGTTTTTTCGCTTTTGTCAGTTTCTTTCCGCAGCTTGTTGCAGGGCCTATCGAGCGCTCGACCAATCTTTTGCCTCAGTTTTATTCCAAGCGATCTTTTGATTATGATTCCGCTGTCAATGGTATGAGGCAAATTTTGATAGGTCTTTTCAAAAAAATTGCTGTTGCTGATAATTGTGCTGTCATTGTAAACGATATTTTTGCTAATTATCAGAGTCTAGGTGCTTCTACGCTGTTGCTTGGTGGTGTGCTTTTTGCCTTTCAAATTTACGGCGATTTTTCGGGCTACTCTGACATTGCTATTGGTGTAGCTCGACTTTTTGGTATTGAGCTCAAGAAGAACTTCTATTTTCCCTATTTTTCGCGTGACATCGCTGAGTTTTGGCGCAGATGGCACATATCGCTCAATACCTGGTTTCGCGACTATGTCTATATCCCCTTGGGGGGATCGCGTGCGGGTACAGGTAGTGCGATTAGGAATACGTTTGTAATATTTCTTATCAGTGGTCTCTGGCATGGTGCCAATTGGACATTTCTAGCATGGGGGCTTTATCATGCCCTCTTATTTATCCCTTTGCTGCTTTTGGGACGCAATAGACGCTATACAGATGCGATAGCTGCTGGTCGATTGCTGCCTAGTATGGGTGAGTTCTTGCGCATGGGCTGCACTTTCCTTCTCGTCTCTATAGGATGGATCATCTTTAGGGCAGATAATATTCATGTCGCGATAGATTATTTATCTGCTCTGCTTGATCCTTCCCTATTTAGCATACCCACCATTGAGACTATGAGTAGCTTTGGCTATGCTATCTTTGCTATTGTTATTCTGCTATTGCTAGAGTGGTCTCATAGGCACAGGGAGTTTGGTCTTGATATGTCTCATTCAAGTCTTCCACGCTTTTTACGTCGGGTTATTTATATGATGCTTTTGCTCTATACCTTTTATTTTGGCGGGGCGGGTGATGCTTTTATTTATTTTCAGTTTTAAGCTTATTTAGTTATTTATTGTTTTTACTTCAATTGATTATGAAGAAATTTCTCATTCAGACTTTCTTGTTTGGTCTCTGTGCATTGTGTATTGTAGTTGCTTTGCTTTTTCTATCCAGAGCTATAGTTCGAAATATGGATTTAAGCATACCTGAAGACAAGCGCATTCTTGTCATAGGCAATTCGCATACAGAGTGCGCTATTAATGATACGATCTACAAGCCATCAGTCAATCTTTCTTTATCTGCGAGAGATATGCACGCCTGCTATATTTTGATAAAAGATCTCATAGAGCGAAATCCTCATATAGAGACCGTGGTGCTTTCCATGTCTCCTAAGATCTTGGATGCCGGAAAAAATCTAAGCAGATTTAACGATAACCCTCATTTTAAATATCATTTAAGCCAAAGCGCCCTACGTGCAGATATGCACGATCTTGCTCTATTCTTTAAACTGAGGTATGCAGCTCTTTCAATACTTAGAGCGCCAGCTTATCTCGAGAATACTAAACTGTTTTTTAAAATTTTTTCTGGACAATTGAGCCCTGATGTTAACAAGCGGCATGTAGGCGCTTTTATGGCGAATTATGCAAACCATATGCAGTCAGATATCAAAAAACGCTCCAACGAACCACGTGTTGCTCCTGTTATTGATACCGAGTCTATGAGTTATGCTTATATGAGCAAAATTCAAAGCTATCTTAGTAAAAGAGATGTAAAGCTCGTCCTCATGTTTACACCTCATTATAGAATTGATCATTATTGTGATAGAGCTTTCTTTAATAAGGAGATAAAGGAGAAATTTCCTGACGTGCAATATGTTGACTTTTCTGACTTCCCCTTGAGCGACTCATGCTATTCTGACACATCGCATTTAAATGTAGAAGGTGCACGTATTTTTAGTGAATACCTTGAGAAGCACGGCTTATTTTCTTATAAATCCTCTAGTGCATCTAAGGCGAATTAGCCCTCGACTGAGGCTCTAGCCTCTTATCTTGGAGGCGTGTGGAACATTGTTTTGCAGGCTGATCTCTTGAAATGTTTCTCTGCGATAAAATGAGCGAAGTGATGCTGCTTTTTCTTTTTGGAAGATCTCTGTGCTGCTGTTCCACACTTCGAGATGTTCCATGTAGAACGTTTTGCTACGAATAGCGTCTTGGTGTCGCTCGAATATTATAGCGGTGCGCTTTCATAGAGAAAGTGCACCGCTCTTTAGATATTTTGCTCGTTGTGGAGGGTTTTCTATGCTGCATGGGGGCCACAGTGCCCATGCAGCATAGAAAGGTGTAGGAGGGGCTTTTTTAGAAGCTCATGCGGTAGCCCACACTCGCGTTGCAGTCCTGCTGCTTGTCGCGTAGGTCGGCTGAGGCATCGAGGA
>CAYJJA010000028.1:15691-23452 GCA_964370355.1 uncultured Akkermansia sp. | reverse complement strand
CGATGGAAAAAATTGTATGAAATGCCATTATACAGCTGCTTTATTTGCCTCATCAAGAGCGATCAAAGCGGCTCCTAGGATACCTGCATCGGTGCCGAATTGAGCCCTACAGAGGCGCAAGGCCTCAATATGCCTAGGCATGAGCTGCTCTTTGAGGAATTGCTCAAGAGGGGTGAAAAGCAGCGCGCCCGCCTTGGACATCCCGCCTCCGAAGATAAACATCTCAGGAGCGATGCTATACATGAGATTCATCACGAGACATGCCAACCTCTCAGCAAAGTCTGTGTAGATCTGAATCGCAATACGATCACCCTCCAGAGCTGCAAGTTCAAGCGCGTAGGGATTGCACTGCTCCAGACTACGCTCAATGCCAGCGGCAGCGTAGCGCAGCTGAGCATCAGCGGCGACCTCCTGATTACCTAGATATTCTTCTATGCCGCCACGATTCCCATAAGGACCTGCCTTGCCTCTATAATCAATGCTGCACATGCCCAGCTCCCCAGCACCGCGGCTACGAAGCATTTGATTATTCACGATGATGCCACCTCCTAAGCCCGTGCCTAGAGTGATGCTCACCACATTGCTCAATCCTCGGCCTGCACCGAGCTTCCACTCAGCGTAGGCCATGCAATTCGCATCATTATCGACATAAACAGCAAGACCCAGCTGCTCCTGCAAGAGATCACGCACAGGCGTATTACCGTCAAAAGCGGCTACATTGACGAGGCGTCCTATGATCCCTCGCTCAAAATCAACCCAAGCTGGAATCCCAAGACCTAGTGCAACGACGTCAGGGTGATTATCTAATAATTGGCGAGCCGTCTCGCAGATCGCCGCGATAATCGCATTTGTATCGTCTAAGCCCTGTGTTTCAATGGGTCTAGCGCGTTGCAGTATCTCACTACCTGAGCATACCGCCATCTTGATACTAGTCCCGCCAAAGTCCACGCCTATTGATTTCAAATGATCTGACATAGGTCTATATAGCTTGATCTATCACGCAATGTCAAGACAAAATGCCGCATGCATCATGTGCCCCTAGGCTAGGTAATACTACTCCACAGGGAATGAAGTGGGGTAGGGTGGGGGCTTTCTTGCGAGAAAGCCCCCGATAAATCATAGCTTTAGCTGCTGAGCTGCTGGATTTTCTCAACAGCGGCAAGGAGGCTAGGGACATCCTCGATAGAGATGACGGTGGCTTCCTTGCAGATGCGCCCCATCATGCCAGCAAGACTCGTGCCAGGTCCTAGCTCGATAAAGAGACGCTCGCCCTTGTCGGTGAGGTCCTTCATACTCGCCGACCATCGCACTGAGCCACAGACTTGCTCGCCGAGCATCGCGCGTATGTCATCCGTGCTGGTGACAGGGCGTGCTGCGTAGTTGCAGTATACTGGGACTGGGGGCATCACCATGGAGACGCTAGAAAGCTCGGCGATGAGTTTTTCTTGGGCATCGCGCATGAAGCGGCTGTGGTATGCGCCCGCGACGTTGAGTTTCTTGGCAATCTTGATGCCCGCAGGACGCGCTCCCGCGACGGCCTTGTCCACGCCCTCAAGAGAGCCAGAGACCACGGTCTGACCTGGGCAGTTATAGTTGGCGACATCAATGTCACACTCCGCAGCGAGTGCTGCAACGGCCTCGTCGCTACCACCTATCATCGCGGCCATGGTGCTGGGGGCGGCTTGGCAAGATTCCTCCATATAGGCACCGCGCTTCTGCACGAGAGCGAGACCTTCCTCCATACTGTAGGTGCCAACCGCGGCATGCGCGGTGAATTCCCCCAGCGAAAGTCCTGCTGCGGCGACTGGCTCAATGTCAACCATGCTCTTGAGCACCTCGAGCAGCGCGAGTCCATGGAGGTAGAGTGCAGGCTGGCAATTGCAGGTGCGAGTGAGCTGCTCATTGGGCCCCTCAAACATGATCTCTGTCAGAGAGTAGCCCAGAGAGGCATCTGCCTTCTCCATCATCTCGCGAGCCTGAGGATAGGCTTCATAGAGGTCCTTGCCCATGCCCACCTTCTGGGCACCCTGTCCTGGAAACAAAAGTACTGCTTTCATAAATATAGTGGCACACCGTGTGCGTGATGATTCTAACGAATCCTTCGCCCTCTGTCAAGCTCCGTAGCTGAGCTTTCATCGCGGGCGAGTATTGCTAGAATGACTCGTTATGTCAGGTGAAAGAGCTTGCATCCCCCTGCCTCTGTGGTATGATGCTGGAGCATGTCGGATCAATCACTCTACATCCTCGATGGTATGGCTCTCATCTACCGAGCCTTCTATGCCTTTATCACCTCCCCGATGAGACGCTCCGATGGGCTCAATACCTCCGCTATCTTTGGACTCGCCAATACGGTGCTATCGCTCGTTGACAAGGTGCAGCCTACGCATCTCGTAGCCTGCCTCGATGCCTCCGGTCCTACCTTTCGCCATGAGCACTATGAGCTCTATAAGGCGAATCGCCAAGCCATGCCCCAAGAGCTGCGCGACTCCATCCCCCATGCCATTGAGCTCTTGGAGAAGATGAATATCCCCGTCGTGCGCATCGCGGGCTACGAAGCAGATGACCTCATCGGGACAATGACGCGACGCGCGGATGAGGCGGGGATGCGCTCCTACATGGTCTCGCTGGATAAGGATCTCGGCCAGCTGCTCTCGCCTCTATGCTCCTTCTGGAAGCCAGGGCGCAAGGGCGCGGACTTTGAGCTGGTAGCTCAGCAAGATTTTTTGGATGAGTGGGGTATAGCCACCCCCATGCAGATTGTGGACATCCTTGCGCTGATGGGGGATGCCTCAGATAATATACCCGGTGTCGCTGGGGTAGGGGCGGTCACCGCCAAAAAGCTCATCGCCCAGTTCGGCAGCGTGGAGGAGCTGCTCGCCCGCACCAGTGAGATCAAAGGGAAATTACGCGAAAAGATAGAGCTCGGCGCGGACAATCTCCGACTCTCCTACCAGCTCGCCACCATACGCCGCGATGTTGAGCTCGATCTCCAGATTGAAGACTGTGTATGGCGTGGCTATGATCATGCGGCCCTGCGTGCCTGCTTTGAGCAATTTGAATTCAAAGGTCTGGTAAAGCGCTTCAGCACCCAAGCCACCCCGACTCCATCCGCAAGCGAGGCAAAGCCCACGAGCCAGCCCAGCTCAGCTCCCAGCTCCGCCCCCACAGGGCAGATGAATCTCTTTGAGGAGAGCCCCCTTGCCGACATCAATCAAGTCCCTCATCACTACCATCTCGTCAGCGATGCCGCCGCTCGCCAAGAGCTCGCAGCACGCCTCCTGCGCGCCGATCACTGGGCATTTGATACGGAGACATCAGGTCTTGATCCTCTCTCAGACTAGCTTTTGGGGATTTCCTTTTGCCTCAAGGCGGGGGAGGGATATTATGTCCCCATCAAGGAGTCGCAAGATCTAGAGCCTTTTAAAAAGCCCTTTCTCTCCTCGGCGACGAAGTGTGGGGTGAATCTCAAATTTGACTATCAGGTGCTGCGTCAAGCGGGAGTGGAGCTACGCGGTCCCTTCTTTGATGCGATGCTCGCGCATAGTGCCCTCTATCCCGATCTCCGTCACAGCATGGATGATATGGCGCAGCAGCTGCTCTCCTACAAGCCTATACCCCTAGAGGCTATCGCGGGCAAGGAGATGGATACGGCCGCTGTCCCCGTGGATGTCATGTGCCATTACGCAGCTGAGGATGCGGATATCAGCCTCCAGCTTGCAACGCTGCTTTATATTCAGCTGCAAGATCAGGGATTGCTCGATCTCATGGAGCGCATCGAGTTCCCCCTCCTTGCCGTCCTTGCGGAGCTGGAGATGGAGGGGATGCGCGTCGAGCCCCAGCTGCTCGCCGAGAGCTCAGAGCAGCTAGCCGCCCAACTCGCCGAGCTCAAAGAGAGCCTCAATCAGCAAATAGGCCGCGAGATCAATCTGAACTCCCCCAAACAGCTCGGCGAGCTGCTCTTTGGCGAGCTCAAGCTCGTCGATAAGCCCAAGAAAACGCGCACAGGTCAATACGTCACCGATGAGGAAACCCTGCGCAAGCTCATCCCCATCTCCCAGATCGTGGGCGACATCCTCCACTACCGCGAGCTCAACAAGCTCAAAGGCACCTATCTCGACGCGCTCCCTCGCTACATCTCTACGGTGGATGGGCGCATCCATGCCAATCTCATGCAGATGGTCACCAGCACGGGACGCCTCGCCTGTCAGAATCCCAATCTGCAAAACATCCCCGTGCGCTCCGAGGAGGGCAAGCTCATCCGACGCGCCTTTGTGCCACGTGATGGCGATCATCTCATCCTCTCAGCCGACTACTCGCAGGTGGAGCTGCGCCTCATGGCTGCACTCTCGGGCGACCCCTCGATGATTGCCGCCTTCTGCGAGGGGCGCGACATCCACACCGAGACCGCAGCGCGACTCTTTGACTGCCCTGTCGAGGCGGTGACAAGCGACATGCGACGCGCCTCCAAGACGGTGAACTTTGGCATCATCTACGGCATCTCCGCCTTTGGCCTCAGTCAGCGTCTCGACTGCTCTCGCGCAGAGGCAGCCTCGCTCATCGAGAATTATTTTGCCCAATTCCCCGGTGTGCAGCACTACATGGACAAGCTCATTGTCGAGGCGCGACAGCTCGGCTACGCGGAGACACTCTGCGGTCGCCGTCGCTACCTCCCCGACCTCCAGAGCTCCAATTTTAACCTCCGCGCCGCCGCCGAGCGCAATGCTATTAACACCCCTATCCAAGGCAGTGCTGCCGACATGATCAAGCTCGCCATGCTGCGCGTCTCTGAGCTGCTCGTCTCGCGTCGTAGCCGCCTCATCATGCAGATTCATGACGAGCTGCTCATCGACCTCCACCGCTCAGAGGAGGAGGAGCTCATCACTGCCATCACAGCCGCCATGCGCGAGGCGATGCCGCTGCCCCACGGAGTCCCCCTACTCGTCGAGGCTCGCGCCGCGCATAATTGGCTCGAGGCCCACTAATCACACTATTCACACATCATGTCATTTACCATCACCTTAACAGGACTCGGCTACGATATCCATCGCTTTTCCGAGACCCCACGCCCCCTCATCCTCGGAGGGGTAGAAATCCACCCCAGCGCAGGGCTCGACGGTCATAGCGACGCGGATGTCCTCTGCCACGCCCTCGCTGATGCCATCCTCGGAGCTCTCGGAGAGCCCGACATTGGCTATTGGTTCCCCCCAGGGGATGAGTCTTGCAAAAACATCTGCTCGCTGCGCATCGTCGAGAAGGCAATGAGTCTCCTGCGTGAGCAGGGGGGGCGCGTGAATAATGTCGATTGTGCCCTCATCGCAGAAGCTCCTCGCATCCTCCCTCATCTCGATGCGATGAAGAATAGCCTTGCACCCCTTCTCGGCATTGTCCCGAAGCGCGTCGGCATCAAGGCCACCACCAATGAAAAACTGGGAGCACTCGGCCGCCGTGAGGGCATAGCCGCCTTCGCGGTCGTCAGCATTCAGATCCCTGACTAATCTCCCCCCACCACCATGCACCCTGACCACCTCAATCGCGGCCAGCGAGTCGTCGAGCTCCTCCAGCAGCGCGCAGCGCGTGTCACGCTGGCTGAGAGCTGCACAGGTGGACTGCTCGCCGCGAGTCTTACGAGCATAGCGGGTAGCTCTGCTGTCTTTCGCGATGGCTGGGTGTGCTACAGTGCCGAGGCAAAGCAGCGCGACCTCGCCATCCGCGCGGAGCTCATCGCCCAAGAAGGTCTGGTCAGTGAGGCTGTCGCTATCGCCATGGCTCAGGGAGTACTCGCACGCAGCTCGGCTCACTATGCTCTGGCTATCACGGGCAATGCTGGCCCCACGGCTGAGCCTGGATCTGCCCCCGTCGGGCAGGCCTGCCTCGCGCTGCATTCCCGCGCGGGGAGGTGCTGGGTCACTACAATTACAAGAGAGGGGCTGGAGCGTCTCATTTGGCGAGATCGCATCGTGACTCACGCTCTGGATGCCCTCGTCGCCTTCTTGATGAGTGAGGACTCACTCCATCGCTAGGAGGCGTTCTTGTTCTTTGAGATACGCGATATAGGCATCCACTTCATGTCTCTTTTGAATGTAGCCCTCTGCGTCGCTCATCTTGATGGGGGCAATACTCATATCACCGAGGCTATCGAGTAGCAATTCATAAGTGCTATCGTTATACTGAGCACTGCTATCAATGAAGCAATAATAAAACTCATTATCGTCATGGGCATTAGGCGCGCTGATCTCCTCAGACCAACGCACGCATAAATTGAGGGGAAATTCCTCATAGACTGATTCGACAACATAGCCTTGCTTGATGTTCACTCCCATGGGGTGTTCTGGATGATTGCGGCGCGTCTCAGTCCTTGCTGAAACTTTAACTATTTGTATACGACCTTTAAAGAAAACGTGTGCTGCTTTATAATTCCCTGTGACCATCGCCGCGATGAGATCACCATCCGAGGGCGGGATAGGAGGTGGGGGAGGGGCTTGCTCCTTGGGTATCTTTGCCGAAACCAAAAAAAGAAGAATAATAATGAATGCAAAAATGATAATGTACATGAGGGGGCACTATGATAGAGGGATTTCTAAACTGGAGCAGCCCGCAATCGCGTGAGGCGAGACGGGCTGCTTGCGTTGATTGCTTTTCTCAGCGAATGAAGGAGAGCGTCTCCTTATTCAAAGGGGAATTCATCGCCATCGCCAAAGCAGATGCCTACTTCCTTGGCTTGGAGGACGATTTGATTGCCCTTTTCGACGAGTTGTAGGGAGCTGACGGCTTGCTCAATCGGGATGGAGCGCATCTTGGTGCGCTCGACCACCACCGTGTAGCCAAATCGCTCGCGCTCAATGAGGTTGATCGCCTTCGTTCCGCAACGTACACCGAGCACACGGTCAAAGGGGATGGGTGAGCCACCGCGCTGGGTATGACCAAGGACGCAGAAGCGCGTCTCTATGTCTGTGACCGTTTCGAGCTTCTTGGAAAGGAAAGAACCAATGCCGCCGAGGCGTACCTCGCCCTTGGTCTCCTCGTCGAGGATGTGCAGCTCACCGCCGAGGCGTGCACCTTCGCTGACGATGATGATGATTTCGCGCTGACCGAGAGCTTTGAGTAGCTCGACCTTGCGCACGACCTCTTCAAATTTGAACTCAATCTCAGGCAGCAAGATGACATCCGCGCCTCCAGCCATGCCGCCATAGAGGGCGATCCAGCCAGCATGACGCCCCATGACCTCGACGACCATCACGCGCTGATGCGCCTGAGCGGTGGTGCGCAGGCGATCGAGATTGCGGCTGACGATGTCGACCGCGGTCATAAAGCCGAAGGTATAGTCCGTAGCACTCAGATCATTGTCAATAGTCTTGGGAACACCCACGATGGGCAAGCCAATGGAGCGCAGCTCCAGCCCAATGGTCTGTGAGCCGTCGCCACCGATGACGATGAGTGCCTCTAGCTGAAGCCTCTCGACCGTGGCCTTGGTGGTGGCAAGTACCTCGGGGTCGATTTCTGCGCGACCGCCGACACCCGTCTTGACGGTAAAGTTCCCCTTGTTCACCGTGCCTAGTATCGTGCCGCCTTGGGAGCGAATGTTGAGGCAGTCGGCGGTGGTGAGGATTCTATAGCGTTGCTTTTCGGGTGTGGAGAGCAGACCTTCAAAGCCGTCTTCAAAGCCATAGACTGTCCAGCCCTTGGAGGCGGCAGCCCCCACAGCGCCTTCAATAACGGCATTGCGCCCGGGGGAGGCGCCGCCGGCGTTGATTATTCCGTTTT
>CAYJJA010000028.1:0-15681 GCA_964370355.1 uncultured Akkermansia sp. | reverse complement strand
ATTATTTGGGTAAGCGCAGGAAGCGCGAGGCATCTTGTTGGATGGGTTGACCTTGGTTTCTTAGAGCACTTTGCTGCTCGACCCAGGTCTGCCATACAGTCCAACCATTCGTTAAGAATTTCTTGGTCAAGTCATAGCGTTCCTCGGGCGTGCTGCTGCCGAGGACGACAACGCTCATGCGGCGGGGGTGTGTCTCCATAGTACCGCCCTGTCCTGTGGGAAGCTTGATGGAGGAGCGACGCGCGGTGGCGATGAGGCAGGAGCCTGCATGCTGCGAACGCGCGGCCTTGATGCCGTCAACATCGCTGCGCTCTCTCAAGAGCTTGTTGGTGTTATAAGCCGTCACGCTGCGTGCCCCTGATGCGGTGTAGACCGTGCAGATATTCTCTTTCTGCGTGGACATGAGCTGGAAGGCGGGCTTCTGGTGGGCGTACATGGCCAGCAGCGCGAGATCGCGTGCCGTGGAGTAGGAGCTAGCCGCTCCGTGTACCTCCATGAAGTTCGTCTGACTCATGCCGAGATTGCCCGCGAGGCGGTTCATCTGCTCCAAGAAGGCCTGCTTGGGCTGGCTGGGATTGAGCTGATAGCCACAGGCATAGGCTAGTGCGATGGCACTGGCCGAGTCGTCCCAGAGCAGCGTGGAGTAGAGCGCGTCGCGTAGACTGATCTGGTCTCCTGGCTGGAGGCCGAGGCGATTCGTCTCTGGCCACTGGAGGACTTCTTGTGGGATGTTGATACGCTTGTCTGGCGATATATTGCTGCTGGCTATCCAGTCGAGGACGACGGCTGCGGTGGCGACATTGGTCAGCATGCCTATGGGGCGACGTGCCACGGAGTTGGCCGAGTAGATGATGCGTCCCGTGTTGTTTTCCACCGCGACGTAGCTGATGTGGGGAGAGGGGGCGGGGGGGGCGAACTCGTCGATGAGTTGGCAGCTACTCAGGGAGAGGGCAGCGAGGAGACCGGTAGCGATGTTTGGATAGATTTTATTCACGTGTTATAATAGGGATTGTATCGTTATGAGATGAATGGACTAGAATGAAGGATCGCGTACTTAGCAGCAGCCCTCGCCTTCTTTTGCAGGGCTAACGGGTAGCTCGGGAAGATGCAGCTCGCTGGGGATGCGGTCGCCAAAGATGATGCCTAGGTCACGCGCCGAGCGCACGATATGGCTGTCCACCTTGACGAGTCTGTCCTTGGAGATGGCTGCATCGAGATCGGCTGATTCCACCTCAAGGCCTTTGAGAATGATAGCCTTTCCGAATTGCTTCTGGTCGATGAGCTTGACCGCCTCGACGCCAAAGCGCAGTCCGAGGATGCGGTCGAAGGCGCAGGGAGAGCCACCGCGCTGCGTGTGCCCGAGCACGCAGTAGCGTGTCTCGATGCCCGTCATCTCTTCGAGGCGGCGTGCCAGCGCATTGCCTATGCCCCCGAGGCGTTCGCGACCATGCTCGGTGCAGGGGGTGGTGACGTAGTTGTTGTCGAGGCGCGCGCCTTCGGCGACGATGACGATGATCTCGCGCTGACCGCGTGCCTTTCGTTCCTTGATACAGGCGACAACCTTGTTGAGGTCAAAATCAATCTCAGGGATGAGCACCACGTCAGCTGAGCCCGCAATGCCGCTGTGCAGCGCAATCCAGCCTGTGAGATCGCCCATGACCTCGATGACCATCATGCGCTGATGTGCATTGGCCGTTGTGCGTATCTGATCGATGGATTCGCTGACGACCTCAATCGCGCTCTTGAAGCCTATGATATAGTCGGAGGCGGGGCAGACATCATTGTTGATCGTCTTGGGGATGGTGATGACGGGAAGTCCTTGCTCCGAGAAGAGACGCGCCGTGATCGCCGAGCCACCGCCACCGATGACGACGAGGGCTTGGAGCCCTAGTGCCGTGATGGTCTTTTTCGCCTTGTTCATGACCTCGGGGCGTATGCTGTAGCGCCCTATCTTATTGCACGAGGGCTTGAAGCTCCCCCTATTGGTCGTGCCGAGTATGGTGCCGCCCATGCAGCGTATTTTGTGCACCTTCGTGGGGTTGAGCACTTCGTAGCGTCTGCCACCCACCGAGGGGAGCAGACCTTCAAATCCATCATGAAAGCCCACGACGCGCCAGCCGCGCTTGTACGCTGCCATGACAAAGCCTTCGATGACTGCATTGATACCGGGGCAGTCACCCCCTGAGTTAAGAATACCGACGATCATGATTGTGTGTCACTGTTGAGAGGGGTTGAGGGGATAGCACCCATAATCTGGGCGCAAAGAAAGAGGGCGCGGGGGTGGTGGAAGAAGGACTTCCAGAGGCTGCCCTTGAGGGTGCTTGAGGGGCTGCCATCGCGGTTGCAGTAGCCGTACCACTCACCGCTTTTTTTGTCTTGGAGGTGCTGGAAGGACCATTGGCTGATATGCTCATGCCAGAGCTTGTACTTATCGGCTCCTGTGAGCTTCCACGCGAGGGCGGTGCCGATGAGTGCCTCATCGTGCGGCCACCAGAATTTCATATTGTGCCAGTACTCTTGTATGGGCTTGCCGTAGACATCGGTGAAGTAGAGCAGACCTCCAAACTCCGCGTCCCAGCCACGATCCAGTGACCAGTCTATCATCTTGCAGCCCATCTCGATGAGCTCCGCATCCTTGCCTCTGTACTCGGCCTCAGCGAGGATGAACCAGCCACCTTCAATCGCGTGCCCTGGATTGAGCGTACGCTCGTCAAAGTGGTCGATGATGCTGCCGTCGGGGGCGACGCATTCCATGACGACACGCAGGTCGGGCTTCATGAAATAGGTCTTGATATCATCAATGCAGCGGTCTATCCAGCCTGTCAGTGAGCCATCGGCATCACCGAGGTAGCGGCGTAGCTCCTGCGCGGTCACGATGGTGATCATGCGGGGGGCGAGACCCATCGAGGGGCGCTTGCCCGTGCTCTTGGGCGCCATCTTGCCGGGGGTGAAGTTCACATCGACAAAGATATCAAAATAGTGGCGAGCGAGCTGCGCACTCTCGGGGGCGGATGTAGCACCGTAGTGCGCCGCCCACGCGATGGCAGTAAAGCTCTCGCTGTAGGCATAGCGACGCTTGCGCAGGGGCGTACCGTCGGCGGCGACGTGAAAAAACATGCGCCCATCGCTGCGATCGACGCAATGCTTTTCGAGGAATTGGAGCGCGCTTTCCGCGCTCGCGAGCCACTCGGGACGCTGCTCTACGTAGTTGTAGCAGGTGAGCAGCATCCATGCCATGCGACCTTGAGCCCAGACAGACTTATCGCTATCAACGAGGCCACCTTCGCGGTCAAAGCAGTGGTAGAGCCCGCCATTCTCTTCATCATTGGCTCGGGGGAACCAGAAGGGAATGACATCGTTGAGTAGTTTATCGCGGTAGAAATCTCCTGTGGGAGTGGGTGTTTTCATAAAGCTGATAGTGTGATAGTGTTGTAAAAAAGTCGGGAAAAGGACGCTGGCTTATAGAGTGGTCGCGTTGGAATTACTTGCTAATGGCCCAGTCGAAGAAGCCAATCGCGCTGAGCTCGGAGCGCAGAGCCTCGATGCTAGCCTGATCAGGATTGCCCATAGGTGCGCGTGCAGGTCCGAGATCGACGCCGTGCCAGCCCATAATGACCTTGGCGCAGCCCATGTAGCCGCGTGCGGCGATGATGTTGATCATCTTGACCGAGAGGGTCTGGAGCTCGCGAGCGCGGGCGATGTCGCCTTCGTTGAAGGCGGCGATGAGATCCCAGTAGAGCTTGGGTGCAAAGTTGAAGGAGGAGCCAACGCCACCCTGTGCGCCTGTGGCGAGAGCGCCAAGCATCCATTCGTCAACACCCCAAGGGCAGTCGTACTTGCCACCGTCGTAGTTGATCGCGTCGAGATAGAGGGCGAGATCGGGGTTGGTGAACTTGAGACCGGCAAAGTTGGGGATCTTGGCGGCAGCGGCTTCCATGACCTTGGTGGGGTTGAAGCTCACACCTGTAAGCACAGGGATGTCGTAGTAGTAGTAGGGGATCTCAGGAGCACCCGAGGCGGCGATGGCGCAGCAGTTGACCAGTGAGTCGATGCTGCCGGGCTTGAAGTAGTTGGGCGCGTTGCTTGATGTTGCGACCGCACCATTCTTTGCACCGCAGGCGGCGAGATCACGGGCATCATAGACACTGTTGCTACCGGTGTGGACGATCACGCCGATGCCGTACTTGCGACCAGCCTCGCCCCAGGCGGCGATGTTTTCCATACGCTCGGTGAGCTGCATGTGCGCGCTCTCACCTGTAGAGCCAGTGATGAAGACGAGCTTGATACCTTGGGAGGCAAGAAAGGCGGCTTGATTATCAACAAGTGAAGGGTTGCAAGTGCCATCGGCATTCATAGGCGTGTGCGTTGCCGCAACGAGACCTTGTAATTTGAGGGATGTAGACATAAAATGAATGATTTGTGGATGAATTCCGTTTGGTATTCTACCGATTTTATTCAAAGATGACAAGCTATTCTTGCGTTTCTTTATAAATATTTGATCAATAAAGAGATAGGGAAACAAATTTTCAATTATAATCAATTCGCTTTGTTCTACGAATTGACATTTGGGCTCAATATGGCACAATGTCTCTGATGACACGATTTGGATATTACCGCATAGCGACTGCTGTTCCACGTCTGCGCGTGGCTGATGTCTCCTACAACCTCAAGGCCATGCTGGAGTGCATGGACGAGCTCGTTGAGGATGAGCAGGCGGATGTGGTGCTCTTTCCCGAGCTCTGCATCACGAGCTATAGCTGCGGGGATCTCTTTTATCAACCCCTGCTTATTGCTGAGGCCAAGCAGGCACTACTCTGCTGGGCAGATATCACCTCTGAGTGGCAGACTATCAGTGTTATTGGCTTGCCGATCCTCATTGATGATGGGCTTTACAATGTCGCGGCTGTCATTCAATCGGGCGAGATCAAGGGACTCGTGCCCAAGAGTATCGTGCCGAATTATGCAGAGTTTTATGAAAAACGCCACTTCCGCCCCGCCAAGGACCTCAGCGTGGATCACATCGAGCTGGGGGGCAACTCCGTCCCCATAGGCACGGATCTTCTCTTCTCCGACGGAGGAGATCTGCGCCTAGGCATCGAGCTCTGCGAAGATCTCTGGAGCCTCATCCCCCCTAGCAGCTATCTGGCACGTCAGGGCGCACGCCTCCTGCTCAATCCCAGTGCGAGCAATGACTACGTGGGCAAGGCTCAGTACCGCCGCTCCCTCGTGCAGCAGCAGAGCGCGCGCTGCCTCGCCGTCTATGCCTACGCATCGGCTGGCGTGCATGAGAGCACGCAAGACCTCGTCTACGGAGGGCATACTCTCATCGCAGATAATGGGCGACTCGTAGCTGAGGGCGATCGCTTTCAACGCGACTCGGCGACACTCTGCGCCGATGTTGACCTTGAGCGTCTCTCCATACTCCGACAGCGCGAGAGCTCGTATCACGACACCCCGCTGCCCGCCAGTCTGCCCGTCGCTCGTGTGATTGAGCTCATCACCCCACAGCAGGGCTGTGACCGCCGCTACGCCCAGATCTCAGCCTATCCCTTCCTTCCCACGCGCCAGCAGCAAGCCGAGCGTTGTGAAGAAATCCTCGACATCCAATCCCACGCACTCGCCAAGAGGGTGGAATGCACCGGTGCCGAGTCACTCGTCATCGGTATCTCGGGCGGGCTGGATAGCACGCTTGCCCTGCTCGTCTGCCTGCGCACCTGCCAGCTGCTGGGCAAGAATCCGGAGGTGATCACAGCCGTGACCATGCCCGGATTTGGCACGACCGATCGCACCTATCAAAATGCCGTCGAGCTCATCAATCAGGTGGGTGCGAGCTTTGCCGAGATCTCGATCAAAGAGTCCTGCCTGCTGCACTTCAAAGATCTCTGCTTTGATCCCAAGCTGCGCACCAATACTTATGAAAATGTCCAAGCACGCGAGCGTACCAAGATCCTCATGAATCTCGCCAACAAGCTCAATGGTATCGTCGTGGGCACAGGCGATCTCTCTGAAATTGCACTTGGATGGTCTACCTACAACGCCGACCACATGAGCATGTACTCGGTGAATTGCTCCATCCCCAAAACCCTCATTCGCTGCCTCATCGAGCATGCAGCAAGGCACACACAGCCCGCCATCTCAGAGCTGCTCTACGACATCAACGCCACCCCCGTGAGCCCCGAGCTCCTCCCCCCTGCTGAGGATGGCAGCATCGAGCAGAAGACCGAGGACATCATAGGTCCCTACGACCTACATGACTTCTACCTCTACCACTTCATCAAGCATGCCGCCGAGCCGGCGAAGCTCGCAGCTCTCGCTGAGCAAGCCTTTGAGGGGCAATTCTCTCGTGACTTGCAGCAGAAGACACTAGCCACCTTCCTGCGCCGCTTCTTCTCCCAACAATTCAAGAGAAGCTGCATCCCCGATGGTCCCAAGGTCGGCTCTATCTCACTCTCACCGCGCGGCGACTGGCGCATGCCCTCCGATGCCTCGGCGAGCAGTTGGCTATAGTGCTTTTTCCACTTAGGCGAGCTCATCAGCCTAGCAAAGAGCTCGTCGCGCGAGACCTATTCGACGTCTAGAAGAAAGCCCGAGAAGTCATTCTCGGGCTTTCCTTATCCCCCATTGCACTTGCGCAATGGGGGAGAGATCTTCACCATCATTCTGTCAAAGCGCGAGCTCGACTAACGGTAAAAATCCTCTCAAATAGTTTTTAATAGCGAGCCACAACTGCCTTCATCTCTTCGAGCTGAGCTTCGATGGACTCAACGAGGGCAATCTGGGTGCGGCAGCGGTCGAGATTGTGCTCGGGGCGTTTGATCTTGAAGTAAGTATCACCTTCGAGGTAATCGGTGAGGAAGCGCATGCCGCACTCCATGGTCAGCAGCTTGCCCGAGAAGGGCAGAAGGCTCTTCTCAAGGGGGGTGAGGAAGCTGGCTGCTTCACAGTAGCCCTTGGCGAGAGCCTCAAAGTACTCCATGCGCATGGTCACCAGTGAGGTGTCTTTCTCATCTTCTGCGGCTGGGGAAGTCGAGGTACGGATCATATCGCCGAAGTCGTAGAGGGCTGAGCCTGGCATGGTGGTATCAAGGTCAATGACGCAGATGCCTTCGCCTGTAACGTCGTCGAGCATGACGTTGTTGAGCTTTGTATCGTTGTGGGTGACACGCATGGGCAGCTCACCACTGGCGAGGTAGTTGACGACGAGATGGCAGTCAGCCTCGCGCGACAAGAACCAGTTGATCTCCTTTTGCACGCTTGCCGCGCGACCGAGAGGGTCGGCTTCGAGGGCGTTTTTGAAGTTTTCAAAACGCTTGCTCGTGTTGTGGAAGTCAGGGATGGTATCAAAGAGAGGCTCACCGGGGAGATCTGCCGCCAGCTTTTGGAAGTTACCAAATGCCTTGGCTACCTGCACACACTGATCAGTATTCTCGATCATGTCGTAGGTGCGTGCACGCTCGATGAAGGGATAGACACGCCAGATGTTGCCGTCTTCGTCTTCGACGTAAGGCTTGCCATTGACCGCAGGAATGAGTGTGAGGGTGCAGCGGTAGGCTTCTTTGCAGCCGCTTTCGACAAGGGCACGCAGCGACTCATCTGTTACACGCTTCACATTCTCCATCAGGGGGATGGGCTGTTTGAAGACATTGCTGTTGATGCGCTGGAGGATGTAGCGGATGCGCAGACCCGACTGGTCAACCGTGACGCAGAAGGTATCATTGATATGACCCGAGCCGTAGGGCTCAGCTGATACGAAGTCGGCACGCAGGTCGAATTGGTTGGCTATGTTTTTGAGATCAAACATGCTAGGGGAGAGAGCAGCGAGATTAAACAAGGGAGGCAGGATAGACACCCGTCTCAACAAGAGCCGCGATGCTTTCGACGACGGCAGGCTTGTCGCTGGGGTAGGTGACTCCGAGCCAGCTAGCGCTCGTTTCAATCACGCGACAGTCGGCTGTACCATTGTGGATGAGCTCATCGACCACTGTGGGGATGAAGCACTCGCTCTTGAGCTCGGTACCATGCGCCTGAAGGAAGCTGGTGAAGTGAGCCTCAATCTGCTCAATGAAGGTGGCGGGGAAGAGCCAGAAGTTCATCGAGACAAGCTCTTCGGGGTTGACGGGGAGACGCTCGCCCTTGAGGTTGTTGCCACGGCAGACACCGTCTTCTTCGACCTTGATTTCTGTGTACTCCTCGGCACTGTCGAGGAAGCCCTCTTTGATGCCGCAGATACCGCGATTCACGTCACCATGATCGCTGAGCGTATTTTTGAGAGGGTAGCCAATCATGCCAAACTTGCTCTTGCAGCTGCAGGAGCAGGTGGGGATGCTGAGGAACTCGGCAGCCTTCACAAAGGCATCTGCGCCATAGAAGTCATCTGCATTGACGACGGCAAAGGGAGTGCTCACGACGTGGCGAGCTGCGCGTACTGCATGAGCAGTACCCCAAGGCTTGACACGATCTGTAGGGACGCTAAAGCCTTCTGGTAGGTCGTCGAGTGATTGGAAGGCATAATCAACCTCAATCTTGTCTGCAAAGCGTGCACCGACCTGTGACTTGAATGCTTCTTCAAAATCTTTGCGAATGATGAAGACGACCTTGCCAAATCCTGCGCGGATAGCATCGAATACGGAATAGTCGAGGATGACCTCACCATTAGGACCCATGGGGTCGAGTTGCTTGAGACCGCCGTAGCGGCTACCCATACCTGCTGCGAGAACAAGAAGTGTTGGTTTCATATATGTATGTATTATTCGTAAAGGTTCGAGTGGGGGGCTCAGATGGGCAGTATTCTACCGCTTTGAACCCTGTATGGCAAGAAGGAAATTTTTTTGATTTCTTTTTACTAATCTCCTCATGTTAATTGGCATCAGTATTCTCTACGCCATTTCCCCCGCTAGCTCACTGAGATTGTTATCATTTTCTTAGTCATGATGAGCGATGAGCTCACCGCGCGCGCCGTGGTAGGCGATGGCGATGATGCCTAGGAATCCCAAGAGGGTGATGCCCGCAAAGCAGCCTAGCACCATGAGGTAGGGTGGCTGCACCATGCCCTGGGCAATGAGGGGGGCGGCAGCGCTGACCAAGGCGAGGAGGCTTGCCCCCATGCCGAGGAGCAGCAGCTGCGTGTTCTCAAGGATGATGAGGCGCGTGAGCTGGGCTGCGGAGTAGCCCGCGCTGCGCAGCAGGAAGAACTCATGCCTGCGCAGGCTCAGATGCTGCTTGATGAGGAGGGCGAATCCCACGCAACCCAAGGCGAGCGCGATACTGCCGAGGCAGAAGAAGATCATGAGGTAGGTATTCTGCACCGCATTAAAGAGATTGAGCCTGTCAGCGGCGCGGGTGAAGAATACGCCCTGCCTGTCGAGTCGCTCGCTGATCTGCTTTGCATAGGGCTGGGAGTCAAAGTCGGCGAGCAGCAGGCGACTGCCTCCGAGATGCGGGTACATGCGCTGGATATTCGCCTCCGAGACGAGCACGTAGCCTTGGAAGAGGCTCTTGGCTAGCGCGGCGACGAAGCGCAGGCGGTACTCCTTGCCATCGCTAGCGAGGTAGGGCAGCTCGTCACCGAGGCTCAGGCCGAGACTCCACTGGATGACCTCGGCATCGGCGATCACGGGGATGATGTTGTCGCCGAGGTCCTGCTCTAGGAGATCCCAGCTCGCCTCATCTTGGATGAAGCGAAAGCGACCCTCAAGGCTGCGCCTGGGGACACCGAGCAGCTGGGGGCGCAACACGCGGTTCAGATTGAGGCAGCCCGCCGAGGAGCCCTCGACGAGGCGGAGTTGGCAGAATCGCAGCTTTTCAGGCAGATTCTCCAGCTGGTACTGCTCGCGGCCTGCGGGCGTGTTGAGATCGTACTTGATGGGGGCTACGGTGGTGAAGATGCCGTAGTAGCCGCCTGTGCCCGAGCTCTTTGTCGGGTCATCGCCCAGCGTTCTGTAGTTCAGAATGGTCAGCCCGCAGAGGAAGACACCCAGCCCGAGGATGCTCAGGATGCTCATCGCGCGTGGGAGAAAGCGGGCGTTGTTCTTCGCCGCGAGGGTGACGAGCCCGCGAAGCTCACTGCGAGAGCCGCGCTGGATGAGGTACTTGACGAGCTTGAAGCTCAAGAAGAGCAGGATAAAGGAGCTGGTGAAGAAGTACATCATCTGCTCCGCGGGCGCGCTGAGGTAGGCGGCGACTGTCCCCACCGCAAAGAGACCCAGCAGAATGACTAGCCAGAGGCGATCGCGGCGCGTCCATGAGACGCGGCTGTAGTCCTGTTCCAATTCCTGCTGAAGGCTCGCAGCGAGGCTCTTGTGCAGGGCACGCGCCATGCTGAGTAGGCAGATGAGCGCGGAGATGCCGAAGCCTAGGGCAAAGTCCCCCAGCGCGAGATGCAGCTCAATGTGCAGTGAGCCCGTGATGCTCTGCCACGCGCTGTTGAGCAGCGTGAGGATGAGCCAGACATAATCCGCCGCGAGCACGAGACCGAGCAGTCCGCCCAGCAGGGTGTAGAGGGTGAATTCACTGCCGAGGAGTAGGAAGAGCTGGCGTGAGGAGTAACCCATGCTGCGCAGGATGGCGAGCTCCTGCTTGCGCGTGTCCATATGGAGCACGGTGATGAGGTAGAGCAGGATGAGGGAAGCGATGACGACAAAGAAGCTCAGCCCGAGGAAGAGCCCTGAGAAGTCCATGCCCTGCGCGACACCCTGCTGGCTCTGCTCCTTCAAGGGGATGGGGGCAAAGAGGCTGGTGTGCTTCGCCAGCTGGACTTCGAGCTCGCCTCGTGCATCCGCGTCAAAGCGTAGCGCGCTCCACTGCCCGTGGGGCGAGCCAAAGAGTCGCTGTGCGGTGGGCAGGGAGACAAAGATCTTCGGACTGCTCTGATACTGCCGCCAGTACGCCTCGTCCTTCTCGCGTATGGTGGCGGTGTCTATGGGGAGGCTGGAGTCCCAGTCGGTGCAGCTCTCGCTCTCGGCAAAGCCGGGGAAGGCGGGGACGAGCTCGCGCCTGTCCTCGGTGGGGACGATGCCCACGACGCTGAGCACCTGCTCGCGCGTCTGCCACTCGCCCTGAGATTGGATGTCGTAGTAGCTGATGCGCAGGCGGTCGCCCACGCGTAGATTCAGATCATCAGCGAGCCATTGGGTGATGCGGCATTCATTCTGCCGTAAATCGGTGCCTTCTCCCGTGATGAAGGAATAAGGCGTGCTCTTGCCGTGAGCGTTGATGCTATTGACAAAGTAGCTCAGAATCGCTCTCTTGCAGGAGGGCAGATCACGCGCGAGGCTGCCGAGTGCCTCGGGGATGAAGCTCTGCTGACTGCCCAGCTCGTATTCTCCGCTCTTGAGCTTCTTCCAGCTCAGGCCGTAGTCCTCAAGCGCGATGGGGGCGGTAAAGAGGGATTTGCTGGACTTGCTGGGGGAGGGGGGATTTTTGAGAAGCAGGATGTTGGACTGGCCTACACGCTTGAGCTTTTCTTCTAAGAGCCTCTTGGGGAGGAATATTTGAGCCTGCCTCGCCTGATCCGAGAGGGGGTTGAACTCCAGCATGTCTCCCGCCTCCTTGGGCAGCGCGCCTAGCTGCACGCGCATCCCCTCAATGGCGGGCTCATCGAGTGACCACGAGATCTGTTCGCTAAAGGACGAGCCCAGCGGGATGCGTAGCTGCACCTCGCCCGCGCCTGAGCCTATGCCCAGAGCCTGACGTGCGGCGCGATTCGCCATAGCTTGCTGGGGCAGCTCGCGTCCGTAGACAAAGGGGAAGAAGCTCTCATCGACCCCGTAGAGGTTGAGCTCGATAGGCGTAGAGTCGGCGGTGAAGGCAAAGGCCTTGACATGAATGAGTGCCTCAGAATCCGCCGCGACCTTCTGCGCGAGGCTCGCACCAAACCACTGATTCTGCGGGATGATGGCGGAGTCCACACGCCCCAAGCGGCTCTCGGCCGCGTCGCGCTGGCTCTGCCTCACGCTGCTGCCGAGGATGAGAGCCCCCGTAATAAGGGCTGTCGCGAGGGCGATGGCGAGGAAGAGCCAGAGCTTCTTGCTGAGGGCGTGCCTGAGGTTGCGAGCGAGCAGCAGCATCATAAAAAGCGGCCTTCTTGGAGTTCGTAGTTGCGGCTCATGGCAGCGGCAGCCTGGGGCCAGTGGGTCACCATGATGAGGGACATGTCGCGCGCGAGCAGGGAGTGAAAGAGCTCAAGGAGCTCAAGGGCGTTGCGGTGGTCAAGCGAGCCCGTGGGCTCGTCGGCGAGCAGCAGCGTGGGCTCATTGATGAGGGCGCGGCACACAGCGACGCGTTGGCACTCGCCGCCCGACATCTGGGCGGGGAACTTGTCCTTGCAGTGCATGACCTGCGCCTTGTCGAGGTAGTACAGGGCGCGCTCGCGCGCCTCGGCGGGCTTGCGATGCGGGAGGCAGAGCGTGGGGAGCAGGACATTCTCCAGAGCACTGCACTGGGGCAGGAGGTAGTGCTGCTGAAAGACGATGCCTATCTGATGGCGGCGGTACTCATCCATCTCTTGGGGCGTGAAGCGGCTGAGATCCTGCCCCTTGATGGAGATTTCCCCTGTGTCATGCTGCTCGATGCCCGCGAGTATCTTGAGCAGGGTGCTCTTGCCCGAGCCCGAGGGGCCTGTGATGGCGACTTGCTCGCCGTGGTCGAGTCGCAGATTGATGCCGCGTAGGACTTCTTGTCTGCCGTAGGATTTCTTGAGTTGATTGAGTGTGACTAACATAGCTATTCTTCCCATTGGTAGCAGCTGACGCGCCCCTCTTCGTCGCAGAGAATGAGGTAGCCGCCTTGACTGATGAGTGGGGCAGTAACTACTGTACCATATCGCTCTCGGTGAATCAATGCTCCAGTTTTTAAATCAATGAGATCGAGCACGCCGTCATTGTCACAGATGAGGGCGCGCTGCTCGTCGATGAGGGGCGAGATCTCCACGTCACCGAGCGTGGTATGGCTGCTCTGGGGCTTTCCTGTCTTTTTGTCGAGCACGCTGACGAGGCCGTTTTTCTCGACGACGGCGACGTACTGGCTATTGACGGCGGGGGAGCTCTGGTAGCTGGGGCTCTTCTTGGGGCATTCGTAGATCCAGAGGGGCTGGCCGTCGAGGCTGCGGGCTTGGAGACTGCCATCGTAGCAGGCGGCGTAGAGACGCTCACCATCCGAGGCGATGCCGCTGGGGATGTAGGAAGGGAGCTTGACCTTGAATTCTTCTTTCTTCTCGCTGATGTTGAGGGCGCGGATATAGTGATCGCAGCCGCCTACGTAGGCGCGCTCGCCGACGATAGCGGGTGTGCCGTTGATGTAGTTCGCCGTCTTGAGGGAGAAGAGTTCCTTGCCATTGCTGCGTGACAGGACGCGCAGATGGAAGTCGTAGCCGCCGTAGATGAGCTGCGTGGCATCGGGGCTCAGGCCTAGGCCGGACATGATTTTCTCCTCGGATTTCTGGAAGCTCCAGAGGGGCTTTTGTGTCTTGAGGTCAAAGGCGGTGACCATGCCGTAGGTATCGCCCCAGTAGAGAGTGTTCTCATGTAGGAGTAGCGGGGCAAAGACGGCATGCTCGAGCTCGCGTGCCCAGTGGATATGACCTCGGCTCAGATCGAGGCAGTAGAGGAGCTTCTCCTCATCGGTGACGTAGAGCATGCCCTCGCTCATGACGGGGCTGGAGTAGATGCCGCCTTTTAGCTGCGCTCTCCAGACGAGGCTGAGCTTGCGTCCCATCGGGGCTACCTTGCCGCTGTAGGCGGGGTCGTTGCGGTCGCAGCACCAGCTCATGCCGGAGACATTGACCTGCTTGCTGGGCTCGTTGTTGCTGGGCTCAGTGGGCGTGCGTTCGTCGCTGCACGCGGCTAAGAGGAGGGTGAGGAGGAGGAATTTCATGGAGGAGATTCTTTGGCTGGGGGGAATAGTATGAAATGGGTAAGCACACTATAGTTGATGATTGAAATTTAAAAGCTTCTTTTTGTTGGGTGAAAAATCATATTTTTCATTCAACAAAAGGAAGTACATGCTTTTAACTTGATTAGCTAGAGTCTGTCAAGGAGCAATCTGTATAAAGTCCCCGCAGGGGCGAGCGAAGCTCGTTTATGCCAGATTGCGACTTGACGGGCTCTAGCTAATCAAGTACGCAGACCGTGGTTGCACCCATTATTGCTTTAGCAGGGGTTAATGCAGGAACTGCGGCTTGCGTAGCAACTAACAGAGGAGCTATCAAGTCGTAATTTGGCACAAATTGCATGCCAATTTGAGACGAAGCATAAGGCTGAGGAACAGTCGCTGCGCTCCTGCCCCTTCGGGTACTTATACAAATTACTCCTTGACAGCTCCTCTGTTAGTTGCTTAAGAGTATGTACTTCTTTTTGTTGAATGAAAAATGAGATTTTTCACCCAACAAAAAGAAGCTTTGATATTGAAATGCTCTCATTTGTGCAAAATGATGAGTTAGGGGCTTGTCTGATGCCAGAAAAGCGCTCCGGTGGGGCACACATCAACGCACTCTTGCTCGATGCCCTCAAAGAGGCTCGCCTCATCGACACCGAGGGGCGCGCCTATCTCGACGTGGATGCCGCGCTGGAGTAGCGTAGGCCCTGTGCCCGTCTTGAGACGATTCCCCACCTCGACGCAGTTCGCGCATTTCACGCATTTGCCGAGGTCATAACACATCGTGCCAAAGAAGTGTCGCTTCGCCTCGCGTTTGCTGGGCGCAAAGCTGTTCTTCTTGATTCCCATTCCCGTAGCGAGGGCTTGGAGCTGGCACTGTGTGTGGGCAAAGCAGCCGCAGGCGAGGCAGCGCGAGCTTTCGTTCTGCCAGTCGTCTTCATAGAATTTAATCTGCTGGAGGTTGTCCAGCTCCTGCTCGGAGAAGCCCGTGAGCTTGTGCGCGTAGCGTTTGCTCGCGCGGGCTACCTCCTGTGTCTCGGCATTCAGACTCTCAACGATGTCGTAGATCGCGAGGCTCTTGTCGATGCGCTGACGACGGCAGCCGCGCTCACAGCGACGCTTGCAGTCGCCGCAGGGGCTCGCGTAGGCGCGCGCCTTGTCTCGCTCGCCACGCGCCACGTAATACATGATGAGCGGGATGTTGAGATCATGCGGGCAGGAGAGCTGGCAGGGTGCGACGCATTCCCCACGGTGCTCACTGAGCACGAGCTGGAGGAGCTGCTCGCGTATGCCGCGCATCTCATCGGAGGAGGCGTCGATGTCGGGGTTGTCCTTGCACTTGCCGACGCAGCTGGGCACGAGTCTCTTGTTCTGCTTGTTGCGTACGGCGCAGACCATGCACGAGCCGCCTTTCTCATGGATCTTGAGGTGGCAGAGGGTGGGGATGTTGATGCCCAGTCTCTCAGCGGCTTGGAGGATGGTGGTGTCCTCCTCCACCTCGATGCTCTGATTGTCTATGGTAAAGCGTATCATGACGATTGAATTTCTATGGCGTTGACAGGGCAGCTTTCGATGCAGGCATTGCACTTGTTGCAGTGCTCAAGCTGGATGGTATGCGGCTGCCATGGGGTGAAGGGGATGGCCTGATTCGCACAGACGCGTGCGCATTTCGCGCAGCCTATGCAGGTCTCAGCATTGATCTGGTAGTGGACGAGTGCCTTGCATTTCCCAGCAGGGCAGCGTCCTTCCAGATGCGCCTCGTACTCCTCGCGGAAGAACTTGAGCGTGGAGAGCACAGGATTAGGCGCGGTC
>CAYJJA010000027.1:18120-23972 GCA_964370355.1 uncultured Akkermansia sp. | reverse complement strand
AATCAGCCTAAGCCCCCTCCCCCCACCCCTCTCATGAATCTCCAACGCTTCATCACCGCCAAGCAGGACGAGCTCGCGGCACTGCGAGCCCACATGCCCGCCCCCCTCGCGCTCACACGTCCCGACTTCTATGACACGCTCATGAGCCCCCCGCCTGCGGGGGAGCCGCTACGCGTCATCGCGGAGTTCAAAAAAGCCTCCCCCTCCATGGGAGTCATCAACGATAGGCTGCCTGTAGCCTCTGTCGCCGCTCAGTACGCACGTGGAGGAGCGAGCTGCATGAGCGTGCTCACCGAGGAGCAGTACTTCCTAGGTGAGCTCGACGACCTCCGCGCGGCAGCCACGGCGGGCATCCCTCTGCTGCGCAAGGATTTCATCTTTGATGAGCTCCAGATCCAGCAGACCTACGCCAGCCCCGCCAGCGCGCTGCTGCTCATCGTCGCGCTCACCCCCTGTGTCCACACCCTGCGCCACCTGCGAGAGCTCGCCGAGGCACAGGGCATCCATGCCGTGGTGGAGATCTTCTCAGAAGAAGAGCTACGGATCGCCCGCGCCTCGGGCGCGCGCCTCATCCAGGTCAACGCCCGCAATCTAGAGACCTTCGCCACCGACCGCGCCGAGAGCCTCAAGCTCGCTGGACTGCGAGCCGAGGCTGAGTGCTGGATAGCCGCCAGCGCGATGAGCGAGCCAGCCCATCTCCGCGAAGCCGCCGAGGCCGGATACCAAGCCGCGCTCATCGGCACCGCCCTCATGCGCGCCAGCAGCAGCCCCGAGGACGAGCTCCAGCGTCTCCTTGCTCGCTGAATTGAGATTCTAGAGCCTAAGAATATCAGGCACTCCTATTGTGCCTTGCAGGATGGGTAAATCTCTGCTAGGATAGCTGGCGATGAGCGATGGCTATGATAAGGCGCGTGTAGAGGCGATTCTCAAGAAGAATTTCGGCTTTGATTCCTTGAGATCTGGGCAGGACGAGGTCGTCCATGCCGTGATGGAGGGTCGCGATACGCTGGCCATCATGCCCACAGGGGGCGGGAAGTCGCTGTGCTATCAGCTGCCCGCACTCTGCCGCGAGGGCTTGGTTGTGGTGGTCAGCCCACTCATCGCACTGATGAAGGATCAGGTGGATGCGCTGCAGGCGCGTCAGATCCCCGCCGCGGCAATTCATTCGGGGCTTTCTGGCGATGAGTACAGGCAGGTAATGCAGAGCTTTTACCGTCAATAATTAAACATACTTTTTGTCGCCCCTGAGCTATTGGGGCATTTTAGTTTTTTGGACGCGCTGCGCTAGCAGCGCATTTCCCTACTGGCGATTGATGAGGCGCATTGCTTGAGCCAATGGGGGCACGATTTCCGCCCTGATTATTTGCGCCTCGGGCGCGTGCGCGAGCAGTTGGGCTATCCTCAGACTATTGCCTTGACGGCGACGGCGACGCAGCAGGTGCGCGACGATGTGTTGCATACCTTGCAGCTGCGTGAGCCTACGGTGGTGATCAGCGGCTTTGCGCGTGAGAACCTCGATTTTGCCATCAGGCATTGTGAGAGGAGGCGTGACAAGTTTAAGCGCTTGCATGCGCTGGTAAAGCAGTGGAAGACGGGCATCATCTACTGCTCGACGCGCAAGAACGTGATGCTGGTCTTTGAGGAGCTGCGAGGGGATTGCGCCTCCATTGTGGCTTATCATGCGGGGATGACAGATGAGGAGCGCGAGTTCTCCCAGAATGAGTTCATCTCAGGGCGGGCCGATGTGGTGGTGGCGACGAATGCTTTTGGCATGGGGATTGATCGCGCGGATGTGCGCTTTGTGGCGCATTTTGAGATACCTGGGAGCGTGGAGGCTTATTATCAGGAGGCGGGACGCGCGGGGCGCGATGGGCAGAGATCGGCCTGTGAGTTGTTGTTCAATCATGCGGATCTACGCACGCAGGAGTTTTTCTTTGAGGGGAGCAATCCCTCGCCTCAGCTGATTCGCTCGCTCTATGGCTTTTTGCGCCAGCAGGCTGACCCCGAGACGCATGAGCTGGCGATGACAGTGGATGAGATGTCTCAGCAGATGGGCAAGGATGTCAACCCTATGGCGGTGAGCTCGGCTCTGTCTATGCTGACGCATAGCGACGCGATCCTGCGCTTTGATATCCCCGGTCGCTTGCTGCGCGGGACACGCATCGTGCATCCAGAGCTCGCGCCCGCGATGCTGCCTCTCGATGAGGGGCGTCTGAATGAGAAGTCGCGCCGCGATCATCTCAAGATTGAGTCGATCACGCGCTACGCCTATGCGCAGCAGTGTCGTCATCAGTGGATTCTCCAGTACTTTGGCGAGCAAGGCTCTGCACCCTGCGGGCACTGCGATTGCTGCGCGGGGGGGGAGTCTGCATCCATGGAGGATGTGGAGGAGCTGCGCGATGATGAGCGAGGCGATATTATACGCAAGGCTCTCGCTGGCGTGGCGCGTGCGTCGCGCCGTGGAGCGGATGGGCGCTGGGAGGGGATCTACGGACGTGGCAAGATCATGGATATGCTGCGTGGCTCCAAGGGGGCGCACATGCATGCAGGGCTCACAAAGCTCTCGACCTATGGCATTCTCTCAGACTTATCAGACAAGCAGATCAAAGGACTCTTTCGCGCCCTGCAAGATGCGGGGTATACGACAAGGGATGGTGGGGATATGCCCCTCATTTCCCTATCGCCCAAGGGACACGATGTGATGATGAGTCGCGAGCTGCCCTGCCTCTCGATGAAATGGCTCTCTGGCGAGCCCTCATCGCGGGCGTCTCGGGCATCGCGTGAGCCCAAGAAGAAACGCGCTCAGGAGGTCTGGGATGAGGCTATGTCTCAGCGTATGGACAAGGATCTCTATGCCCATCTCATGGAGCTGCGGCGCGATATCGCCTCTGAGCATCATATGCCTGTCTATCGCATCATGAAGACGGAGACCTTGCAGGCACTGGCGCGACTCAAGCCTGTGACGCTCGAGGGTGCCTCTGAGCTCAAGGGGATCGGGCCTTGGATACGCGAGCATCATCTCGCCGCCTTTATCGAGCTGATTGCCGATTATGAGGGGGTGTGAGGCGAGGATCTTATACAGACTACCTCTTCACTGTCTCTAGCTAATCAAGTTAAGAGCATGCGCTTCCTTTTATTGAATGAAAAATAAGATTTTTCATTCAACAAAAAGAAGTTTTGATATTGAGATATGTCCCTTTGTGCAAATTCTGCAATGTGTTACATTAACTATCGCTACTATAAAAATTGCTCAACCCAGCTGCTCCGCCCAATAGGCGATGCGCTGCTGTGTGTTGACAAATGCGGGTGATCCCGGATTGCTGCGTAGGTCAAAGGCACGCTGGAGGCTGAATACCTCATGCACATCATCCCCGTAGTCGCTAGAAATTGCTTGGTATTGGGCGAGGCTGAGCTGGTGAAGGGGGGTGCTGCTCTGTACGGATAGGGCGACCGCCTGACCGACGAGCTCATGAGCGTGACGGAAGGGTACGCCGCGACGCACGAGGTAGTCGGCGAGATCGGTGGCGAGCAGAAGGGGGTCGGAGACAGCGGCGGAGCAGTGCTCTTCATTCATCCTCATCGCAGCGATCATCTCAGCGTTCACCCGCAGTGCCAGTGAGATCGTTTCAAAGGAATCAAAGAGGGGCTCTTTGTCCTCCTGGAGGTCACGATTGTAGGTGAGGGGGAGGCCCTTGACGGCGACCATGAGGCTCATGAGATTGCCATAGAGGCGCCCCGACTTGCCGCGCGTGATTTCACTGACATCGGGATTCTTCTTCTGAGGCATGAGGCTAGAGCCCGTGGTGTGGGCATCCGACAGGGTGCAGAAGCCAAATTCGGCACTACTCCAGATCACGAGGTCTTCGCTGAGGCGCGAGAGGTGTGTCCCTATGGTGGCAAGGCAGAAGAGCAGCTCCATGATATAGTCGCGATCGGCGATGGCGTCCATGGAGTTTTGCGTGATGGAGTCAAAGCCTAGCTCCGCGGCGATGGCATGGCGGTCGAGGTTGATCGTTGAGCCTGCTATAGCACCCGAGCCTAGGGGGGAGATATTGACACGCACACGTGCATCGCGAAGACGCGCCTGATCTCGGCAAAACATCTCGACATAAGCGAGCAGGTGATGGGCGACTGAGACAGGCTGAGCGCGCTGGAGATGTGTGTAGCCGGGGATGAGCAGGTTGCTATACTCTCCAGCCTTGGCAAGCAAGGCGCGCTGCAGTGAGCTGAGGAGATCCAGTGTGCTATCTATCTGGGCGCGACAGTAGAGGCGCGTGTCTGTCGCGACCTGGTCGTTGCGCGAGCGAGCGGTGTGAAGCTTTGCACCTGGGGCTCCTATACGGCGCGTGAGCTCATGCTCAATGTTCATATGCACGTCTTCAAGGCTGATGTCCCATTCAAACTTGCCCTCCTCTATATCCTGCTTGATCTCTAGTAATCCGGTCTCAATGGCTGAGAACTCTTGCTGACTGAGCATGCCCGCTCGGAGCTGCGCGCGCGCATGCGCTATTGAGCCTGCAATGTCGTAGGGGTATAGTTTCCAATCGTATGATACTGACTCTCCATATTGGAGAACAAGGTCAGCTGTTGCTTGAGAAAATCGTCCTTTCCACATAAGTGAGCATGAGTGTACACGAAATAAGACAAGGCATCAAGGATGATTATCATAGATAGAGCTACGGACTGCTCTCTTTGCTGCAAAGCTCACGCTTGCATCTAAGCTACTTTTCTCCTTGTCAACTCTGCGAGCTCGGGGTATGCTGAGGGCTCAATGAGACTGCGAGATAAACTCCAAGAGATACTCCCTGAGCTACTGCCGACCTATGCCCATGAGGCAATCAAGGGCAAGGAGCTCATTGAGCGTGTGCGTGCGGTACTGGGGGATGCCTATAGCGATCAGTCGCTGCGCTCGCAGTTTTCCTTCCTCGCCCTAGATGCGGATTCCTGCCTTGCTCGTGTCGAGAATGGACAGGGCTATTACCTGCGCCCCGAGGGGGCTCTGCCTTCCTTGCAGCGTATCTTTGAGCCTGAGCAGAGTGTGGAGGCAGATAGTCCCTATTACAAGGCTCTGGCCCTCTCTGTGCGACGCTACGATAGCTCGGGGCTGGGGGTTTTTGTCTATCCCGTCGATGAGGAGGAGTCGTGGTGCTACCCCGATCTCGTGGCCGTGCGCTGGCCAGAGGGGCGTTGGGACGGGCAAGGGGGCTATGTGCTGGAGGCTTGCGCGGCAGAGCTAGATTTTATTGATCGGGTAGAGTTGCGAGCAGTCTGTGTGGCTATGGCTGATTCTGAGGATGCTGCTCGACGTGCTTTTTTTCGCGCTCTCTCCTGTGGGGCATGGGCTCATCTCGTGGAGCTCATCCTCTGGGGGGATATCCCCGAGCAGGTGGAGGCGCATCTGCGCAATCTCGCGGCTTTGCATGGGGTAGGATTGAGACTGTGTGCTATAGATCTCTCCCAGCTGGGTGATGAGTGGGGGGCTGATGCGATCTTTCGCGCGAGCCGTCAGGAGATCCTTGCTCTGCACGAGCAGATTGCTCAGAGGAGGCTGGCTCATGCACGGTATAGGGTACTACACTTACCTGACCTAGAAGGGCGTGCCGATTTGACCGCCCTGCTCGCTTGGGTGGAGAATTGTGTGGAGAAGGGGCGCATCGAGCCTTATGAACAGCGTGTGGCTCTTCAATGAGTACTCGTCTTGAGGAATTCGGCGACTCCGTTGATGGGGAGATTGAGGCTGTTGTTGCGGTAGAGGCGTAGCATCTTCATGGCGCGAGCGTGCGACCCAAAGAGGGTGTCTACGCTGAGCTGCTGCTCAGCTGGGACTTTTATTTTGTGTTGGAGCACAAAGA
>CAYJJA010000027.1:13314-18110 GCA_964370355.1 uncultured Akkermansia sp. | reverse complement strand
CAAAGAGCAGGCAGGAAACGGAGGGGACGTGATTCTGTGTCGAGCTCAGGAATAGCTCTCGACCTAGTGTCCAAGCTTCCTGCTCACGTCCGCGGATGCGGCATAGCGCGTAGAAACGCTGGCGGGCTTGAAGGCTACCCGCACCGTAGGCGACGGCTTGCTTGAAGGCATCGGCGGCTTTCTGGAATTGGGGGCGGCGGTGGAGGTTGCTATAGTGATCGCCTAGCTTGGTGTAGAGGTGGCGGCTCTGGGGGTTGCTCTTGATCCCATCGAGGAGGAATTGTTCACCGCGCTCGGTGTATTCGCGCATGCGGCGTGCGCGCTGGTGCGCGTCGAGGTCGCGCTTGATGGAGAAGTAGCCAGCAGCATTGCTATTCATCTCAAAGGCTGCTGATGACCAGAGCTGCTCGCGCTTGGGCTGGAGGGTGGTCATCTGCTCATAGCGCTGCTCGAGCTCGGTCCAGTCGTTTTGAGACCATGCCACGATCGCATCTAGGCGCAGGATCTCCACCACGAGTGAGCGCAAACCACCAAGGGCAAAGAGGCTCAGCTGCTGACTGAGTGCATCGCCTCCCTCCAGCTGCACGGGGGGCTCGCGCAGGGAGTCCTCCGTGAGGCGCTCCCCCATCCAGCTCGTCCACGGGTGCATCAGAGCACCAAAGATCAGGCAGGCTGCGAGCGCGCCTAGGGGCGCTACCCAAGGGCTCAGTAGGGGGCGCAATCTCATGCTTTGGGGCTGGCTATGGAGCTCTCCAGGCGGGCTAAGATGTCGAGTGTGAGCTGCTCCCATTCGGGGACTTGAGCCTGGACTTCGCGTGCTCGTTCTAAGGGGATACCCCAGATATTCTGGTACTCGATGGGGCGCCCCATGAGGTAATCCATGGCACTGCTGGGGATAAAGCCGCCCATGGGTTGGGTGCGTGCGATTTGCATCTCGACGAGATTGTCCGCAAGCGGGTGACCACGGAGTGCGGCGCAATCGGCAACCTCTCGGATGATGCGACGCGCGCGCTCCACCTCACTCGGCATGGCAAAGAGCTGCTCAATGCTAATACCTCCGTGGGCGAGGCAGAGACCATTGAAGGGGATATTCCAGCTGAGCTTGCGCCAGAGGATCTCCTCGATCTGCTCAAAGGCGCGCGCACTGATGCCTGCCCCCTTGAGCAGCTCGCTGTATTGTGTGGCTCGTGCGTGTGTCGCATCCTCGGCATGAAGCGGGGCGATCTGTACATCATTGCCTCCTCGGTGCTCTACCTCTCCGGTGGGCTTCATCATGCAGCTGATGAAGCATAGTCCGAGATAGACGCGATGGGGCTCGAGATAATTCGCAATCGTTTCTACATTGCCCATGCCATTCTGGAAGCTTATGACATCCGTGCTCTCATGAAGGAGGGGTGGCAGGGCTGAGGCAAGAGCCGCGTTGGAGCTGCTCTTCCAGCAGACGAGGATGAGATCGACCGGACCGCACTCCTCACCACTCGCGCAGATTGTCGGATGCTCTAGATGGATGACTCCCTTGTCGCTGTCTACATGGATACCCTCGTCGCGAGCTCGTTGATAGCCAGAGCGCATGATAAAGCGAACGTCGAAGCCAGCACGCGCCAGCATAGCTCCATAATAACCCCCAAGCGCACCTGCTCCTAAAATAGCGATTTTCATGGGTGCAGCATAGCATATCCAAGGTGGAATTGCAATTAAAACGTGATACTGCGCATTCTAGTATTCTTCCCGTATTTAGACCCCCTCCGAACTAGTATTTAGAGATCTTCTAACTTTATTAGGAATTACTGACACTTTTGTTAAGCTTTGAATCTATTTATTAAATAGAAACTTAGTAAATAATATGCAAAAACAAGCTTGGCATGGAATATTCAATATGCTAGAGTCTGCTGGTAGAAATGGCAACAAGAACAAGCAGATATCGGTTAAAGTCTTCCAAGAAACGAGGCAGCCTACTGGAGTCGAGATTTATCAAAATCCTCCTCCTTATGTTGCTTCTACTCCTCGCGGCTATCGTTGTTGCCTACATGGTCTTGACAAACTATGTAGAAGGCGACAAATTCCGCCATCAATCACAGGGACAGCTCAATGAGATGAGCCCCCACGTTCAGATTGATATTAATAAAAACCTTCAAATCAAAGGCTCCAGTCTAGAGCTGCCCGAGTTCGCGCTCCAGTCCAAGGATGCGCAACAGTCGCTTTCCCTGCAGGGTCTGGAGCTGGATCTGAATCGCTTTGCCTTGATTAATCGACTCTTCCATGTAGAGGAGGCAAGCTTGGAGAGGCTTGATCTCAGACTTGATCTTGATGCTCTCAATCCCGCTGTACTCAAGCTCAAGCTTGCAGGGGCGCAGAGCTCGCGTTTTTTGCCGAATAAATGGCAGCTTGACCAATTCACAATCAATAAAGCAAGCAGCAAAATAATCATGGGTGGGGAAGAGTATAGCTACAGCGATTACAAGCTCGCAGTACGCCCTCTGAGCAGCGATAAAAAGAGCTGGGAGATGATGCTCGAAGGGGGCATGATAGAGACTCCTCTTTTTTGGCTCAAAAAGGCTCATATCGACAGGGGCAAAATCCTCGTCAAGCCCGATAGCATACGCCTCGAAGAAACCACTCTCGCGCTCTCCCCAGGGGAGTTGAGCCTGCGCGGACTCTACAAAATGCGCTCCGGAGACTGGCTCATGCGCCTGCGAGCCAAGAAGACTCCCATTGGTCACCTGCTTGAGAATGACTGGAAAAAACGCATTACCGGTCAGCTCGATAGCACCATTGAGCTGCGCGGGCAGAAGGGTGAGATCAGCTTTTTCACCGCCAGTATCAATATGCTCCAAGCGCGTGCTGAGGCTCTGCCCTTTCTCAGTGAGCTGAGCATAGCCGATAGCTACCCCTACCGCTCTCTAGGATTTGAGCAGGCCAGCGCCACGCTGCACTACCCCTACAACTCCTCCAAACTCGGCATCAACGGAGCTTGGCTACTTGACGATATTGTCTTGATGTCAAAGGGGAAATTAACGATAAAAGGCTTTGTACTCATTAAGGAGAATCGCGGATTGAGCGGCACGCTAGATGTCGGCATCCCACGCGATATACATGGTAAGATTCCTCTTTTTGCAATGCTCATCAGCCAGCAAATATTCAGTGAGCAAGATAGGGATGGCTATTGCTGGGTCAAGGTCAATCTGAGCGGTACGCTAGATCAACCTCGCGAAGACCTCAGTGCGCGTCTCAAGTCCATCCTCAGCAAGAAGCTCACCCAAACTGGCAGCGATCTCATCGGGCTCTTCAATAGCTCCGCTGGTAGCATCTTGCCTCAAGCGCGTCGCCCTAGAGCTACTAGCAAGGAGGATGACTCCAGCGACGGGGATGCAGCGCCTTCACTCCTCGATCGTGGTGGCAAGCGTACGCGAGAGATCGTTGATGAGGGCATCAAGCTTTTTTTCTAATCCATACCCCTTTTCCATCTACTCTATATGACATCCCTTACACAATACCCTGCTCATTTTATTACTACTACTTGCAACATCACCGAGCGTGTTGCCCCCATGGCATTCCGTGGCACATTGCCCAATGGCAAGATTGTCATCGCTTTTTTACAAAAGAATGAAGGTCACCTTGATGCGCTGATCTCCGCCGAGAGGCGTGTCTGTGTGCGTCTATCCCCCTCAGACTTTGATAGGGCTCGCATCATGAGCCTTGCCTAGTCTTCCTTTTATCTAGTTTACTTTTTATATATAGCATCGTATGAATAATCAGCAAAGTCCTATCATTGCGAGGGTTTGCCCCGCCATTGATTTTATCCTCATTCTTACTTTTTCCTATTACTCGCCAGAGATTGCGAATTTAATCGGACCTATCCTTGGCTGGGAGCCTGTCATTGATTTTAACCTCTTTGTCAGTCTTCCTCTCTTTGTTGGTCTAGGTCTTATCTCCTGCCCTATTCTACTCTCGAAGATAGGTTTTTACAGCAAGAATAACCTCCAGCGCCCACATCGTGCCTTCGGTCAGATCTTGGCCTTCACCGTGATTTGTCTCTGTATCATCGCCTTTTATCAGAGCCGCCACGCGCATGCGAGCATATTCAATCATACGCTCATGACGAATATGGTGGGCATTCCTATCCTTTTGTATTTGCGCTACTACCTATTCCGATCTTTGCAGCTCAATACATTTTTGGGGCAAGGCTTTAAGAATCGCATCCTCATCATCGGTCCCAAGGATAGCATGGAGGATCGCTGGCTCGAGTACCCCGACCAGTGGAGACAGGCCTATACCTGCGTGGCCAAGCTGCCCATAGAAGAGAGCAGCATTGAGGAAATACAGGCAGCTATACTCGCGGGGCATCCCCACCTCGTGCTGCTCTTTGGCGAGCGTCGTTGCTATGTGGAAAATGGCAATATCATCGCCCTTTGCGAGACGCAAGGTATTGATATCTACATCCCTGATCACAATGCACAGACCCCCTTCACACACAGTCACGTGACGCAAATTGACCAGCATCGCCTCCTTGTCGTGAGCTCATCCCCCCAACAAAGCTGGGGTTATATGATCAAGATGCTACTCGACAAGGTCCTCGCAAGCCTCATCTTGCTTGTCACCCTTCCTTTTTGGATCATTGCTGCCATTGGTATCAAGCTCAATGACCCCAAAGGGCCCATCTTTTACTCCCAGCTGCGTACGGGTCGCTACGGTGCACCTTTCAAGATGTGGAAATTTCGCTCCATGTACACGGATGCTGATCAGCGTCTAGAGGAGGTCAAGAAGCTCTACGGCAATGAGATGGAGGGTCCCATCTT
>CAYJJA010000027.1:7090-13304 GCA_964370355.1 uncultured Akkermansia sp. | reverse complement strand
CTCACCGATGATCCCCGCATCATTCCCTTTGGCAACTTTCTGCGCAAGACCTCAATAGACGAGCTCCCGCAGCTCATCAATGTCTTGCTCGGTGATATGAGCATCGTAGGTCCACGCCCCCTGCCCACCTATGAGACGGAGGAGTTCCCCAATATATCGGATCGCCGTCGCCTCTGTGTGAAGCCTGGACTCACCTGCTATTGGCAAGTGGAGGATCGTAGCTCCAACCCAGGCTTTGAGCAGATGATACGCCAAGACCTACGCTATATTGATAACTGGTCGCTCTTTTTGGATATCTGTCTCTTCCTGCGTACCATCCCCGCCGTCCTGTTGCGTCGCGGGGCGAAGTAAGCCCGCTCGCATCCTGCGCTCTCTGCCAAAGCCCTGCTAGTTCTCATGTTCAATATCGTCCTCCATCACCCCGAAATCCCCCACAATACGGGGGCGACAGGTCGCCTTGCTGTCTCAACTGGCACGAGGCTACACCTGATACGCCCTTTGGGCTTTAGCTTGGAGGAAAAGCATATACGCCGCACAGGGCTCGACTACTGGCAGTACGTAGACTTGCATCTCTGGGACTCCCTCGAAGAGCTCACCGCTGCGGCTGACGCAAGCGCGCGCTTCTGGTTTCTCTCAACCAAGGCGGAGAAGAGCATCTGGGATGCCGATTTGCCTATCTGCGCTGGCGATTACTTCATCTTTGGAGCGGAGTCGCGCGGGCTACCTGAGCACTGGATACGTGAGCATCAAGACACCGCCCTGCGCATCCCTATGCCTGGCGATCAATCACGCAGTCTCAATCTCACTACGGCGGTAGCCATCATGCTCTATGAGGGCTTGAGGCGAGAGCAATTCTGCCAATAAGAATACCTTATGAACATTGTCTTCTTTGACCTCGAAACAAGACGCTCCGCCGCACAGGTCGGTGGTTGGGACAAGGCGGGACTCATGGGAGTCTCCGTTGCAGTCACCTACTCCACGCGTGATCGAGCCTATCATATCTACACGGAGGATCAAGTCAATGATCTCATCGAGGAGATGAAGAATGCGGATCTTGTCGTAGGCTTTAATCACCTAGGATTCGACTACGAGGTCATCCAGCCCTTTAGCTTTTGGAACATTGCGGACATGACCCAGAATCTTGATCTCTGCCAAGACCTCAGCAGCAAACTCGGACACCGCCTCAGCCTCGACTCCGTGGCCACGCCCAGTCTCGGAGGCCTGAGCAAGACCGCCAAGGGCACCGATGCCCTCAAGTGGTGGGCTGACTACGAAGGCACAGGCAATGTAGAAAAACTCCTCGACATCGCTACCTATTGCTGCTACGATGTCAAAGTCACCATGGAGGTCTATAACTACGGTGTAGAGCATGGACACGTACTCTATGAGAATAAGAGTGGCATCATCACCGAAGTGCCCGTGGACTGGAAGAGATAAGCCCCCTACACTTGAGACTTTTCTCCCATGAATATCATACAAACCCATCTTCATGAGCATAGCTCCGATCATGGCGGCTCGCATAGCTTTGTGATGCGTGCGCTAGATGAGCCCTTTCATGCGGGCTTAGCTCGGCCTCATTCTAATAGCTTTTTCCAGATGATCATCATTCGGAAAGGGCATGGCAAGTTCTTCATCGGTTTTGAGCAATTTGAGGTGCAAGCACCTTCCATCTGCTTCATCTTTCCTCGTCAAGTATGCAGCCTTCAGTTGGAAGGTGGTATTGAGGGGGATGTGATTATGTTTGATGAGAGTATCTTTTGCTCCGCTATCCTTTCCAATGAACTCAAGGAGTACAACGTCGAGCTCTACAAGAAGATCAATTATGTGACCTACGCCGATAAGCTCAGCTCATTTGATGAGATCAATCAGGTAAAGACCCAAATTCAAGGGCTCGCCCGCCCCCTCAATAATATCAGGCAGATGGAGCTCAAATTCTTCACCAAGATCATCATCTTTAAAATTATTGATTCGGTATCGGGGCATGAATTCTCGGCTAATCAGGATCAAGACTTTGACTCTTATATTCGCTTCCGGCGATTGATAGAAGAGAATCATCAGCTCCTGCGCAAGGTAGACGAATACTGCAAGAAGTTGGGGATTTCCCCAAAGAAGCTCAACCTCCTCTGCAAGAAATATGCGCGAAGCACAGCCTTGGAGCTCATTCATGAGCGCGTCACGCTCGAAATCAAAAAAAGACTTATTTTTGACGACATGCCCCTCAAGGAGCTCGCCTACACACTCGGCTTTGACTCTCAATCATCACTCAATAAGTATATTACTAGTAAATTTTCCTGCTCACCCTCGGAGCTCAAAACAAAGCTACGCGCCGAGAATACGATGATTGCCGATTCATAAGGGTACTTCTAAATTCTCGTCATTCTAAATAAGAAAATTCAGAAAATCGCTTCACGAGGCAGCTTTTGAGCGCTTTTAGGCTGGATTATCCCCGAATTTTCGTCTCAGAGGATACTCTGAGACATCAATTCGTGAAAAATCCAACTCTAAAATCATCTCAAAATCTTACCTCGCGAGAAATAAGAAGCCCCCATAAAAAGTCGATAATTACAAGTAAAAGGCACAAATGGGAAAGCCTTGCGGCTGTATTTCTGAGGAAATATTTGCTAATCTAAGCCCATGGCAAAACTATACCAAACACCAGAAATCTACCACGGCTTGGGCTCTCTCAGCGAGCTCAAAAATATCTCAGGCACAAAGGCAATGATCGTCATTGGCGGCAAGTCAGTCAAAGAAAACGGCTCACTCGCCAAAGTGCAAGCCATTTTAGACGAGATTGGCATGGAGCACAGCATCTTTGAAGGCGTCGAGGCAGACCCCTCTATTGGTACTGTACGCAAGGGAGCGGCTGCGTTCATGGACTTCCAGCCTGATTGGATTATTGGCTTGGGTGGTTGCTCTGCCATTGATGCGGCCAAGGCCATGTGGGCTATTTATGAGCACCCCGAATTGAGCTTTGATCAGATGAAACAAGTCTGTGGCATCCCTGCCTTGCGCCAGAAAGCGCGCTTTGCCGCCATCCCCTCCACCAGTGGCACTGGTACAGAAATCACCGCTCTGGCTGTCATTACCGACACAGATTTGGGCGTGAAATACCCTGTCGTTTCCTTCGAGCTGCTCCCCGATGTCGCCATCCTTGATGGAGATCTCTGCGTGAGCATGCCTGCTGAGGTGACAGCCAACACGGGCATGGATGCCCTCACACACTGCGTAGAAGCCTTCGTCTCCAATATAGATAACAACTACGCCGATGTGCTCGCCAAGGGTGGCATGGAGATGATCTTTGAGAACCTCCTCACCGCTTATGCTGAGCCAGAAAACACAGAAGCACGCCAAAACATGCATGATGCCTCCTGCATGGGTGGCTACGCCTTCACCAATGTATGGCTGGGTATAGCCCACTCCCTCGCGCATCAGATCGGTGGTCGCTTTGGTGTGACTCATGGCTGCGCCAACGCCATTGTACTGCCCAACGTCATTCGCTACAACAGCAAGATTACGACAAAGTATGAAAAGCTCGCAGCCGTCCTCGGTAAAGAGAGCGCAGAAGACCTTGCCCAAGCAATCGAGGCTCTACGCAGCTCACTCAATATCGTCTCCTCTGTCAAAGAGTGCGGTATTTGCGAAGAGAGCTGGAAGGCTCAGGTCAAGGAAATGGCAAAGCATGCTATGGCTGACCCCTGCACCAGCTTTAATCCTCGTGTACTCACCGTAGAAGATATGGAGAAGATGTTTATGTACTGCTTTGAAGGCAGCAAGGTAGACTTCTAATATTTGCTTGTTCATAGAAAAAGTCCTTCAAAAAAACACCGATCTGGCAGCTCCGCTG
Source organism: uncultured Akkermansia sp. (assembly GCA_964370355.1). Taxonomy (GTDB): domain Bacteria; phylum Verrucomicrobiota; class Verrucomicrobiia; order Verrucomicrobiales; family Akkermansiaceae; genus Akkermansia. The sequence continues at coordinate 9,460 of CAYJJA010000027.1, read as the reverse complement.
CGAGGTCGGTGTTGTTGCTTTTATCACATTATCTATAGCCAAAGTAATAATGAAGATACATGCCAGCCGCATCGGCAAAACAGACGCAATGCAAAAAAACACCGACCTAGCACGCGTAGCGTGAGGTCGATGTGCTCGTATAAGCGATGCTGAGCTTTACTCGGCTAGCTCAGCCGCAGTCCTCTCGTCTTGCTCCGCGAGGTGCTGATACTCGCGTGACCTAGCGGGATCATCGGTACGGAGTGCCAGTTTGCGGTAGGCGATGGCGCGGTCGCTGTAGAGTTTGTAGAAGCTAGGGTCGCGCTTGATGCCTTGTGTGTAGCTAGCGATAGCGCGTTCAAAGAGTCCCAGTCCGCGTTGAGCGTTGCCGAGGTGGCGGAATGAGAGCGAGTAGTGAGGGTTTATTTCGAGTGCCTTTTGTGCGTCTTCGAGGGCGCCTTCGTAGTCCTTCATGCTATTTTTGGCAACGGCACGGTTGTTGTAGACACGGTGGTCTGCGCTATTGATCTCTAGAGCCTTGTTGCAGTCTTCGAGCGCACCTTTGCAGTCGTTGATCATGGTCTTGGCGACACTACGATTGTTGTAGGGAGCCTCCTTTTCGGGGTTGATGGCGATGGCCTTGGTGTAGTCGTCGATAGCGCTGACGTAGTCATTGAGTTGACGCTTGGCGTAGCCCCTGTTGTTGTAGGCGATGTCGTTCTCCTTGTTGATCTCAAGAGCGCGTGAGCAATCTGCGATCGTGCCTGTGTAGTCCTTGAGTTCCTTTTTGGCGACACTGCGGTAGAGGTAGGCCTCGTCGTTTTCAGGGTTGATCTCGATGGCTTTGGTGCAGTCTTCCTGAGCTTTGGGGAAGTCCTTGAGCTCTAGATCGACCCGACCACGCTGGCTGTAGGCCTCGTCGTTCTCAGGGTTGATCTCGATAGCCTTGGTACAATCCTCCTTTGCGCCGACGAAGTCCTTGAGCTCGGTCTTGGCCTCGCCACGATGGATGTAGGCATCGTCGTTTTCAGGGTTGATCTCAAGAGCCTTGGTGCAGTCGTCTACTGCCCCCTCGTAGTCTTTGAGAGCCGTTCTGGCTTCGCCGCGGTGGAGGTAGGCTTCATCACTTTCTGGATTGATGGCGATGGCCTTGGAGCTATCAATGACGGCTCCTTTGTAGTCCTTGAGTGCTGACTTTGCCTTGGCTCGCCTGTTGTAGGCGACGGCATTGTTGGAATCAAGCTCAATGACGCGGGTGTAATCTCGCATAGCGGCTTCGTAGTCATGGAGCTGCTCTAGTACGAGACCGCGGAAGTTGTAGGCGGCAGTGTAGCTAGGCTTGATCTGAATAGCTCTGGAGCAGTCTTCGAGCGCGCCGAAGTAATCCATCAATTCGTTTTTGGCGACAGCTCTCAGATAGAAAAGCTTTTCATCGCGAGGGCTGGATTCGAGAAGCTCATTGATCATGTTGATACGCTCTGAGGCATCGGGCTCAGAATAAGTTCTTGCACGCAGTTCGCTGAGCTTGGCATCGCGAGCTGCCTGCATACTGCGAGCATGCTCGGCGGAGGTCTCATCCATGATGCGATTGAGCTCGCCGATGATGGATTGGAGGGCCTCTTCGGACTGCTTGCGCTCCTTTTTGAAGGAGACGAGCTCTTCCTTGAGCTCCCTTTGGAGCAGACTGACTTCGCGGGCAGCGAGCATGCCCTGATCCTTTTCATTGCGTGTTTCGAGCAGGATACGATTGGACTCGGCGATTTGAGACTTGAGCAGATCAATCGTTTCATCTTTCTTGATATGGAAGACATGCATCTCATCCTTGAGATCTTGAGATATCTTCTCCATGGCTTGAGTGTAGCCCTGTTGCGTCGCTGTTGAGCGTTCTTCAAAAGAGTGCAAGGCGCGATCGAGCAGATGAGCCATGCTGGATTCTTGCTGCATCATAGAATCCTTGTGATTGTCAACGACTTTTGTAATCTTATCCTTCCAGGTCCGGTTGATGAAGAAGGGGACGAACACGCCGAACATCGCGACGATGAGCACCACAAAGAAGAAGGTGAAGTATTGCGACACCTTGGCATCTTCTTTACCCTTGGCGATGTTTTCGCGATAGTTTGACTGCATTGCCTCAATCTGGCTTTTGATCGCGTTTTGATCGCTAGGCGAGCTGCTCGTATCGGATGAGCTGAGGCTGGTCTCACTTTCTACCCAAGGTATGCTATCTTGGGAGACTCTCTGTGGAGGCTCGGGCTTGGGAGGCACGATCACTTCAGGAGGCGTCACTTGAGCGCTGACCTCTTGGGGAGCAGGAGCTGGCGTCGGAGCTGGCGTCGGAGCTGGAACTGGAGCTGGCGTCGGGGCAGGAGTAGCTTTGGGGGGCTTGCCCTG
>CAYJJA010000027.1:0-7080 GCA_964370355.1 uncultured Akkermansia sp. | reverse complement strand
AGCCGCTTTGGATCGAGTTAATCTCAATACTAATTTTTTCATATTTCAGGTGTATTTACGGGGTAACGGAACTGGGCGAACGTTCATTTTAGAAGACTCTGTCTGATCTAAAATTCACACGATAGTAGGTTAATTTCGTATAGTGACAACTTACCACATACAGCCCAATTGTCAAGGGGAATTCGACACATTTTGTGTATATGTGAGGCGATTTTGTCATTTATGAAATCACTTGCCATTCAATGATTCACGCATTTTACTGTCAAATTTTAACAATGAAATAACTTGTTAGATAGACGTTAAATCTTAATTTATATCGCTTAGCATTTATTGCCAAAAAATAACAATATTGACAAACAGCATACAGCACTACAAGAACCATGCTCAACTTCCCCCTCTGTCATAATTCGGAGAGCAGATAAAAAGTCCCCAACATTTCCCCTTGTTTTATCACCCACACAGGGTATAATAAACATAACCGAGAGATCCCCTCCTCCCATGAATGTCGAACTCGTCTACTTTGAAAAGGTCAACTTTGCTACCCAGCAGAACCGTCTCCCTGTCATTCAAAGCCTCCTGCTTCACAACGAGACGCAGAGCAGCTACGAAGACCTAACTATCAGCGTCACCCTCAGCCCCGAGCTCAGCGAGACCTGCGAAAGTCGCCTTGAGCAGCTCGCCCCCGAGAGCAGCGTCTCCATCAAGGATCTCATCATCAAGCTCTCCGCCGAATACCTCTCCACACTCACCGAGCGCATTCTGGGAGAAATACGCCTCTGCATCAAGAGCAAAGAAGAGATCATCTACGAGAACAACTACCCTCTCGAGATTCTCGCCTTCGATGAATGGGGTGGTGTCACCCTCTACCCCGAGATGCTCGCGGCCTTTGTCACGCCCAATCATCCCAGCCTTGCAGTCGTGCTGCGACGCGCAGCTGAGATCCTCGAAGAGTGGACAGGCGATGCCTCCTTCAACGCCTACCAGACCCACTCCTCGGATCGCGTGCGCAAGCAGATGGGAGCCATCTACCAATCCCTCGCTGAGCAAAAGATCATCTACTGCAACCCACCCGCCAGCTATGAAAAGCAAGGCCAGCGCGTGCGCCTCGGCGATGCCTGCCTCGGGCAAAAGCTCGGCACCTGCCTCGACATGGCCCTGCTCTACGCCGCCTGCCTCGAGGCTGTCGGTATCAACCCCATCCTCGTGCTCATCCACGGGCACGCCTTCGCAGGAGCATGGCTGGTCGATGAGATGCTCAGCGATCGCATCAATGACGACGTGAGTGCCCTGACCAAGCGACTCGCCGCAGGCATCAATGAGATAGCCCTCGTCGAGACCACGGGGATGAATGCGAGTAGGAATGTCCCCTTTGACCTCGCCTGCAAGGCGGGCGAAGACCACCTACTCAAGACCGAGGAGTTTCACTACTCTCTCGACATCAAGCGCTGCCGCCTAGCCGGCATCAAGCCTCTCCCGCAGCGCGTCCCAGGCGAGCAGGGATATGTGCTTGAAGAGGCTCCCCCCTCCCTGCTCACGCATGAAGCCCCCGCCTACATCACCCCCCAAGCCCCCCTCATCGACCTCCAATCCAGCGTCGCCACCAAGCAAAAGGTCTGGGAGCGCAAGCTGCTCGACCTGAGCCTGCGCAACAACCTACTCAACGCCCGCATAGGGCGCAACTCCCTCCAACTCATGGCGACCAACCTCAGCGAATGGGAGGACAAGCTCGCCGAGGGACAGCAATTCACCCTCCATGAAAAGCCCAGTGAGTGGAAAGCCCCCCTCGATGAGGAGCGCGGCTCCACGCGCGAGCTCTTCTCCAGCATCGCCCAGGCCGACCCCATCATCGAGCTGCTCCACGAGCAGCTGCGGCAGAATCGCCTCCACAGCTACCTCACCCCCGCCGAGCTCGACAAGAGCCTCACCCAGCTCTACCGCCAATCCCGTCTCTCACTCGAAGAGAATGGGGCGAATACTCTCTACCTCGCCCTCGGCATGCTGCGCTGGTATGAGACCGAGAAGAGCGAGCGAGCACGCTTTGCCCCCTTGCTGCTCATGCCCGTCGAGATCAAGCGCAAGTCCGCGCAGCGCGGCTACACCATACGCGCGAGCGAGGAGGAGACCACCATGAACATCACACTGCTTGAGATGCTCAAGCAGGACTTTGGCATCGACATGAGCTCACTGAGCGAGCTGCCACGCGATGCCAACGGAGTGGATGTCCAGCTCATCTTCAACTCCATCCGCAGCGCTATCAAGGGGCAAGCCCGCTGGGACATCGAGGAAAAGGCCATCCTCGGCATCTTCTCCTTCAGCAAGTTCATCATGTGGAATGACATCCACCACTACGCGAGCAAGCTCTGCGAGAACCCCATCGTTCAAAGCCTCGTCGCTGGACAGCTCGAGTACCAACAACCCGAGCTCAAGGACAATCTCAACACGCTCGCACTGCCCGTCAGTGCCGACGGCTACCAAGTCGAGGCCATCTCACATGCCGCGCAAGACAGCAGCTTCATCCTTCACGGACCTCCGGGCTCGGGCAAGTCGCAGACCATCACGAATATGATCTCCAATGCCCTCTATCAGGGCAAGAAAGTGCTCTTCGTCGCCGAAAAGATGGCTGCCCTCTCCGTCGTCCAGACGCGCCTTGCCAAGATAGGGCTCGCGCCCTTCTGCCTTGAGCTCCACTCCAACAAATCGACCAAGTCCGCCGTCCTCACCCAGCTCCAGCAGACCACCGAGCTCGCCGAGAGCGGCACCGCCGCCCACTTTGAGCAAGAGGCCGCGCGACTCCACGCCCTGCGCGAGCAAATCGCGAGCCCCGTGGCAAAGCTCCACCACCGCTACCCTCTAGGCATCTCCCTCTATGATGCCCTCCACCTCCTTGAGGGCATCCCCGCTACTGAGCCTTCCTATCAGCTCAGTGATAGCAATCTCTGCGAGCTCCCCGAAGAGCGATGGGAGAGCATGCAGCAGAGCCTCGATGAGCTCCAGCAAATCGCGCTCTTCTGCCAAGACGTCGTCACCCACCCCCTTGCGAACAGTGCCCTGAGCCACTACAGCCCCACGCTCCAGCAACAAGTCGATGGCGAGATCACCTCCATCCTTGAGCAGGCCGATAGCCTTCTCAACGCGATCCCCGCGCTCAGCGAGCTACTCGGCTACCCCCTCGACGAGCTCCCCTACGAGCATGGACGCATCCTTGCGAGCCTCTGCGCAGCCCTCCTCGATGAGGAAAACCCGCTCAATGCCCATCTCCTGCGCGTCGAGCAGCTCAACGAGCTACGCGAGAGCTTCACCTCCCTATTACCTCATGGGCAAAAGCGTGACCAGCTGCGCTCCCAGCTCCTCCAGAGCGGCAGAGATAGCCTACTGAGCCTCGATGGCAAGGCCCAGCTCGCCGCGTGGGAGCAGGCGGAGCAGAGCTGGTTCATCCCCCGATTCTTCGCCCTGCGCGGGCTCAAAAAGCAGCTGCGCGCCCACTTCACCACCCTCCCCGAGGAGAGCGCCATCGCGGACACCCTGCGCGACCTCATCAGCTACCAAGACGCGCAAGCCATCCTCGCGAGCCATCAAGCGCGCTTCACCCGAGACATGGGCACGCATGGCGATCTCGAGCAGGCGCATTGGGACAAGATGCAGCGCAGCATCGAGGGCACACTCAGCCTCAGCCAGCAGCTCATCGCCCTCACCAAGAGCATCCCCCATAGCCTCGACATACGCCGCAAGCTCGCCAGCGAGCTCAGCCAAGGGCACGACAGCTTCCTCACCCTGCATCGCGACACCCTCACCGCCTACAGCCAAGCATGGCAAGGCTACCTCGCCAGCGAGGAGCAGCTCAGCAGCACCCTCCAACTCAAGAGCAACTACCAGCGAGACGAGAGCCAGAGTCAGAATCTCTACGAATGGCGCAGCTACTACGACGGCCTCATCACCCACCTCGCCTCCCTACGCGACTGGACCCTGTGGAATAAGGCACAAGAGAGCACTACCGATCCCCTCCTGCGCAGCTATCTCGGCTGGCTACAGAGCCATACCATCCCGCTGGAGAGCATCAAGAGCAGCTTCGTACGCGCTCTGCTGCGCCGCTTCATCGACAGCGCCGTGCAGAGCGAGCCCGAGCTAACCGATTTCAAGGGGGCTATCTTTGAGAGCAAGCTGGAGCAATTCCGCGCGCTCAGCAAGCAACACGAGACACTCACCCGCCAAGCCATCCTCGCCACCCTCGCCGCACGCCTCCCCTCCCTGCAGGGGCGCAGCATGCAAAACTCCGAGCTCGGCATCCTGCTACGCGCCATCAAGAGCCGCGGGCGTGGCATCAGCATACGCCAGCTCTTTGACCAGATCCCCGAGCTGCTGCTGCGTCTGAAGCCCTGCATGCTCATGAGCCCGCTCTCTGTGGCGCAATTCATTGATTTGGACAACATCCAATTCGACCTCGTCATCTTTGATGAGGCCTCACAAATGCCCACCTGCGAAGCCGTCGGTGCCATCGCACGCGGGAAGAATGTCGTCATCGTCGGCGACCCCAAGCAGATGCCCCCCACCAGCTTCTTCTCATCGAGCTCAGTCGATGAGGACAACATCGCACTCGAAGACCTCGAAAGCATCCTTGATGACTGCCTCGCGCTCTCCATGCCCTCCAAGTACCTACGCTGGCACTACCGTAGCAAGCATGAGAGCCTCATCGCCTTTAGCAACACCCAGTACTACGAGAGCCGTCTGCTCACCTACCCCTCGCCCGATGACCTGAGCAGCAAGGTCACCTGGCAGCATGTCGCGGGCTACTACGATAAGGGGAAGACGCGTCAGAATGCCGCTGAGGCGCAGGCCATCGTCGATGAGGTGCTCGCCCGCCTGCGCGACCCTCAGCGTCGCCAGCGCAGCATAGGCATCATCACCTTTAGCGTCGTGCAGCAAAATCTCATTGAGGACAAGCTCATGCAGGCCTTTGCCAAGCCCGAGAACCACGAGCTGGAGCTGCTCGCCACGCAGGGCGAGGAAGCCCTCTTTGTCAAGAATCTGGAGAACGTCCAAGGCGATGAGCGCGACATCATCCTCTTCTCCGTCGCTTATGGTCCTGACGAGCAGGGCAAGATCAGCATGAACTTTGGCCCGCTCAACCGCGAAGGCGGCTGGCGTCGTCTCAACGTCGCCGTCTCTCGCGCCCGCTACGAGATGAAGGTCTTCTCCACCCTCAAGGCCGAGCAGATCGATCTCGCGCGCAGCTCGTCTGAGGGTGTCGCGGGGCTCAAGAACTTCCTAGACTTCGCCCACAAAGGCACAGCCGCACTCCCTCGCCAAGCCAAGGATCAGCAGCTGAGCAAGCGCAGCCTCATCGACAGCCTCGCTGCCCGTATACGCGAAGCTGGCTATGAGCTCAACACTCACGTAGGCTGCTCGGGCTACCGCCTCGACATGGCCGTCGTCCATCCCCACAAAGAGGGCGTCTACCTCGCGGCCATCGTCTGCGACGGTGAGCACTACGCGAGCACGGAGAATATCCATGATAGAGAGATCACCCAGCAAAGCGTGCTACGCATGCTAGGCTGGAATCTCATCCGCCTCTGGGTCATGGACTGGGTGCATGAGCCAGAGCGCAGCATCCAGCGTGTCATAGACCAGCTCAACGAGCTACGCGACCGCCCTGAGCCCGAAGAAGCCATCGAGGAAGAGCAGCCCGCGCAACCTGCCACCAGCTACAAAGCCGCACTGCCTGCCACCGCCCAGCTCAGCGAGCTCGTGGAGGAGGAGCAGAGCAAGAGCGGGGATGAGCAAGCCGCCTCCCCCTACCTCATCGAATACAAGGAACACCGACTCGGCAAATGCCCCTACGAGGGCGAGGACTTCACCAAGCGAGAGTTCCGCTCCCACATTATGGAACAGCTCCGCGAGCTCATCCAAGCCGAAGCCCCCGTGCATGGAGAATACCTCTGCCGCCGCATCATGACCCACTGGGGCACGACGCGCATGACGAAGCGCATTAAGGACTACTTTGAAGCCCTACTCAGCGAGATGCAGCTCAACGCAGGAGGAGAGAGCATGCTCACAAGCTTCTACTGGCGTGCCGATCAGCAGCCTGAGAGCTACAAGAGCTACCGTCTCCACCCGCGAGACATCGACCACATCGCGCCCGAGGAGCTCAGCGTGCTCGCCTGCTCGCTCATCGAGCAGACCCTCTCACTACCACGCACCGACCTCCAGCGCGAGATGGCGAATCGCCTTGGCTACACCAAGATGGGCAAGAACATCCTCTCTGCTACTGAGGCTGGCATCGCACTCGCCCTCCAGCGCGGAGAGCTCATCGACGACGAGGGGCGACTCAAGCAGCCCAGCTCGGCATGACCTTGGCATGGTTCTGGCAGCTAGCCGCGTCGCCGAAAAGGCTCCGAGATTCCACAAACAAAGTTTTCACAGCACTCCGTCAGAATCGTATCATAACCACAATCGCTTCATACCAAGGCAATCTTACTTTGTTGGGTGAAAAATCTCATTTTTCATTCAACAAAGTAAGTACCTGCTTTCGACCTGAAGAAGCCGTGGCTCTCAAGGGGCAATCCATATATTACTTTGGCAGAACTTAATGCAGGAACAGCGGCTTGCGTACTTGATTAAATAGAGCCCGTCAAGTCGCAATCTGGCACAAATTGCATGCCAATTTGAGACGAAGCATGAGGCTGAGGATACGAGCTTCGCTCGCCCCTTCGGGTACTTTATACAGATTGCTCCTTGACAGACTCTATCTAATCAAGTTAAAAGCATGTACTTCCTTTTGTTGGCTGAAAAATAAGATTTTTCAGCCAACAAAAAGAAGCTTTGATATTCAGATATGTCCATTTGTGCGAATCCCGCAATTTGTTACATTATCTTCTGCCAAAGTAATAAGTGCGACACGGTCGCACGCCACCTCTCGTAGACTATGTAGGCATGTAAACATTTGAGAGGAGGGAAAGGCAAAGCCTTTACATCCACTCAAATGTGATACATGCTTTCAGCCACAGAGGGAGTGGCGCGTCAAGTAAGAAAAGCATATAAAGTCCGCCGAAGGCGGCGAGCGAAGCTCGTTTATGCTGCTTTTCG
>CAYJJA010000026.1:21920-25247 GCA_964370355.1 uncultured Akkermansia sp. | reverse complement strand
CGGCTCATTGGGGATTTTCACCCCAGCGACTACGCCATGTCTGGCGTACCACAAAGCGCTGCTCCGGCAGACACGGAGCTGCGCTTTGTTGTTGATAGAGGAGAGATATGCTCTACTCCGCGAGCTTGATCTTGTGAGCACGCAGGAGCTTCATCTCCTGCGTGGTGAGCGGCTGTGTGCTCGCGAGGAGGAGGGGCGCGGCCTGCTGGCTCTTTTTGTAACCGAGTAGATAATGCAGCAGCGCGTTGATGAGACGCGCCCAGCGCAGACGGCGCATGTAGGCAGCAGCGCGCTTGATACACTTCACAAGCCCCTGATTATCACCAACCGCTATCACCACACCATCACAGACCGCAGCACTCGTCCCGACACCTTGAGCATGCAGCTGAGCGGCTAGAGCACGTGCATGCGCAGCGTCATCTTCGCCACAAGGGGCATGCGAGACGATTTCATCACTGTGGGGACGCGGAAGAGCAAAGAGAGAGATGTCATGCTGCACACAAAATTCCCTGACCTGCTCGGACTGCAGCATGATGGTACGATCCGCCTCAATGACAAGATGGCGTATGCCCGCACGCAGGCAGTGCCGCAGCGTGCCTATGCCTATACAAGGGACATCAAAGCGCATGTCATGCCCATGCTTCGTGATCTTGCAAAGGATTTTCTCACCGACAAAATCACTGGTGATGGACTGCGCAATGCACTCATTGGTCCCCTTATACCCCTCGACACAGAGCACATGCTCACCCTGCATCACGAGACTCTGCCCTATGTCGAGATCAGCAATAGTGCTCGCATGCACCATCCCACGCCTCGCCAGCGCAAGCATAGCCTCACTGGGGCGCGGACCTGCAACAAGACCCTCGGGTGGCATGGCATGCTCCATATAGACAGTGGAGGGCAGAGCACACATCCCCTGACTCTCAATATAGTGGCAGACAGCACCAAAAATCGTATGCGCATTGCGCCTATCGAGTCTCGCAAGCAGGCGTCGCGCCGTTGCATCTGGCCAGAGCGTGTAGATACAAGAGGGCTTGATCTGGCCTGCAAGCACACATTGCTGCACCCCATGCTCTCGAAAGAAAGCAGCTGGTGCTTCTATAGCGCCCACTCGGTAGCAGGCGTAGTGATCACAGAGTGCCCTGAAGGCAGGCTCCTCTGCCCCTCTGAATCCTACCCCCACGATGCGCCGCCCCGCGCGACGCGCCCCCTCAGCGAGCAGACGCGGATATTCCCCTGCACCTGCGAGGATACCCAGAGGAGGCTGCACGGGATTAGAGGACATCGGGACGCTCTAGGAAATAAGCGATGCGCTGCATGAGACGCCCTATGTCACCGCCATCCACCACGCGGTGGTCAAAGGAGGCGACGATATTCACCTTCTCCACAGGGATAAAACACTCAACCTCATCACTCCAGACAGGCTCCTTTACCGCCGAGCCCACACCGAGAATGAGGCTTTCGCTAGGCAGAGGCATGGGCGTGGCACCCGTGAGCCCAAAATTGCCAAAATTCGTCACCGTAGCGATACCACCACCCTGATACTCGGGACTCAAGCGACGCTGACGTGCCTGCTCGACGAGCTTATTATACTGCTCGATGAGCTGCTCCATCGTGTATTCATTCGCCCCGCGCATGACAGGTACCATCACGCCATCATCCACCTGCACCGCTATTCCTATATCAATGCTCTTGGGGGTGAGAATACGACCACCCACCATATAGCCCGCACACTGTGGAGACTCAGCAAGGGCGAGGGCAAGGGCACGCACAAAGTACAAGGTGATACCAGGCTTTGTCACCTGCCTCTTGCGATGCAGCATGATAGGAGCCATGTAAATAGGACGACTCGCACTGGCAATAGGGCGACGCCAAGTACGCTGCATGCTACTCGCCACGCTGCGGCGCATAGGCGATGCCTGACGCGAAGGCCAGCCATCCACATAGTTGATGAATTTCTCAAAATCCTCAATGGTGATACGCCCCCCTACCCCAGTACCAGTGATGTAGGCGAGATCTGCCTCGGTGCTACCCAGCGCCTGCCTCCGCGGGCGTATACGCGGGGATAGATAATTGGCACTACGCAGCGGTACAGGGACAGGAAGCCCCCCCGTCACCACGCTCTTGGACGAGGAGAAATTCTCACGAAACTCCCCCTCGGTGCGGAAATGCGCACCATCAGCACCAGCACTCGCAGGCATCGCCTGTATATGAGGAGCAGTATCGCCCTCCGGCGCAACGTCCGGTGAGAGCATAGAGGAAAGCCCCTGACGCTCGACCTCCTCCTCACTCGCCTCGATGTAGCCAAGGACAGTCCCAACGGGCAGCGTCTCTCCCTCGGCGACGAGGTATTCGGCGATCTTACCCGAGCAGAGAGCAGGTAGAGCCATGACGGCCTTGTTGGTCTCGACTTCGATGATTTCTTGGTCTACCGACACGGGAGAACCGGGCTGAACGAGGATACTCATGATAGTTGCCTCGGTGATAGATTCGCCGAGCTGGGGCATGAGGATGGGGACTTGGGGCATGATAGGAAAAGGTCGTTGAAGCTTGATAAAAGATTTTAAAGGGAAAGCAGGTAGCGCAGCGAGTGGCTGATATCTGCGGCATGCGGACGATGAGCACGCCAGAGATCGGGATGCTGGGGGATAGGTGTATCCTTGGCACAGTGGCGCAAAGGAGGCGTATCAAGTAGATGGAATCCCTCCGCCACAATACGCGCCACCAGCTCAGCGGCAACCCCACCGTAGGGGAAATCCTCACTCACCACCAAGACACGTCCCGTACGCGCTACCGAGGCGAGCACCGTATCCATATCCAGCGGTCGCACGCTGCGCAGGTCAACCACCTCGATCTCATAGCCATTCTTCTCGGCGAGCTCATCGGCAGCCTTGAGCGACTCTGCGACCATGGCCGAGTAAGTGACGATCGTCGCATGCCTACCGTGACGCGCAATGCGCGCACGTCCCAGCGGCAGAGGAGCTTCTCCATTCTCAGGCAAGAAGCTCTCCGCCTTGAGCCAGCGGTAGAGAAACTTATGCTCGGCAAAGACGACAGGATCGGGCAGCTCCACCGCCATCTTGAGCATCGCGTAGGCATCCGCCACCGTAGCTGGGGTCAGAATGTGCATACCTGGGAAATGCGCAAAGAGCGCCTCCATACTCTGGCTATGATAGGGGCCTCCCCCTGGTGTCCCCCCCATGGGCAAGCGCAGCGTCACATTGACAGGTATACCCGTACGGTAGTAATGCGCCGCACAGTTGTTGGCAAATTGATTGAGCGCGATCGTTGAGAAGTCCGCAAACTGCATCTCCACAATGGGGCGCA